>NZ_JAGIOS010000001.1:3370000-3670000 GCF_017876815.1 Sinorhizobium meliloti | reverse complement strand
ATCGCGATTGAGCGAATTGCGGATCCAGCGCGCCCTGTGCTCGTTCATCAAACGCGTAAGGCTGACGCGGTCGAAGCCGCGCCCCCCGTCGGAAGCCCAGCTGAAGCCGGCCCAGAGGAGGACGAAGATGGCGAGCGCGACGTAATCTTCAGAGGTCATAGCGGTGTTTTGGCACGGCCGTCCGAAAATGCAAGATGGGCCCATGTTGGCCTGTCTTAAGACTCACGGCGAAATCGAGGCGCGAGCATCGAGCCGGGCGCTCCGGGATTCCGCCGCTTGCACACGGCTTCGTGTCCGCGCCCAAGGTGTCCCGCATCGCTCTGACACTATTTCGCCATATTTCACCATTGCGTGTTAACAGATTCTTCGCTATTGAACGGCCACACGACTTAATGGTTACCGGGCTTCGGTATTCGGAGACATCATGGACAAAACAGTAGAGAAGTCGTGCTGGGGCGTGACGGTTCGCGCCGTGGCGGGTTTCGGGGGTGTTCTCGTTCTCGCCTATCTCTTCGGCGGCTTCTGAAGATAGATTGAAATGTCAGGCGATGCAGTCCACGGGCTGCATCGCTTTTTTTTGATCGCCGAACACATGCGCAGTTCTTCAGTGGCATGTCGCACGAACAGAATCCAATGTCGGTCGGTCGCCTGATGGATCGGCATAGGATCGCTTAGGGTTCGATCCTATATTAGGAAATGATCGACACCGCCCGAGCAGGAAAACGGTCGGTTTCGGTCCTATCATCGACGCGAACGCGGAGCTCATCGGCAGCAGCGTGGCGTCAGGCTCTGGGCAGGCAATTCATGTTTCTTTCCGTCTTCGACGTTTTCAAGATCGGTATCGGTCCATCGAGCTCACACACGATGGGGCCGATGTCGGCGGCCAACAGGTTTCTCGATCTCATCCTGTCGGATGAATGGCCGCGACCGTCTCACGCGGCTGTCGGCGCCATCAAGGTAAGCCTCCATGGTTCGCTGGCGCATACAGGCATCGGCCATGGAACGGGCAGGGCGGTCATTCTCGGCCTGATGGGCGAGCGGCCGGATCTCGTCGAGCCGGACGGGATGGACGGGATCATCGAGCAGGTGGAGCGTACGGGCCGCATCACCCCGCCGGGTCACCCGGGCTATATGTTCCAGCCGAAAACCGATCTCGCCTTCGACAAGAAGACGCCGCTGCCGGGTCATGCAAACGGCATGTCCTTCTCCGCCTTCGACCGGGACGGCCGGCTCCTTCTGAAACGCATCTACTATTCGATCGGCGGCGGCTTCGTGGTGACCGATACGGAACTGGACGCGATGAGGGCCCAGAAGAACAAGCCCGCCGGCGTAAAGGTGCCCTATCCCTTTGCCACGGCCCAGCAGATGCTCGACATGGCCGCGCGCTCCGGGCTGACGATCGCCCAGATGAAGCGGGCGAACGAAGAGTGCAGCATGTCGACGGACGAGCTCGACGCCGGGCTCGACCGCATCTGGACGGCGATGAGCAGTTGCATCGATCGCGGCCTCAGCCAGGACGGCATCATGCCTGGTGGGCTGAAGGTGCGCCGGCGCGCCCGGGCGATCCACGACAAGCTGCAGGAGGAATGGCGCTCCAACAAGACCAATCCTCTCCTCGCAAATGATTGGTTGAGCGTCTATGCCATGGCGGTCAATGAGGAGAATGCTGCCGGCGGCCGGGTGGTGACTTCGCCGACCAACGGCGCGGCCGGCGTCGTTCCGGCGACGATCCGCTACTATCTGCATTTCCACGACGATGCCGATCAGGAAGGCATCCGGGATTACCTGCTGACCGCAGCGGCGATCGGCGGCATCATCAAGCACAACGCCTCGATTTCAGGCGCGGAGGTGGGCTGTCAGGGCGAAGTCGGATCGGCGTCGGCGATGGCCGCGGCGGGTCTTGCTGCCGTCATGGGTGGAACGCCCGAGCAGATCGAGAATGCGGCCGAGATCGCGCTCGAACACCATCTCGGAATGACTTGCGATCCGGTCGCAGGTCTCGTTCAGGTGCCGTGCATCGAACGCAATGCCCTTGGTGCCGTCAAGGCGGTTACGGCCGCTTCGCTCGCACTCAAGGGCGACGGCAAGCATTTCGTGCCGCTCGATGCCTGTATAGAGACGATGCGCCAGACCGGCGCGGACATGAACGAGAAGTACAAGGAAACATCGACCGGGGGTCTCGCCGTCAACGTGGTCGAGTGCTGAGCGCTCAGTCCGAAGCCGATGGGGCTGTGGACGAATACGCCCGGACGGCTTGACCGCAGCCGCCGGCCGGGTGTTCAAGGTTCGCCATGGCTTTGCATCTCATCAAACTCTGTGTCGGTGCCGAATCGATCGAGGACCTGCGCGAATGGGTAGCGCGCAAGGCCCTGGCGGCGATCGCAGCCGGGCAGCAGCCGCACTCCTTCCACACGACCCGGATGGTCCCGAAGCGTACGGAAGAGCTTCTCGCCGGCGGTTCGCTCTATTGGGTGATCAAGGGATACGTTCAGGCGCGTCAGCCGCTGATCGGCATCGAGACCTTCACCGACGGCGAGGGCATCGGCCGCTGCAATCTCCTTCTCGGTCCGGAAGTCATGGAGACGGAACCGCAGCCGCGTCGGGCTTTTCAGGGCTGGCGCTATCTCGAGGAGAAGGAAGCCCCGCGCGATCTTGCCTCGCTCGCCGATGGCGGGGAGATGCCGCTCGACTTGCGGCGTGAACTCGCCGAACTCGGCCTTTTATAGCCGGCGGCCACCTTCGCCGGCGAGAGCGGACGCGTCCGACAAATCGCGCTCATGACCACGGCTGCTCCCATTTTGATGCTACGGCATGCACATATCTCTTGTTGTCCAGCCCTTCGCGGATTTACTCCGGAGTGGCGGCATCTGTATTTCCATCAGTGGCGAGGCTTGCGGATGGGTCCTTGGGATCAAACCCATATGCGCTAACATTGGCATTAGCGGTCACCCGCCCCTCATCCGCCTGCCGGCACCTTCTCCCCGCAGGCGGGGAGAAGGGACAAGCGGCGCCGACTGAACCCCGCATTCACCGCCCGCCCGAGGGAGCGAGCGGGCGCGGCATATCCCTTCTCCCCGCCTGCGGGGAGAAGGTGGCGGCAGCCGGTTGAGGGGCAATCCCGACCGAGCGGCGTTGAGGCGGTTGGGTTCCCGAGGGATCCCATTCATGAGCAGTATCCGCCGCACCGGCGCGCAAGAGATATGTGCATGCCGTAGCATTTTGATGGGGAGAAGGGAAAAGCGGTGGGGCGCCGCGAGTTCCCTTCGCCCCGCTTGCGGGGAGAAGGTGCCGGCAGGCGGATGAGGGGCGGTCCATGACCTGCCCGCATGATCGAGTTTAAAGCGTTGAAACGCTGGCTGCGCGCGGAAAGCCGCATGCGATATTCCAAATTCGAGCCTAATGCAGGCGAATTCGGAGGGGGCGGCTGCGCCCCGGTGCCGCGACGTGCAAATGGATGCCCGCCCGAGGCTGGGTCGAACGCCAGGCGCGCGCGCCATGCGTAAGGAGCATGCCAACCAGGTCGCGCGTTTTTGCCTTGGATCGGTTCAGGCCGATGTCCGCGATGCGCATGGCCGCCTCGTGCAACGGATGCAGCCGAATTCGCGATGGTCTGGCTCTTCTGTCCGCCATCATCGTGTCGCCGGGGACGTTCTCGTTCATTGCCATGCTGACCTCGTTACGCTGTACAAAACCGAGGAGGACAGCCGGAGAAACGCGCCCGGCTGCCATTCATAGAGTCTCTTACTGCTGGCTCGCCCAGCAAGCGAAGCCCTTCTTCTTCAATGCCCTGCATGCGTTGACGGCCTTGTCTTGATCGTCGAAGCCGCCGAAGCGGGCGCGGTAGAGCTGAGCTCCGTCATTGCTGAAGGCGACCGTGAAGGGGGTGGCGTTACGCAGTGCCTTGCCGCCCTTTTCCTTGGCATTGTCGAGCAGCGTCATGGCCTGCGTCTTGTCGGGCGTGGCGCCGATCTGGATGACCCAGCCCTGCATGCCGACATTCGCTTCGGTGCTGGCTTCGGCCGCGGCAGGTGCGGTTTCAGCGGTGGCGACCGAATTGGTGATCTGCGTATCGACGTCGCCAGCGGCTTCCGGCTCCTGGGCAAGTCTGGCGATCTGCGAGTCGAGCGTGTTCGGCGCGATCTTGGCTGCGAGCACGGGATTGTCCGAGGCCGGTTTCGTCGATGCATAGGCCATTGCGACGCCGGCGGCGCTTTCGCCGGTGTAGCGGAAATCCGGGACCGGGCCGGTATTCGGCAGGTCCATTGCCGCCGACGCGACAGCTGCGGCGGTGGCCGGCCGTACTTCGGCTTCGGCTACCGTCGTCACGGGTTCGGCCGGGACCTCGGCGATCAGATTGCCGCTGCCGCGGCGCGATGCGGAAGGCATGTATTTCGCGACGAGCTTGCGCATCTGCGCATCGCGGGCGCCGCCCGACGTGCCGCCCATGACGACCGCCACGATGCTGCGCCCGTCGAGCTGGGCCGAGGTTACGAGATTGAAGCCGGAAGCGCGCGTATAGCCGGTCTTGATACCGTCTACCCCGCGGACGTTGCCGAGCAGCCGGTTGTGGTTACCGATCGTCTGCTTGCCGAAACGGAAGCTGCGCGTGGAGAAGTAGTCGTAATACTGCGGGAAATGCTGCCGGAGCGCGATGCCGAGGCGGGCCTGGTCGCGGGCCGTCGTCCGTTGTTCGGAATTGGGCAGGCCATGGGCGTTGCGATAGGTGGTGCGCGTCATGCCGAGCGCGCGGGCCTTGTTGGTCATCATCCGGGCGAAGCGCTGTTCCGAACCACCCAGGAGCTCGCCAAGCGCCGTCGCCGCATCGTTGGCGGAGCGCGTCACCAGCGAGAGGATCGCCTGCTCGACGGTGATCGATCGCCCGGCGCGCACACCGAGCTTCGACGGCGGCTCTGCCGACGCCTTCTTGGAAAAGGGAACAGGCGTGCTTTTGCTGATCCGTCCGGCTTCGAGCGCCTCGAACGTCAGATACAGCGTCATCATCTTCGTCAGCGAGGCCGGATAGCGTAATTGATCAGCGTCTTCGCCGTAAAGAACCTTGCCGGTTTTCGCGTCGACGACGATGCCGGCATATTTGGAATTCGCGAAGGCGGGCGCCGAAAAGGTCAGCACGGCGATCAGGCCGGCGAGAAAAATCCGCCCCATAACTTCTGTAAAGACGCCGAACGGGCGTTTCGCGAGATCAAAAAAAACGGATTGAGACACTGTATCGCTCTTCATTCTCATATCAGGGGTGCCGTCCGGATGCCGTCTCCGGATACGACCTTTCCCGAGACAGTATCGGGATAGCGTTACCAATCGGTTTATGATGAATGATTGGTTGCCCGCCACAGGTCGTTTTGTTCAGGATCGGCACCTTCAGCCCGCACTAGATCATGACGTTTTGGTAGGCTCGGCCGAAAACCCCGCGCATACTCCCCCATCCCGTTCTAGCCGGCGCATTGGCTGCATCACGACTCTTCGTCAAAATCACGGCACGAGATGCGTGCTGATGTAAGTTTCCATCGAATCTTCGATGGCACGCCACTGCGGCAGCAACCTGCTGGAGAAACGGTAGAGAACGATGAGGTCCTTGCCCATGTGAACGTCGCGCTGGCAATCGGCGCTGGTCGAAGCCGCGGTGGTCTCGGGGAGTACGCAGCGCAGCACGTAGGCAGGGCGCTCATCTCTCTCGGCGATGAAGAAGACTTCGCCGGCATAGCTCGAATCCGGCTTTGCGTCGTACCTTGTCAGGCCCTCGGGGCCGGCCTGCGGCGCGTCCTGCAGGATATGGCGGTAGACGGGGGCGAGGCGCCCCGACATGTCGCGAGACATCGTACTCTGCGCGACCTGCAGGAAGATCAGGTTTTCCGGCCGGCTGACATCGTCGAACAAGGGCCGCGTCTCTTCGCCGTAGCCTTCCAGCCCGGGCCAGGTGAGATAGAGATCCACGCGCCCGACGATGCTCGTGCTACGTTGGTTTTCGAAGCGAATGACATTCGCCGGCAGGCGCAAATGGTCCTGGCCGATAAAGATGTCATAGGTTTCGCGGCTTGCCGTGTGGCCGGCCTCAGCGAGATGTCGGCCGAACCATTGCCCGGAAAAGGAAAGGGTGATTGTCAGCGCAAGGAGGATCACGACGGCTGCTGCCGCTTTGTAGACGAAGCGGGACGAAAGGAGCGGCAGGAGTTCCGGTTCGGGAATGTGGGGCGGGTTCATGGCTGCGCCGTAGG
This sequence comes from Sinorhizobium meliloti, assembly GCF_017876815.1. NCBI lineage: Bacteria > Pseudomonadati > Pseudomonadota > Alphaproteobacteria > Hyphomicrobiales > Rhizobiaceae > Ensifer > Ensifer meliloti. Next base: position 3,663,770 of record NZ_JAGIOS010000001.1, on the reverse strand, counting down.
GTAGCTGATCAGGGCGCGCGTTCTATCCGCTCGAAGGCCACTGGATGACCTCGCCGCGCGGAATTCGCTCGCAGCCAAGGCTCGTCCAACTTGGTTAATATTGGGTGAAGCGTGGCGGGTCTGCGCCGCCCGGAGAAAATCGGCCCGGGCCGGACGGGGTAGTGCCGACCGGGGCCGATCAGAGGCGCGGGCCATGGCCGGCGCCTGCTCATCCGTTATTGCGCGCTGACGCTGCCGACGGCGAGAGCGCGGCCATCCTGCAGTTTCACCCAGCGCCCGGCATGCTCCGAGGACTGCCGCTTCAGGTAGGTATATTCCGTGTCCGACCAGAGCAGCACCTTGCTGCGCATGTTGTCGAGAATGAAATCGCCGCGGTCGGTGCGCACCGTCAGGACGGCATGACCGTCGCCATTCGGCTGCAGGACGACGGTGATCAGAAGATCGGCGGGGGAGAAGCCGCTTTCGATCAGCCTGCGGCGTTTCAGCAGCACGTAATCCTCGCAGTCGCCGACGGCGTCCGGGTAGGACCAGTTTTCCTCGACGCCATGGATTTCCATGTCGGTCATCGGGGCGATCGCCTGATTCACCTCGTAATTGATTTCGAGGATCTTCTTCCAGCTGTCGCGCGTCAGCACGGACGGGCCATGGTCCGCGCCAATGGCCGCGCATTCGGAGGGATTGGCCTTGCAGAACTCGTAATGCCCGATCGGCGGGTTGGTCGCGCCGCCGACCGTCATGTTCGCCGGCACCGCGTAAGCCGGCCCGGCGATGAGGCCGGTGGCAAGGGCTGCGGCAGCGATCGCCATGGTGATGATTGTGCGCATGTCTGTCTCCCCGTTGTGGTTCGACATTGGCACAGAGTTTTTTACCGGCGGCGAAGATCGGAAGTAAAAACAAGAACAAACTCGAATAACATAAGAATAAAAATTGAGGCGAACAGTAATAAAATTCGATTCAAATTTTATCGATTTTCATGCTGCTTGTCGGCGGCCACCGGGAGCGACGACGGTGCAAATCCGTGTAAGCCATTGAATATAGGTGAGAATACTATGTGCGGCGAGCGTAGCAGAGCCGCGATTGCGCGTCCCGCCAGCCATGCAGCCGGTGACGGTGGGACCCATCGGAGCCAGCAGGAAATAGTGTCGGATCGCCGGGAAGCGTAACGCCCGGTTTACCAGAAGCTATTTCTGTTGCCGGCCCGCTGCGGAAGAGTTGATTTTGGACTAGGCGAGGGCAGAGGCTTGGTCAAGGCGGTCCGCTGACGCAAGCGCCGCCTCTAAGGTCTGTTGAGATTCGGGATACCCGCCCCGGCTTGATCTCCTCATCCCTGTGCTCGTCACAGGGATCCAGTCAGACCAAGTCCTTGGGCTGAAAGAACATTCCCCCGCGCCGCAGACGCAGCGCTGCTGGATCTCTGTGACAAGCACAGAGATGAGGGTGAGGAGAGATTGCAGCGTCTTATCAGACGCGCAAAGGTCGCTGTAGCACTTTGACTGCTGCATGTTCTTGTCCTTTGATCGGCGACGATCAAAGGAAACATGCAGTGGGCTGCGCAGTCGGTATCCAAGAAATTCAAGCGCGTCGCGCCATGCGTAGCGACAAAACCGACCAGAGCTTCAACGAAATTATCCATCTCGCAGCAGCCGCCATAACCTCAAGATGAATCTCAACACGCCTTAGTGCTTACAGAAACTCGGTCAGTGCCTCGCGGGACTGTATCCCGGAGAATTCGATGGCGACGCCTTCCTGGAAATGACGGACGATCCTGCCCTTCATGTTACCCAGCCTGACCGGCGATCCTACGGCAGGCCGTGTGTCGATGTCGACCGCCGCGCCGGAAAGCGAGAGGTCGATGATCCGACAGCTGTATCTCTCGCCGGTATCGACTGTGAGTTCCGTCAATGTCTTGCGAGGTGCCAGCCGGTCATGGCGCCGGTCTTCCGGCAGACCGAGTTCGTGTTTGTTGGCGATCCAGGTCAGTTGTGCCGCAAGCTTCTCGCGCTTGCGTTCCGTGGCGTTGAGCTGGATCACGAACGCATCGTCCGCAACGCGTGACACCGTGCCTTCGAGGCGACCCACATGGTCGACATAGGCAATGATACGCTCTCCGCCGCGCGGACGCGCGGGCGAGGTCAACAGAACGTCGCCCGGCGACATCTCCAGGGCGGTACAGTCATATTCCTCGTGACTGGCAAGCATCAGTCGTCCCGAAAGATTGACCGAAACGCGCTGAAAGGCGCTTTCCTGATGTGGTTTCGGGGCGCTGTTCTGCGCATGCTGGAAGGAGAACATGATCACTCTACGATGGATATATTTTGCAGGCGAAAGTATAGACCGCACCGATTAACAGAAGGTTCGCTCAGTTTCGCCTTCCACCCTCGAAGACGCGCAGGTGCTGCGCCATGCGGAAGGGGCGATCGCAGGCATCGATGCGGCTGCCGGTAAGACCGGCAGTCGTGGAGCATTCGGACGCAGGCAATGCGGCACAGCGGCTTTCCAGGACAAGGTGCTGCAATGGCTTCATGTGCAGCCATATCGGACGGGACAGCGGCGACAGAGCGCCGAGTATGCGGTCGCCCGTTCCATCGGGAGAGGCGAGGGGGGTAAGCAGAATTTCCACTTCCAACCGATCCCCGGTTGCGGTTGCGCCGGACGCAGCCAGTAGCATCGGCATGCATCGCTTCACGACCTGACCGGCGATACGGGCAGCCTCCTCCTGCTGTCCGCCGAGCCACAAGGCGGAGAATTGACGGTGGCGGAGTTCGTCGCCGAACAAGCCGCAGATGTGGGTGCCCGCGAGACGAAAGTGTATTCCACCGTCCGCCTGCGCCTGGAGGATGAAGACGTTGGGCAGGAGTGAACGAATATCGGCGGGCTGGATTTCGTCACGGCGCGGGAGATCGCGGCCGCCGCGAACTTCGTTCCAGTATTGAAACAGTTCCATTGTCGTTCTGCTGCGCATCTTGCCCGATCGGTCGTTGTTGCGGCGCAGACCGTCCCAGATCGAGATAGCCGGCGGCATATTGCGTGGTCCTTGAGTGCATGGAGCGATTTTCGTGCCACGGCGAAATTAAGGTTAACGGCCGGTTTCGATTGCGCTCGACGCCGGCGGCTGCCATGTCATTCGGCAGCACTTCACGAAGGATTGCCTTCAGCACATCGACTGACGCGCGCGCAACGGCGCGTGACGCCGTTCAGTTTTCACTGGACGGCGTTTTTTTGTTTGCTTATCCCTTGCGCGCTACTGCGGGCGGTTCGCCGCCGTCTGGGCGCAACCGCAGCGACCGAAGGGAAGAGGCAGCTATGGAACGGGATCAGGCGGCAACGTCACCGGAAACCGATGTCGACAGTACCGACGTCCGCAGTCGCGAGCCCGCCTTCAATCTTCCGCCGGGGCTGACCGGAATCCTTTCGTTCCTGATCGCGGTCCATGTCTTGAGGACCTATGTCCTGCCGGCCGAGATCGACCAGGAGCTGATCCTCAACTTTGCCTTTCTGCCCGTGCGCTACACGCTTCCGCTCGGTGAGCAGGGGCTGGTCTGGCTCTGGACGCCGGTGACCTATTCCTTCCTGCACGGAAGTTGGGAGCATCTCATCTTCAATGTCTTCTGGATGGTCGCGTTCGGCGCCCCCGTCGTCAGACGGATCGGGATGGCTCGGCTCGCCTTGTTCTGGTGCCTGTCGGCGGCTGCCGCCGTCGGCTTGCACATCATCTTCCACTGGGGCGAGATGGCCGTGGTGATCGGGGCTTCGGGCGTCGTTTCAGGCTTGATGGGGGCGGCGGCCCGTTTCGTATTTTCCCCGAGCGGTCGCATCAGCCGCCAGTTTGCCCATCTCAATCGACGGCTGTCGTTTGCGGAGACGCTCACCAACCGGTCCGTGCTCGTCTTCACCGGGATATGGTTTCTGACCAATTTGCTGGTGGGCTTTGGCTTTCTGTCGATCGGAGGGGCAGGAAGCGTGGCCTGGGAGGCGCATATCGGCGGTTTCCTCTTCGGCTTCCTTCTGTTCGCATTCTTCGATCCCCGAAGGTAGGTTGGGTGAGGCGCCGCCAGCCGGGAAGAAGCCTCGGCCGCCTTCGGGCGAGAGTGCGATAATCGATTGTATCAACCGCAGAATTTTCGTGATGCCTGATTTCGCCGCAGAGGCGGCAGGCTTTCTGCAGAAGCCTTGATTTCCTGAAGTCGCTGGAGCACCATTCATCACGGCCGCCGAATTGCTCGAGGCGACCGCGGAAAAGGCCGGGTGCCGGCGTAGCTTTGTGCTCGAGGAGCGGCAAAGGGCAGCGCAGGCGCCGGAATGGGTACGGGTTTCCTGCGGCCATCTGCACTGTCTTCGCGGTCTTCCTTCCGCCGGAAGAAAGTGCAGTGACCGGCACGGACGGAAACTCTTCCCGTCGGCCCGGTTTTGTCGCAACGGGAGATGTGCGCATGTCGGTGAAAGCGATTCTCAATGAAAAAGGCAGCAACGTCATCACGGTCACAGCGCAGGTGACGGTTCAGCAGGCCGCGTCTTTACTGCATGAAAATCATATCGGAGCCGTTGTCGTCGTCGATCCGGAGGAGCATATCGTTGGCATCATGACGGAGCGCGACATCGTCGCCTCGATTGCCCGATATGGTGCCGCCTGCCTCGACAAGCCGGTTTCTTCCGTCATGTGGCAGAACGTCTATTGCTGTCGCGAGGAAATGTCCGTCGACTCGCTGATGGAGATGATGAGTAAATTTCGCGCGCGTCATCTGCCCGTGGAGCGGGAAGGCCGGCTGGCCGGCATTATCTCGATCGGAGACGTGGTTAAGTATCACATCCGCGCCATCGAGAACGAGGCCGAACAGATCAAGGCCTATATCGCCGGCTAGGGCCTGTTGAGATTCATTTTGAGTTTATGATGGCTGCTGCGAGATGGATAATGGCGTTGAAGCCCTGCTCGGTTTTGTCAGCACACATGGCGATGCGCTTGAATTTCCTTGAGTACCGACCGTGCGCCACTGCATGTGTCCATTGATCGTGGCCGATCAATGGACAAAAACATGCAGCAGCTCAAAGTGCTACAGCGACCTTTGCGCGTCTCATAAGACGAGCGGCGCTGTAGGAACTTTTCGGAGGACTGCAATCTCTCCTCTACCTCATCCCTGTGCTCGTCACAGGGATCCAGCAGCGCCGCGTCTGCGGCGCGGGAGCATTCTTTCAGCCCAAGGACTTGGTCTGGCTGGATTCCTGTGACAAGCACAGGAATGAGGAAATCAAACAAGCGGCGCCGGGTGTCCGGATCTCAACGGGCCTTGGAACACTTGGGCCGATCCGCGAATTCTCCCAGCCGTTCAACGGGACAGCGGTTCCTGCATGCGCCGGATTTCCGAAAGCTTGATCTTGGCTTCCTGATAGCCGCGCTCGATCGCTTCGCCCGCGCGGTGGAATTCCGAAAGTCCGATATCGTTCAGCTTCGGGTGGAGAGACAGATCCGGCGGATCGCCAGCCAGCCGGGCGCGCGAAATGCGGTCCTGAATGATGTTGAAGGCCTGGACCATGACGCTGGTCATGCCGAGCCGTGCTGAAAAGCGGTTTGCCTCCGTTGCCGGCGCATCGGGCGTTTCCATGCCGGCGCTGTGCTTGACCACCGCCGAGCGCCCGTAGACATCGTAGTTCAGGTTGACGGCGACGACGTGCAACTGCTCATGTGCGCGGCAGACCGAAACGGGAACGGGGTTGACCAGCGCGCCGTCGATGAGAGTCCGGCCATTGGCGTTGACGGGCTCGAAAATGCCAGGCAAGGCGTAAGATGCGCGAATGGCGGTAATAAGGGATCCTTTCTCGATCCATACCTCGTGACCGCTGTAGACCTCCGTGGCGACGGCCACGAAGGGCCGGTCGAGATCCTCGATACTGAGGTTCTGCAGATGTTCCTGCATCCGCTTGGTGAGCCGCAGACCGCCGAAGAGGCCACCGCCGCCGATCGCGAAATCGAGCAAGCCGGCAATGCGGCGCACGGTAAGCGAGCGGGCGAAAGCCTCCAATTCATCGAGCTTGCCGGCGAGGTAACAGCCGCCCACCAGCGCACCGATCGATGTGCCCGCAATCATTCCGACTTCGATACCCTCCTCGTCGAGGGCTTTCAGGACACCGATATGGGCCCAGCCCCGCGCAGCACCGCCGCCGAGCGCCAGCGCAATCCTGGGTTTCACGGATTGGGAAATGGGTAGTGCTGGAGGAGTGGTCGTGATCGACGACCCGTTCGCGCCGGAAAGATCGGCAATCTGACTGTTACGCGTGAATGTCCAGTTCAGCATCCGGCACCTCCGACACCGCCGAATAGATTAGCTTCCAGCACACGGCCCTGCAGGAAGCCCTGCCGAGCCCTACTACCGAATATTCCTTGAACCGAAGCGATTCGGCCATCGAAACATGCCGGTGCCGGCCTCACATTTGGTCGCTGAAAGACTGACACCATGATCGAGATATAGCACTGAACCGGCTACAAATGCGGCCCGCCCGATAAACATTGGATACAGCCTGCAACACATTTTGGTGCTCCGCCGTTACCGCGGGAACCACTTACAAGATTAATGATTAGATGCCCGTTTGGTTGCCAAAAGATGAATATATCAACCAGGCGAACCAGAAAAAAGCAGATGCTCAGTTGCCGGCGTAGATCTGCGCCGGATCGAAATGCCTGTGGTCGTCGGTGATCGCCACTTTTGCTTCGCCATCGGCGACGCCGACCGTCCGATAGAAGCACGAGCGGCGCCCGGTATGGCAGGTGGCATCGTGGCCGGCCACCGAGACTTTCAACCAGACGGCGTCCTGGTCGCAATCGGTTCGTATTTCCCGGACGGTCTGCAAATTGCCCGAGCTTTCGCCCTTCTTCCAGAGGCGGTCGCGTGAGCGGCTGTAGTAATGCGCGAATCCGGTCTCGAGCGTGAGGGACAGCGCTTCGGCGTTCATATGCGCGACCATCAGCAATTCGCCATCGCGGGCATCGGTCACGACGGCCGTGATCAGACCCTTCTCGTCGAAACGCGGAGTGAAGGCCGGGCCGCTTTCCAGTTCGGCCTTGTCCTGCGGGGGGGATGCAAAAGTGAGCGTCATCGTCTGAGCTCCACTACAGCGCCGCGCGTCTTGATCAGACGCGCGAGGCCGCTGTAGCACTTGGGGGTTGCTGCATGCGTTTCAACATGCGGTGGCGGAGCTTACTTGAAGCCCCTGAGCATCGTCATGAAGCGGACCTGTTCGGCCGGCTCGCTCTTGAACGCACCGGTGAAGGTGGTCGTCAGCGTCGTCGCGCCCTGCTTCTTGATACCGCGCATCGCCATGCACAGGTGCTCGGCCTCGATCATCACCGCCACGCCCCGCGGCATGAGGGTCTCGTCGATGGCCTTTGCGATCTGCGCCGTCATCGCTTCCTGCGTCTGCAGGCGACGGGCGTAGATATCGACGACCCGGGCGATCTTGGAAAGGCCGAGCACGCGGCCGTTCGGCAGATAGGCGATATGGGCCTTGCCGATGATCGGCACCATGTGGTGCTCGCAATGCGAATAGAAGGGGATGTCCTTTTCGAGCACGATATCGTCGTAGCCTGAGACTTCCTCGAAGGTTCGTCCGAGCACGTCTTCCGCCACGAGATCGTAGCCGCCGAAAATTTCCCGATACGCCTTGGCGACACGCGCAGGCGTGTCCTTCAGGCCTTCTCGTGCCGGATCTTCACCTGCCCAGCGCAACAAGACGCGAACGGCTTCTTCGGCTTCCTTCTGCGTCGGACGACCTGTGTCGTCGAGCACAGGAAAATTCTTCACTATGGCGTCCATATGGCCCCTTCAAGCAATACGAAATTGCTGACGTTTTATCTTTTCGGACAACTCGCCATTGGCCATACGCCTAACCCTGCAGGCTTGGGTTCCGTTGGCGGGTTCCGGGGCTTTCGGGTCTCGGCTTAGCAGTGCACTGGACCGTCCGGCACGGTTTCCCAAACAACAGGCGACATTTGATCCCCTTGCGGAACTGTCACCCCAACACGACATAGCATATAGTATGGTGCCACATGGATAAAAGAGCCCGAATGCGCCACGCCTTGCTTTTTTCCCGCCCCCTGGGGAAAATCATGCGCCGAACGTCAGAAACCGCGAAAAATCCACCGGATTCCTAAATGATCGACGACATTTACAACAGCAGAATTCTCGAATTCGCAGGCAATATTCCGCGCCTCGGAATGTTGGCCGACGCCGACGCCGAAGCCGCCGCGCATTCCAAGCTCTGCGGCTCGAAGGTGAGAATCTGGCTGAAGATGGACGGCGACGTCGTCAGCGACTTCTCCCATGACGTCAAGGCTTGCGCGCTCGGCCAGGCATCTTCATCCATCATGGCGCGGCATGTCGTAGGGGCCCATGCGGACGAGATCCGGCAGGCCCGCGAGGATATGCTGGCCATGCTGAAGGCCGATGGGGAGGGCCCGTCGGACCGTTTCGAGGACATGCGCTTTCTGAAGCCCGTCAAGGACTACAAGGCGCGCCATGCCTCGACGATGCTGACTTTCGATGCCGTCGTCGATGCCATCGGGCAGATCGAGGCGAGGCGCCTCGCTGCGGCCGTCTGAGCCATGTGCCCTCAGCCCCATGCCGATCATGCAATCACCCGCGGCGATACCGGTGCCGCCGGAGGGCGGAATTGGTCCGGGCCGTTCCGCAAGACGCCGGGACGGCTCGTCGGCATGGCCCTGATCCGCGCCTATCAACTGACGCTGTCGAGCTTCATCGGCAATTCCTGCCGGCACCTGCCGACCTGTTCGGAATACGGCTTCGAGGCGATCGCCCGGTACGGCCTCTGGGCCGGCGGGTGGCTGACCTTGTTCCGGGTCATCCGCTGCGGCCCGGGCGGAACCCACGGATTCGATCCGGTGCCGGACAGCCTCGCACCGCGCCAGCGCTGGTACACGCCATGGCGCTACTGGCAGCGACGCCGAAAGGACGCATGAGAGCCGTGACCATTCCGATGGAGTACCGGCAGGCCTCTGCGGATTTCGACCGGTTCATCGTCGATGCGCGCGATATCGCCGCTCTTCAGACAACCAATCAGGCCTATACGATGGTGCAGGCGGTGCTTTACACTTTCCGCCGCCGCCTCGAAATTTCCGCCGCCCTGCTTTTCGCCAATGCGCTGCCGCCGGTCCTTCGTGCGATCTTCGTCGCCGATTGGGATCTGGAGGAGCCGACGCTCCCCTTCTCCGAGCGCCGGGCGATGACGCGCGAGGTGCAGGCCTTCCGCGGCAACCACAACGTCTCTCCGGAAACGGCGATTGCAGATGTAGCCGCGGCTTTGCGGCGGAATGTCGACAAAACCCTGCTCGATCGTGTGCTTGCACGGCTGCCGGCGGGGGCAGTCGATTTCTGGCGGGCTTCGAGCGAATGAAGGCTTACGTCGCCTTGCTCCACAGCATCGTTCTCGGCGACGGCCGGCGCGTCGTAATGGCCGACTTGAAGGCGATGGCCGAAGCGCTCGGCTGCAGGGCGCCGCGCACGCTTGTCGCCACGGGCAATCTCCTGTTCGAGGCGCCGGAAAAGCCCCTCGCGGAATTGGAGGCCGAACTCGAAAAGGCTTTCGAGAAGACCTTCGGCCGTCACGTCGACATCATCGTTCGTTCCGCGGAGGACTGGTCGAGACTTGCTGCAGGCAACCCTTTTCTCGCGGAAAGCGAAAGGGACCCTGCGAGCGTCCACGTGCGGGTGATGCGCTTGCCTCTCGAGGTCGACATGCGGGAAAAACTGCTCGGCTATTGCTCCAGGGGCGAGCGCGTGGCCATAGTGGACGGCGATCTCTGGGTCGATTTTGCCGGCAAGGCGAGCGAATCGAAGCTGCTCGGGGCGCTAACGACCAAGCGGCTCGGCATCGGGACGGTGCGCAACTGGAATACGGTGAAGGGACTGCGTGGAATGGTTGCCGGTTGAGCGGCCGCGCCTTTACTCCACGGTGAAAAAGCTTTATCAGGCCCGCGAACCGGCCCCGGCCGGCAAACCATACCACCCGCATTCGTTGGCGGGACTGGATAGGAGATCATGATGTCGCAATCCGTTTCCCTTACATTTCCTGATGGCTCCGTTCGAGAATTCGCCGCCGGCACGACCGGTCGCGACGTCGCGGAATCGATCTCGAAGTCGCTCGCCAAGAAGGCCGTCGCGATCGCCATTGGCGGCGAACTGCGCGATCTCTCGGATGCCGTGACGGAAGGCAGGATCGAGATCGTCACGCGCGAAGACAAGCGCGCGCTCGAGCTCATCCGCCACGACGCGGCCCATGTCATGGCGGAGGCCGTGCAGGAATTGTGGCCGGGAACGCAGGTGACCATCGGTCCGGTCATCGACAACGGCTTCTATTACGATTTCGCCAAGAACGAGCCCTTCACGCCGGACGACCTGCCCGTCATCGAGAAGAAGATGCGGGAGATCATTGCCCGCAACAAGCCCTTCACCAAGGAGGTCTGGTCACGCGACAGGGCCAAGGAGGTCTTTGCCGCCAAGGGCGAGAACTACAAGGTGGAGCTCGTCGACACCATCCCCGAGGGCCAGGACCTGAAGATCTATTACCAGGGCGACTGGTTCGATCTCTGCCGCGGGCCGCACATGGCCTCGACAGGCCAGATCGGTACGGCCTTCAAGCTGATGAAGGTGGCGGGCGCCTATTGGCGCGGCGACAGCAACAATCCGATGCTGACGCGCATCTACGGCACTGCGTGGCACACGCAGGAGGAACTGGATCAGTATCTGCACGTGCTCGCCGAAGCCGAGAAGCGCGACCATCGCCGGCTCGGCCGCGAGATGGACCTCTTCCACTTCCAGGAGGAAGGGCCTGGCGTGGTCTTCTGGCACGGAAAGGGCTGGCGGATCTTCCAGAGTCTCGTCGCCTATATGCGCCGCCGGCTCGAAGGCGATTACCAGGAGGTCAATGCTCCCCAGGTCCTCGACAAGTCGCTCTGGGAGACCTCCGGTCACTGGGGCTGGTATCGCGACAACATGTTCAAGGTGACTGTCGCCGGCGACGATACGGACGATGATCGCGTCTTCGCGCTGAAGCCGATGAATTGCCCCGGGCATATCCAGATCTTCAAGCATGGTCTGAAGTCTTACCGCGAACTGCCCGTTCGGCTGGCGGAATTCGGCGCAGTCCACCGGTATGAACCCTCCGGCGCGCTGCATGGCCTCATGCGCGTCCGCGGCTTCACGCAGGACGATGCGCACATCTTCTGCACCGACGAGCAGATGGCGGCCGAATGCCTGAAGATCAACGACCTGATCCTTTCCGTCTACGAGGACTTCGGCTTCAAGGAAATCGTCGTGAAGCTGTCGACGCGGCCGGAAAAGCGTGTGGGCTCCGATGAGCTTTGGGATCGCGCCGAAGCCGTGATGACGGAAGTCCTGCAGACGATCGAGGAGCAGTCCGAAGGCCGCATCAAGACCGGCATCCTGCCGGGCGAGGGCGCATTCTACGGTCCGAAGTTCGAATATACGCTGAAGGACGCGATCGGCCGCGAATGGCAGTGCGGAACGACGCAGGTCGACTTCAACCTGCCGGAGCGTTTCGGCGCCTTCTACATCGACAGCGAATCCGAGAAGCGTCAGCCGGTGATGATCCACCGTGCCATTTGCGGTTCGATGGAGCGTTTCCTCGGCATTCTGCTGGAGAACTATGCCGGCCATATGCCGCTTTGGATATCGCCGCTGCAGGTGGTGGTCGCAACGATTACCTCGGAAGCGGACGACTATGGCCGCGAAGTCGCCGAACGCTTGCGTGATGCGGGGCTGACGGTCGAGACCGATTTCCGCAACGAGAAGATCAACTACAAGGTCCGCGAGCATTCGGTAACGAAGGTTCCGGTGATCGTCGTGTGCGGCAAGCGCGAAGCGGAGGAGCGCTCGGTCAACATCCGTCGCCTGGGTTCTCAGGGGCAGACGGCAATGTCGCTGGACGAGGCCGTTGCTTCGCTCTCCGCCGAAGCCATGGCACCGGACCTCAAGCGCAGGAGCAATTCCAGGAAAAGCGTGTAACGGTTTTCCGTAAGTGCGCGCTCATGACGCGGCTGCCCCTCATCCGGCTGCCGCCACCTTCTCCCCATCTTGATGGGGAGAAGGGACAAGCGGCACGCTCGTCCCGCTGCAGCAACCGGCGTGAAAGATGATCGGGCGACCGCTGCTTGTCCCTTCGCCCCGCTTGCGGGGAGAAGGTGCCGGCAGGCGGATGAGGGGCGGGCTTCAGTCCTGCGCTTCCGCGGCCTGGTCGGCTTCGCCGTTGCCGTTGAGCAGCACTTCCACGTCGGTATTGACGCCTGCCTTCACGGCAAAATCGCGCTGGTAGATCTTGTCCTTGTTGCGCGCCACCGCCGTGTAGCTGCCCTCGGCAAGGACGAGGGTCGGGAAAGCGCCGACGCTCTCGCTGACGACGTCGCCGGAGGAAGTGAGGATTGACCAGGCGGTATCCGCAATGGCTTCGCCGCCGGCTTCCGAGACGAGCTTCAGGGTCAGCTTCGCGGCGCGGTGCTGGATCGTCGCTTCGGTCAGCTTGCCGGCTTCGATCTGGATGTCGGCACGGATGACGGCATTCACCGATCCGTAGTTCGACACGACGTGATAGGTGTCGGCATTGAGTTGAACCACCGTACCGGGTTTCACGTCGGCGACCACGAGGCCGCGCTCGCCATCCTCCTTCACGTCGGAAGAGAAGATCGAAAAGCTGAGTTCGTTCGGCGGGATGCGGACATCGCTGCCGGAGACGGCGTTCAGCATGACGCCCCCGGCATCGAGCACGAGCACCTGTTTGTCGAGCGGGCCGTCTTCGGGCACGCGAATCTTGCGGGTCGCGCCCGCCCGGCCAAAGGCGACGTTGACGAAATATTCGCCGGGCACGAGATTGAAAGCGGTGGAGCCGCCCTCGGAGGTCGCGAGCAGCGGCAGCTTTCCGTCGCTGCCCGGAATGGGGCTGAAGACCCGCCAGGTAAGGCCCGATTGGACCGGCTTTCCCTTATCCGTCAGCAGCGCCTCGAGCTCCACGTCCTTCAGTTGGCCGCCCTGCGTCGGATCGGTGATGAGCGGGCTGAAACCGGTAAGCTTCGGCATCTTTTGCGTGCCGGAGATCGAGGGAAAGCTCTTGAAGGCGTCTGTGGGGTCCTCCGCAAACGCTCGTCCCGCACCGGTCCCGGCGAGTGTGATCGCCAGAACGGTTCTCAGGAAAATACGAAGACGGAGACGCATGAGAGCAGTTGACTTCTTGACTGGGTGACTCCACTTGGGACGCCGGTATGGCATTTTCGTGGCTGCCGATGCGGCGGCAAACTAGTGGAATTCGCTCGATATGAAAACCGAAATAAAGCTTGTCGACTATCTTGCCTCCCGCAGGTCCATCCCGGCCTTTCAGATGGGTGAGCCAGGACCCAGCAAGGCGGAAGTCGCGGAAATGCTGAAGCTCGCCTCGCGCGTGCCGGATCATGGCAAATTGGCGCCGTGGCGCTTCATTGTCTATCGGGGCGAGGAGAGGGCGCGCATCAGCGCCGAACTGAAGAAGATGGCGCTTGCCGCCAAGCCGGACATGCCGGAAGAGATGATCAAGGTCGAGGAGGCGCGGCTGACGCGCGCGCCGGTCGTGGTCGCCGTGGTCAGCAAGGCGGCGCCGCATTTCAAGATTCCGGAATGGGAGCAGCAGATGTCGGCTGGTGCCGTCTGCCTCAATCTGCTGATGGCCGCAAATGCGCTCGGTTACGCCTCGAACTGGCTGACCGAATGGTATGCCTTCGAGGAACGGGCCTATCCGCTGCTCGGCGTGGCGCCGGGCGAGAAGATTGCGGGCTTCATTCACATCGGCACTGCAATGGTGCCGCCGACGGAGCGCCCCAGGCCCGAACTCGAGGAGATCGTCACCTGGGTCGGGGAGGGCGACTGATGTTCTACGACACCGCCGGAAACGGGCACGGCCTGCCGCACGATCCCTTCAAGGCGATCGTGTCGCCGAGACCGATCGGCTGGATCGGCACGCGCGGGGCCGATGGGGCGCTGAACCTTGGGCCCTATTCCTTTTTCAACGCCATCAGCGACCGGCCGAAGCTCGTGATGTTCGCCTCGAGCGGCTACAAGGATTCGGTACGCAACATCGAGGCGACCGGGGAGTTCACCGCGAGCTTTGCCAGCCGCAACCTGAGCGAGGCGGTCAATCTCACCTCGGTGGCCGCCCCGCATGGTGAAAGCGAGTTCGAGATCGCCGGACTGACGCCTGTAGAGGGAACGCTCGTGAAGGCTCCCTTCGTGGGCGAGGCATTCGCGGCGCTGGAATGCCGGATGACGGAGATCTTCCGGCCCAAGGGTATCGATGGCGTCGTTTCCGACAGCTATGTCGTCATCGGCGCAGTGGTCGGCATTCACATCCGCGAGGAGGCCATCCGCGATGGGCGGTTCGACATGGCGACCGTCAAGCCGCTCGCCCGGCTCGGCTACATGGACTATTGCGATGGCGGCGACGTCTTCGAGATGATGCGGCCTGTTCGCTAGATCAGGTTCTAGACTTCCGGCACGACGCCTGCAGCGGCAAGAAGGTCGATCTGCTGCGGCGAGCGGAGGGCAACGCTCGAAAAGCCGTTCTCCACGCTGTTTTTCCACAGGCGCCGCACGGTCGCCTCATCCTCGGCGTCGATAGGCAGCATGTCGTAAGCCGCGATGCGGGCCTCGCAGGCTCTCAGGACTGCCGCAGCACGGCCGGCTCGAACGACAGCCGGCACGTCGCCCGTTTCGGTCACGCGCCTGCAACCACACGCTTCGGCCAGGGCCGAGGCATCGAACACCAGTGCCGAGAGGCGCGATGAGGCACCCGCCAGCGAGTGAGGCGACAGGACGCTTTCCGGCGTCGTCGCGTATTCCGCAAGAATAACCGTTCGGCCCTGGGGCTTGCTGGCCGCCGCCTCGGCGACCTTGAGCAGCACATCGAGCCGTTGAATGTCTGCGGGGCCGCGGCATCCGGCCAGAACGACGCCGTCGAAGCCGCTGCCGATCAAAGCGGCAAGCTCGTCTTCACCGGGATCGCTACTCGTTTCGATTCGGGCGAGCAACAGGCAGCCGGCGTCCTGTCGAGGCAGATCCGAGGGCGGCAGGCCAGTTTCGCTCCCGGCAATCACGACCGCTCGGAAGGCGGTCAGGATCTCCCTGCGAGGCACCGGTTCGCCGGCCGGCAGATACAGGAGCGGTAGGATGGTTTGCGCGCCGTTAACAGACATGGTGAACCAATCTTAAACCTTTGGCCGCTAGGCTTCGAGCATGGGGCTGCTCGGGTGACTAGTGGGGCATAGGTGATCATACAAGCATTTCTTCGCTGGGTGGAAACGGCGAAAGCCAGCGAACGCGCCAGTGCTGCCAGTGCGCTTGGTCGTGCCTTTGCTCAGGCCGATGTGAATGGCATCGATCGGCAGGCGGTCGAAATGGCGATGACCTTTCTCCTCGACGATCCTTCGCCCAAGGTGCGGCGGTCTCTTGCCGAGGCGCTGGCGGATTGCCCGATTGTGCCGCGCTCGATCATCAAGGCGCTTGCGCAGGACCAGCCCGAGATTGCCTACATCGCGATTTCCCGCTCACCGGTCTTGAATGACGACGATCTTGTCGACATGGCGGCGGACGGCGGCGCGGAGATGCGGGCGCTGATCGCCTCCCGCAGCGACGTCTCATGCGCCGTTGCGGCTGCCATCGCCGAGATTGGCGGCGAGGAAGAGGTGCTCATCCTGTTGGAAAATCCGGGGGCCAGGCTTTCTCCGGGCTCGTTGCGGCGAATTGCCGACCGCCTCGGCGATAGCGTGGCCGCCCGCGGCCTGTTGCTCGAGCGTCATGATCTGCCGAGCGACGCGCGCCAGACCCTCGCCGAAAAAGCCGGCGCGGCGCTTGCGGCGTCTGACCTGGTACGCGCCGTTATCGGCGAGGACCGGGCGCAGCGTGTCGTGCGGGAGACTTGCGACGCGGCAGCGCTGACGCTTTCCTCCGCCTCCGCGCGGGAGGAATTGCAGCGGATGGTTGCCGCTCTCCGCAAAACCGGCCGCCTGACGCCGGCTCTGCTGCTGACGGCGCTTTGCAGCGGCAGGACGGAGTTTTTTTCTGCGGCAATCGTGGATCTGTCCGGAGTCCCGGAGAAGCGCGTCCGGTCGATCCTTTCGGGCGGGCGATTCCACTCGATCAGGGCTCTCCTCGAAACTGCGGGGCTTGGCCGTGAAGTGAGCGGAATGTTTTCGGAGGCCGTATTGTTCTGCCAATGCGAGGCAGATGCGGATCACGATGGAGCCTCCCTCTCCGTCGCCGCCAGACTTTCGGATCGCCTTCGCCGCCGAAGCTTCGGCGCATATCACGCCGTCGCCGAACTCGCGGAGCGGCTGGCTTTTGCCGAGCAGCGGCAGAGGGCGCGCAACTACGCCTTGTTGCTCTCCCGCCAGGCCGCGTAAGACGGCTTGATTACCTCAATTGCCGAATCGGCGCGCCACCCAGGAATAGCCGTCTTCGACGTAGTGGACCGGTGCACTGACGATCGCCTTCAGTTTCTCCCGGTCGGGTACGGCGCCGCTGATCAATGCCAGGGCGCGCCTCGGCAAGGTTGGTTCTCCGCCTTCTGCCGTTGATGTTGTGTTTTGCTGCACGCCCGGCTGAGCCGGAAGCGTTGCATTCAGCTCCGGAACCGGCTCGCTTTCCGCCGTCATGCCCGGCCCTGAGCTCTCGCACACGGCCACCACGACGGGGTAGTTCCTGTCGGAGAACCGCGGCAGTTCCTTTTGCGATTCCGTGTCGCACTGCGCGATCGACGGCCAGTCGCCGTTCACGGTCGAGATGTAATGGCATTGGGTAATGTTGTCGTCGCAACCGAGAATGGTCATGACGATCAGGGCGGCTTTCATGGTCACTCTTCCGTTCAGATGATGACGACGCTTTTTTATGGCCGTCCGATTCTTTCCAAAGAAGGGCAAAAGCCGGCGGGCGCCGAAACAAATTGTTTCTCCCCGTTACGCGGATTGATTGTAGTAGCTGCGAAATTGCGTCGTTTGGCGTATTGGTCCCGGCGATCTTCGGCATTAGAGCGTTGAAATCATGTGCGTCCGGACGGGACCGAATGGAGAAACTGAAATGACCGCCGTAACCATCGCCGAAGAGTCGCCGCGCCAGCCGGCCGTTATTCGCCTTCTGGAATTGTCCGATGCCTATGCGGCATCGCTCTATCCGGCCGAAAGCAATCATCTGGTCGATCTGTCTCAGTTGGAGCAGCCCACCGTATCCTTTTTCGTGGCCCGCCGTGACGGCGAAGTCGTCGGCTGCTGTGGCCTCGTCGAAGCGGGCGACGGTACGGCCGAGATCAAGCGGATGTTCGTCGACCCGGAGGCGAGGGGGCTGAAGCTTGGCAAGCTGCTTTTATCGGTTCTCGAAGCCAAAGCGGCAAAGCTCGGTCTCACGGCAATCCGTCTTGAGACCGGCATCTATCAGCCGGAAGCGATCGGTCTCTACAAGGCATCCGGCTACGTGGAGTGTGCGCCCTTCGGCAGCTATCTACCTGATCCGCTGAGCCTGTTCATGGAAAAACCGGTTCGGCAGGAGGCGTGAGGGGCGATCGCGAGTTTCAGATGTCCAGGTTGTCCGCGAAGACCGCGCGCTCCTGGATGAAACGGAAGCGGGCCTCGGCTTTCGTTCCCATCAGGCTGTCGACGGCATCGCGGGTGCCCTCGAAGTCGACATCGTCGATTTCGACCTTGAGGAGCGTCCGCTTGGCCGGGTCCATCGTGGTTTCCTTGAGCTGCGCGGGCAGCATCTCGCCGAGGCCCTTGAACCGCCCGAGTTCGACTTTGCCGCGACCATTGAACTCCGTCCGCATCAGCTCTTCGCGATGCGCGTCGTCGCGGGCATAAAGCGTCTTGGAACCCTGGCTCAGGCGATAGAGCGGCGGCACGGCGAGATAGAGATGGCCTCCGCGGATGAGCTCCGGCATCTCCTGATAGAAGAAGGTGATCAGAAGAGAGGCGATGTGCGCACCGTCGACGTCGGCGTCGGTCATGATGATGATGCGCTCGTAGCGCAGGTCCTCTTCGCGATACTTCGAGCGCGTGCCGCAGCCGAGCGCCTGGACGAGATCGCCGATCTGCTGATTGGCACCGAGCTTCTCGCGGCCGGCGCTGGCGACGTTGAGGATCTTGCCGCGCAGCGGCAGGATCGCCTGGTTGGCGCGGTTGCGCGCCTGTTTGGCCGAACCGCCGGCCGAGTCCCCTTCGACGATGAAGAGTTCGGCACCTTCCGCCGTATTCTGGGCGCAGTCCGCGAGCTTGCCCGGCAGGCGCAGCTTGCGGACCGCCGTCTTGCGGCTGACTTCCTTTTCCTTGCGCCGGCGTACACGCTCCTCGGCGCGCTCCACCACCCAGTCGAGAAGCTTGGCCGCCTCTGCCGGATTGTCGGCGAGATAATGGTCGAAAGGATCGCGAAGCGCGTTTTCGACGATGCGCTGCGCCTCCACCGTAGCCAGCTTGTCCTTCGTCTGACCGACGAATTCCGGCTCGCGAATGAAGACCGAGAGCATGCCTGCCGCAGAGATCATGACATCGTCCGTGGTGACGATCGCAGCGCGCTTGTTCTGTGTGAGCTCGGCGTAGTTCTTGAGCCCCTTCGTCAGCGCAATGCGCAGACCCGCCTCGTGCGTTCCCCCTTCGGGCGTCGGGATGGTGTTGCAGTAGGAATGGATCTGCTGGTCGCCGCCATACCAGGTGACGGCCCATTCGAGCGAACCGTGGCCACCGGACTTTTCCGATTTGCCGGCGAAAATCTCGCGGGTGACCGTGAATTCCTTGCCGAGCGTGGCGGCGAGATAGTCCTTGAGGCCGCCGGGGAAATGAAACACGGCCCTGTCCG
Source organism: Sinorhizobium meliloti (assembly GCF_017876815.1). Classification (NCBI taxonomy): domain Bacteria; kingdom Pseudomonadati; phylum Pseudomonadota; class Alphaproteobacteria; order Hyphomicrobiales; family Rhizobiaceae; genus Ensifer; species Ensifer meliloti. Next base: position 3,644,892 of record NZ_JAGIOS010000001.1, on the reverse strand, counting down.
GGATTTCCGAACCTTCCGGCAGGAGCGCCGGATCGCAGGACCAGCGGATTTCCACACCGCCGAAGAGATAGGCCTTGGAGCGGGCCATTCGGAAAAGCCGCGCCGGCTCGAAGCGGGCATGCGGTCCGAAGATCTGCGGGTCGGGGTGGAAACGGACCCTGGTGCCGCGCCGGTTGTGTACGTCACCCAGGTCTTCGAGGCCGCCCTGCGCGATGCCGCGGGAGAAGCGCTGGCGATAGAGCCGGCGATTGCGTGCAACCTCGACTTCAAGGTCGTCCGACAGTGCGTTGACCACGGAAACGCCGACGCCGTGCAGGCCGCCGGAGGTCTCATAGGCCTTGCCGTCGAACTTGCCGCCGGCATGCAGCACCGTCATCACCACCTCGAGCGTCGACTTGCCGGGAAATTTCGGGTGGTTCTCGACGGGGATGCCGCGGCCGTTGTCGGTCACCGTCAGGTAGCCGTCGGCGTCCAGGTTCACGTCGATGAAGTTGGCGTGTCCCGCGACCGCCTCGTCCATCGAGTTGTCGATGACCTCGGCGAACAGATGATGCAGGGCCTTTTCGTCCGTCCCGCCGATATACATGCCCGGACGGCGCCGGACCGGCTCCAGACCTTCCAGCACTTCGATTGCCGAGGCGTCGTAGTCGCTGCCGTCGCTCGTCTTGGGTGCGGGGCGCGACGCTTCGTTACCGGCGGCGGGGGCCGCGGGCTTGCGTGGCGCGGCATCCGCCGGCTTCGGCTGTTGGGGCATAGCGGAAAAAAGGTCGCTGCTGTCGTCCATGAAGCGTTCAGATCGTTCCTGTCTAATTGTCGGCTAGGCCATAGCAAGACCGCGGCGCGGCCGCCATCCTTTGTCGCGCGAATCACCGGAATTCTGCCAGAGTCTCGCCCGAAGAGCGAACAAAAGGCGAATTTCGATGCCCCGGAGGAAGAAATACCCTTTAATGAGCCAGATTTGCCGCGCCAGTGTTGCTTGGCCGAGGCGCCGGTGGCAAGGCAGGCGCCGAACGAGGGAGCCGATCGGGTGTCCATGTCCACAATTCTTTTCTCCATACGGCATCTGATCGGCGCGCTTCTTTTCGCGAGCCTTGCCGTTTCCGCAAGGGCCGAACCCGTTAAGCCCTACAAGGACGCGCTGTTTCGCTATAGCAAACTGCTTCAGGAGGCGGATGGCGGCGACTTCCGCGTTGTCGATTACCAGGAACTACGCGACATCAACGAGCGCGACCAGATACCCGAGCGGCGGGTGAAGCGCGCTTACGTGTCGCTCGGTGTCAAGAGCGTGCAGGTGAACGAGACGCTCGGTTTCGGCGAGCGGGGGCTTGACGTCACCCGCGTCGGCCCCGATCGCGGCGCCGCATTCACCGTGATCTTTATTCATGGTCGCGGCGGCGACCGCCGTCTCGGTGCCAATGATTTCGCCTTCGGAGGCAATTTCAATCGCCTCAAAAATCTGGCTGTCGTCAATGGCGGAACCTATTACGCTCCAAGCGTCAGGTCCTTCGATGCTGCGGGCGTAGCGGATGTTTCGGCACTGATCCGTTTCGCAGCGGAGCGTTCCGGCGGAGGGCCGGTAATCCTTTCCTGTGCCTCCATGGGAAGCTTCATCTGCTGGGGCATAGCCCGCCAAGAGGCAGCCGTCTCGGCCCTTGGCGGCATGATGATCATGGGCGGCCCCGCCGACCCCGACTTTCGCAAGAGTGCCGCCTACAGCGCGCGGCTGCCGATACTCTTCAGCCACGGCAGCCGCGACAGCGTCTATCCGGCCGAGTCCCAGGTCGCGCTCTATCGCAGCCTCAGATCGAAGGCCTATCCTGTCCGTTTCGTCCTGTTCGAAACAGGTTCGCATGGAACTCCGATCAGAATGACGGACTGGCGAGAGGCGCTGAACTGGATCCTTGACCGCTAGGCGATCGGTTGTGGAGTTGACGGCGGTAATGAGAATGGACGATTTCGAGGAAGCGGGTCGGTTTGGAAACCGGTCTCGACCGACCGTTTCACCCGATGACTACGAGGACGGCATAAGCTCGGTGGCCGCCATGGCGTTTCTTCCCGTCGGCAATGGCCTGAGCCACGGCGATGTTTGCCGCAACCAATTCGGGACCCTTATCGAAAGCAGGAAGCATAACCGCATCCTGTCTTTCGATCCGGGGAGCGGGACCATTCGCTGCGAGGCCGGCACTATCCTTGCCGACCTGCTGGCGCGCGCCGTTCCGCATCGCTTCTTTCTTCCCGTGACGCCGGCGACGGGCCTCGTCACCGTCGGCGGCGCCGTCGCCAACGACATCCACGGTGGCAATCACCATGCGCGCGGCTCCTTCGGCAATCACGTCCGGCGCCTGACCTTGCTGCGTTCGACGGGCCAACGCCTCGTCTGCTCGCCCGAGGAGAATGCAGAACTCTTCGCTGCGACGATCGGCGGCCTGGGACTGACCGGGCTGATCCTCGACGTCGAGCTTCGGTTGATGAAGGTGCCGTCGCCGCATGTCCAGCGGCACGTGCTTCGCTTCGATAGTCTCGATCGATATTTCACGCTGGCCGAATGGGCCGAAGAGGAGCACGAGTATGCCGTAGCCTGGCTCGACCAGCTCGCGACGGGACGGCGCATGGGGAGGGGCGTCCTGTTCGCCGCGGATCACGCCGACGGCGCTTGCGAATATCCTGATATCCCGAAGGGGCCGAGGCTCGCCGTGCCTTTTTCGCCGCCCTTCAGTCTGTTCAACAGCGTGACGCTGAAAATGCTGAACGAATACCGCTTTCGCAAGCACGACCGTGGTGAGACCGTGTCGACGCAGACGTGGACTTCCTACTTTCACCCTCTCGACGCGATCGGCGGGTGGCGCAGGCTCTACGGGCGGCGTGGCCTCTGCCAGCATCAAAGCGTGTATCCCGTTGCGACCGCGCCGGAGACCACGGCGCGGTTGCTCGAAACAGCCCGCCGTGCCGGTCATGGGTCCGTACGGACGAAGCTGCACCGTTTCGGTGGCATAGCCTCCCCGGGGCTTCTCTCCTTTTCGAGACCGGGCTTCGCCCTGACCATGGACTTTGCCAATCAAGGCGAGGCCACCGTCAAGCTGCTCGACGCTCTCGACGAGATTGCCGTCGTGGCCGGCGGTGCGGTCAATCCGTGCCAGGACTTCCGCATGAGCCCAGCCATCTTCGAAGCATCATTTCCCGCCTGGAAAAGGCTGGAGGCGCTGCGCGATCCGGCAATGGTCTCGGACTTCTGGCGGCGCACGGCCCTGGCGCCCGGGCAAACCTAACGCTTCTGCCCTCTTATGTTCATGTCGAACTCCACGACGTTGGAGTAAATGGGCGTCCCGACGGTCATGCCGTAGGGCGAGCGGCGGATGCTGCCGCGGATCGTGAAGGAAATCGAGCGCCTGTTCCAATCGGTGAGCCTCACGTCGAAGCGCTCCTTGCGGCTCTTGCCGCGGGCGGTGAGAACGCCCTCGATCGTTGCGGCATCCGGGCCGGTCTGGCTGACGCCGGTGGAGCGGAAGGTCACGGTCCTGTGGTTGGCTGCATCGAACACTGCGCTGGAGCGCAGGAAGTCCTCGATCCGGCGCTCGGTGGACCTTACGCTCTCCGGAAAAAGCGTGAACTCCACGGAGGATCGCCCGACGTCGTCGCCATCGATCCGGAATATGCCCGAGAATTTAGTGAAGCTGCCGGCAATGCCGCCGCTGCCACCCACTTGTCCAACGCTGAACTGGATCCTCGACGAGCTCGCGATGCGGTAGGTCCCGGCAGCATCCGCAAGCGCCGGCGCTTTCGCCCCCGCAACCGGCGTCCCTGCGAGGGCAAGGGCGAGGAGCGAAAGCGGCAGGGTCACTGCCATGGACTGCTTGCCTGAGCTGGTCATATTCGTTTCCTCTCGACAACGGTGTCGTCCTTTCCGGAAGTCTTGACGGTGCTGCCGGTGCGCGGCATCGACCCGGAGCGAAGCATGCGGATGAGCACCAAGTCGCGCCGCACGAGATGGTGATAGAATGCCGCCGCCGCGTGGATCGCGACCAGGCCAAGCGTCACATAGGCGAGCATTGCATGGGCGAGGGCCCAGAACGCTTCCGAAGTCCCGGATTTCGGGAGCGGCAGATGCGGAATGATGATCAAGTTGAAATAGAAGCTCGGGATCGCCAGCGTCGAGACGGACACGACCGCCCAGCCGGACAGCGGCACGAGGAGTGCGAGCGCGATGAGCGACAGATGCGTGGCCCGTGCGGCCATGTGCTCCATCGGGCCAAGGGTCGGAGAAGCTGCCGGGCTGGTTTCCACGAGCCACCAGAGCATCCGAAACGCAGCCAGTCCCAAAGCGGTGAAGCCGAACGACTTGTGCCACTGGTAAAGGGAGAACTGCAGACCCGGGTCGATCTCGATGCGCCGCATGACGAAGCCGGCGAGGATGAGCCCGAGGATCAGAACCGCGATCGTCCAGTGAAGGGCGATCGTCACCGTTCCGAACCCGTTCTCGCTGTTGCGCAGCATGGCAGACTCCGACGCCCGGCGCGTACGTCTACGTGATGGTAGAGCGTCTCCGATTAGACGCCCGCGGCCTCGTTTTTATTCGCTTTCGCCCGGTCGATTCGCCATTTGGCCGGACAGCCGGCAAAGCGTTATGGGGCGACGTATTCCGCAGAGCTTGTACCGCCGGCGCCGGAATAATCCGCCTGGGTGCTTTTTTTTACGCGAGCGATTTGCTACGCCGCTTGCCGAGACGAAGAGACCTGATCTGGAGGAGATCCCATGACGCCCGATATCCGCCCGCTCGTCGCCGGCAACTGGAAGATGAATGGAACACGTGCGTCTCTGGACCAGATCAAGGCAATGGCCGAGGGCGTCAAAGGCGACCTTTCCGCGAGGGTTGACGCCCTGATCTGCCCGCCCGCCACATTGCTTTACGTTGCGACCGCGCTTTGCGACGACAGCCCTTTGATGATCGGGGCGCAGGACTGCCACCAGAAACAGTCGGGAGCCCATACCGGCGAAGTCTCGGCTGAAATGGTCGCCGATTGCTTCGGCACGCATGTGATCGTCGGCCATTCCGAACGGCGCACCGATCATGGCGAAGGCGACGCACTGGTGCGTGCCAAGACGGAGGCCGCGCATGGAGCGGATCTCGTCGCGATCGTTTGCGTCGGTGAGACGGAAGAGGAGCGCAAGGCCGGCCGGACGCTCGATATTCTGAAGCGCCAGCTCTCCGAGAGCCTGCCGGATCAGGCGACGGCCGAAAATACCGTGATTGCCTACGAACCCGTGTGGGCGATCGGCACCGGCCTGACGCCCACCGTGTCCGACGTCGAGGAGGCGCACGCCTTCATGCGCCGCGAGCTCGTCTCGCGCTTCGGCGCGGAAGGCGGCAAGATGCGCATCCTCTATGGAGGTTCCGTCAAGCCCTCGAATGCGAAGGAACTCATGGGCGTTGCCAATGTCGACGGCGCCCTGATCGGCGGCGCGAGCTTGAAAGCCGATGATTTCCTCGCCATCTACAGGGCCTATGAAGAATTGACTGCCTGATTGCCGCGGGACTTGGAATAGCTGGCGGCTTGGTATAAAGAGGCGCCAAATTTGACGCGGCCCCACGGTGAGGCCGGCGTCGTTCGATTCGCATGCCCCGCAGAGGGCAGGACTGGAAGCTGATGCAGACCGTACTACTCGTCATCTATCTCATGGTGGTCGTCGCCCTGATCGGCGTCGTTCTCATTCAGCGTTCCGAAGGCGGCGGTCTCGGGATCGGCGGCGGCTCGGGCTTCATGTCCGCGCGTGGCACGGCCAATGCGCTGACCCGAACGACCGCGGTTCTGGCCTTCCTTTTCTTCGCCCTGGCGCTGGCGATGGGCATCCTGTCGCGCTACGAGCCGCAGGCGACCGACATTCTCGATCGAATCCCGGGAACGAGCTCGAGCGGCGGGGTACTCGATTCGCTCGGTGGCGGTCAGCCCGCACCGGCCGGCGGAAACACCGAGGCTCCGGCCAATGGCAACGGCGCCAACAACGCCGCACCGGCAGGTGGCACTGCCGCGCCTCAGGCCCCGGCAGGTGCCGCACCTGCCGCTCCGGCCCCCGCAGCCCCGGCTGATGGCGCCAACGGCAATACGGGATCGCAGGTTCCGAGCGGTCAGTAAGGCCGCAAATCAGAAGATCTGCCGGCGGATGCCTTCATCCGCCGGTTTTGTTTTGTGTGAAATCTGCCATTCCGCACGGAAAATTCTGAAAGACGAATTTTTCGGTGGCGGAATCGTTTGTGAAAAGGTATCCGGTGACTCCCATGGCGCGATATGTATTCATCACTGGCGGCGTGGTCTCCTCCCTCGGAAAAGGCATCGCTGCGGCCGCTCTTGGAGCGTTGCTGCAGGCGCGTGGCTACCGTGTGAGGCTGCGCAAGCTCGATCCCTACCTGAACGTCGATCCGGGCACCATGAGCCCCACCCAGCACGGCGAGGTGTTCGTCACCGACGACGGCGCGGAAACGGACCTCGATCTCGGGCACTACGAGCGTTTCACGGGGCGCTCGGCGACCAAGACCGACAACATCACCACGGGCCGGATCTACAAGAACATCATCGACAAGGAGCGGCGTGGCGACTATCTCGGCGCGACGGTCCAGGTGATCCCGCACGTAACAAATGAAATCAAGAACTTCGTCACCGAAGGCAATGAGGACTACGATTTCGTCATCTGCGAAATCGGCGGCACGGTCGGCGATATCGAGGCGATGCCCTTCATGGAGGCGATCCGCCAGCTCGGCAACGATCTGCCGCGCGGCACCGCCGTCTATGTCCATTTGACGCTGATGCCCTACATTCCGGCCGCGGGCGAGCTGAAGACCAAGCCGACCCAGCATTCCGTCAAAGAACTGCAGGCGCTCGGCATTCATCCGGACATCCTGCTCGTGCGCGCCGACCGGGAAATCCCGGAAGCGGAACGCCGCAAGCTGTCGCTCTTCTGCAATGTCCGCCAGTCCGCGGTCATCCAGGCGCTCGACGTCGCTTCGATCTATGACGTGCCGATCGCCTATCACAAGGAAGGGCTCGACAACGAAGTGCTTGCCGCCTTCGGCATCGAGCCGGCGCCGAAGCCGCGCATGGAAGCCTGGGAAGATGTGGCGCACCGGATCCGCACGCCGGAAGGCGAGGTGACGATCGCGATCGTCGGCAAATATACCGGCCTGAAGGATGCCTATAAGTCGCTGATCGAGGCGCTCTACCATGGCGGCATCGCCAATCGCGTCAAGGTCAAGCTCGAGTGGATCGAGTCGGAAGTCTTCGAAAAGGAGGACCCGGCGCCCTATCTGGAAAAGGTCCACGGCATTCTCGTTCCGGGCGGCTTCGGCGAACGCGGCTCGGAAGGCAAGATCAATGCGGCGCGCTTTGCCCGCGAGCGCAAGGTGCCCTATTTCGGCATCTGCTTCGGCATGCAGATGGCGGTCGTCGAAGCGGCGCGCAATCTCGCCGGTATCGAAAAGGCGTCTTCGACGGAATTCGGCCCGACCAAGGAGCCGGTCGTCGGCCTGATGACCGAGTGGGTGAAGGGCAATGAACTCGAGAAGCGGTCCGCCGCGGGCGATCTCGGCGGCACCATGCGCCTCGGCGCCTATCGCGCAGCGTTGAAGCCCGACACGAAGATCGCCGGGATCTATGGGTCGCCCGATATTTCCGAGCGTCACCGCCACCGCTACGAGGTCAATGTCGATTACAAGAGCCGACTGGAATCCTGTGGCCTGGTTTTCTCCGGCATGTCCCCGGACGGCGTTCTGCCGGAGACGATCGAGTATCCCGACCATCCCTGGTTCATCGGCGTTCAGTACCATCCGGAACTGAAGTCGCGTCCGCTCGATCCGCACCCGCTCTTTTCGAGCTTCATCGAGGCAGCGCTCGAACAGTCCCGGCTTGTGTAGCCGGATCACCGAACGGGCAATCACTTCTGCGGCCGCCTGCAAGAGGCGGCCGTTCGCATTTCCGGTCACGGTGCCGGGCGCCCCGCCGCCGCGCTTGCAATCGGCGGTCAAAAGTTGCAAACAGCGGCAAACCGGTCATCAGGGAATCCGCCATGAGCCAATCCAAGCGAACCGCCCGCCCGCTCGATCATCTCGTGCTGCCGGTGGCCGATCTCGCGCGGACGAGGCAGCGCCTGGCGGCGCTCGGCTTCACGGTTGCCGATGAGGCGCGCCACCCCTTCGGCACCGCAAATGCCTGCGTCTTCTTCTCGGACGACACCTATCTGGAGCCGCTCGCGGTCGCTTCGCGGGAGGAATGCGAGGCAGCCGCGCTTGAAGGCAACGCCTTCGTGGCGCGTGACCAGGCGTTTCGTTTTCGCCAGGGGGCGGAGGGCCTGTCGGCCGTCGTGCTCGGGACGCCGGACGCTGCCGAAGATCACATCCGTTTCCGCTCGCGCGGCATCTCCGGCGGCGAAATGCTCGAATTCTCACGGCCTTTGCGGCTGCCCGACGGGCGCGAAGGGCTCGGTTCCTTCCGGCTTTCCTTTGCCGCGGACCTGCGTTCGCCGGACTTTTTCCTTTTTGCCTGCCAGCGCCTGCGTGCGCTGCCGGTCGACAGCAGCTCGCTTCACCGCCATGGAAACGGCGTGCTCGGCATTGCCGAGGTCGTGCTTTCGGAGCAGAACCCGACGGATTTCCAGTATCTTCTGCAGGAAGCCGTGGACGAGCGCGAGGTCTCGGCCCATTCCTTCGGCATGGACATCCAGGCAGGCAGTGCCAAAATCAACGTCCTGACCCCGGCCGGCGTGGAGGCATTCTTCGGTCGCTCGATCGAGGGTGCAGAGCGCGGCTTGCGGGGTCGCGCCGTGGTCTTCCGCGTGAGCGATCTGGAGGCCACGCGGGCGCTGTTCGCGCAGAACGATATCGAATTCGCAGAAATGGGCGGACGCCTCATTGTTCCGGAAGCGCCGGGTCAGGGTGTAGTCTTCGCCTTTGGAGGATGATGATGGAAACCAATTCAAGGGTCGTCGTCGGCGAAGGTGCCGGCCAGGTGGTGTTCTCGCAGAAGGAACGGCTGACGCTGATCGCCGGACCCTGCCAGATGGAGAGCCGCGAACACGCCTTCATGATTGCGGGGGAGCTCGTCGAGCTCTGCAGATCGCTCGGGCTCGGACTCGTCTATAAATCTTCGTTCGACAAGGCGAACCGCACCTCGCTTTCCGGCAAACGCGGCATCGGGCTCGACAAGGCGATGGAGGTCTTCGCCGACCTCAAGCGGGAGTTCGGTTTTCCGGTGCTGACCGATATCCATACGGAAGAGCAATGCGCTGCCGTGGCCGAGACCGTCGACATCCTGCAGATCCCGGCCTTTCTGTCACGGCAGACGGATCTGCTCGTCGCCGCCGCCAAGACGGGGCGGACGATCAACGTCAAGAAGGGCCAGTTCCTCGCCCCCTGGGACATGAAGAACGTCCTTGCCAAGTTCACCGAGAGCGGCAACCCGAACGTGCTTCTCTGCGAGCGCGGCGCTTCCTTCGGCTATAACACGCTGGTCTCCGACATGCGCTCGCTGCCGATCATGGCGGCACTCGGCGCTCCGGTGGTCTTCGATGCGACCCATTCCGTGCAGCAGCCGGGCGGCCAGGGAGGCTCCACCGGCGGCCAGCGTGAGTTCGTCGAGACATTGGCGCGTGCGGCCGTCGCCGTCGGTGTCGCCGGTGTCTTTGTCGAGACCCATGAGGATCCCGACAATGCTCCCTCCGACGGTCCGAACATGGTGCCGCTGAAGGACATGCCGCGGCTGCTTGAGAAACTGCTCGCCTTTGACGCGGTTGCGAAAGCGTGAGCCGGTGCCGCGCTTCGTGAATTTTTCATGAAGCGGCCCGGCGGTCCGGATTTTGCGATCCCGGCGCCATTGTAATTTCAAGGCCGTGAATTAAGACAGGCCGACCATCATCATCGTCCACAAGGGAAGAGATCATGACTGCAATCATCGACATCATCGGCCGAGAGATCCTCGACAGCCGCGGCAACCCGACCGTCGAGGTCGATGTCCATCTCGAGGATGGCAGTTTCGGTCGCGCGGCGGTTCCCTCGGGCGCCTCCACCGGTGCGCATGAAGCGGTTGAGCTGCGCGATGGCGGCACGCGTTATCTCGGCAAGGGCGTCGAGCGCGCCGTCGATGCGGTGAACGGCGAGATATTCGAGGCGATCGGCGGCCTCGACGCTGAAAATCAGATCCAGATCGACCGTACCATGATCGAGCTCGACGGCACGCCGAACAAGTCGCGCCTCGGCGCCAACGCCATTCTCGGCGTTTCGCTCGCCGTCGCGAAGGCCGCTGCGGAAGCCTCCGGCCTGCCGCTCTACCGCTATGTCGGCGGCCCGAACGCGCATCTCCTGCCCGTTCCGATGATGAACATCATCAATGGCGGCGCGCACGCCGACAATCCGATCGACTTCCAGGAATTCATGATCATGCCGGTCGGCGCCGAGACCCTGAAGGACGCCGTCCGCATGGGTTCGGAAGTCTTCCACACGCTGAAGAAGCAGCTCGCTGCGGATGGCCATAACACCAATGTCGGCGACGAAGGCGGCTTTGCGCCGGGCCTCGCCTCGGCGCCTGCAGCCCTCGACTTCATCATGAAGTCGATCGAGAAGGCCGGTTACAAACCTGGCGAGGACATGTATGTCGCCCTCGACTGCGCTTCGACCGAATTCTTCAAGGACGGCAAATACGTGCTCGAGGGTGAGGGCCGTACGCTGGAGCCGGGCGCCATGGCCGAGTATCTCGCCGAGCTCGCCGGCAAATATCCGATCATCTCGATCGAGGACGGCATGGCTGAAGACGATTGGGACGGCTGGAAATCCCTGACCGACCTCGTCGGCAACAAGTGCCAGCTTGTCGGCGACGACCTGTTCGTCACCAATTCTGCGCGCCTGCGCGACGGCATCAAGATGGGCGTCGCGAACTCCATCCTCGTCAAGGTCAACCAGATCGGATCGCTTTCGGAAACGCTCGATGCGGTCGAGACCGCGCACAAGGCGCGTTATACCGCCGTCATGTCGCACCGCTCCGGCGAGACCGAGGATTCGACGATTGCCGACCTCGCGGTCGCCACCAATTGCGGTCAGATCAAGACCGGCTCGCTCGCACGTTCCGACCGGCTCGCCAAGTACAACCAGTTGATCCGTATCGAAGAACAGCTCGGCCCGCAGGCGCAATATGCCGGCCGCTCGGTCCTGCGTGGATGATTGAAGGCGGGGCGGGGGTAGTTTTCCGCCTCTCATCCGCCTGCCGCGACCTTCTCCCCGTTCTGACGCTACGGCATGCACATATCTCTTGCGCGCCGGGGCGGCGGATACTGCTGATGAAAGGGATCCCTCGGGAACCCAACCGGCTCAACCCCGCTCGGTCTCGGTTGCCCCTCAACCGGCTGCCGCCACCTTCTCCGCAGGCGGGGAGAAGGGATATGCCGCGCCCGCTCGCGCCCTCGGGCGGACGGTGAATGCGGGGTTCAGTTGGCGCCGCTTGTCCCTTCTCCCCGCCTGCGGGGAGAAGGTGCCGGCAGGCGGATGAGGGGCGGGTGACCGCTAATGCCAATGTCAGCGCATACGGGTTTGATCCCAAGGACCCATCCGCAAGCCTCGCCACTGCTGGAAATACAGATGCCGCCACTCCGGAGTAAGTCCGCGAAGGGCTGGACAACAAGAGATATGTGCATGCCGTAGCGTTCTGACGGGGAGAAGGGACAAGCGGCGGCGCTACGAGTCCCTTCGCCCCGCTTGCGGGGAGAAGGTGCCGGCAGGCGGATGAGGGGCCGCCGCGATTTCATGGCCGATGGCCGGCCGACGGCGCTCCGTCCTCCGAATTCCCTCTCCATTCGCAAATTATTCATGGTCAACCGTCGGTTAATCAATCGACGCTAGTCTTCATATTCGTACTGCGTATTGGAGCGGGCGCGGGATTATGGTTTGCAGTTTCTCCTGCAGCCCGCTCCAACTCAATTCAGGGCATGAGCGATGTGGACACGGCATCACAAGAAGCGAAGACTGGGGCGATTGGTGGTGCCGTTGCTGGCGGTCGCCTTCCTTTCCTATTTCGGCTATCATTCGATCCATGGCGGCTATGGTCTGGAGGCGACGAAGGAGTTCGACCGCCAGATTGCCGAGCGGCAGGCACGGCTGGACGAGCTCACTCAGACGCGAAAAATCCTGGAAAAGGAAGTCGAGCTGATGAGCGACGGTTCGCTGGAGAGAGACATGCTGGATGAGAAGGCTCGCCTCGCGCTCAACATGTCGCGCAGCGACGAGATCGTTATTTTCCACCACCCAGCGAATTAACTGAAAATAGGTTAAATTAAAAAAGACGTTAAATTTCAAATGGTTGGCGCGAATAATAGCCATGCAAATATGGCATTGCTGCCGCGCTTTTCTTTCCCTATGGTAGCCGCCAAAGGCTAACCATTGGGAGGAACGAATGGCTCCGCGAAAATCCGCGTCCGTTTCCAGCCGCAAGACCGCTGCCAAGCCGGCCAAGAAAGATTTTGCCGGCGGCACGATCGCCGAATTCTCCAAGGAAGACGATCTCAAGGCCTACCGGGAAATGCTGTTGATCCGGCGTTTCGAGGAAAAGGCCGGCCAGCTCTACGGCATGGGATTCATCGGTGGTTTCTGTCACCTCTATATCGGTCAGGAAGCCGTCGTCGTCGGGATGCAGCTGGCGCTGAAAGAGGGCGACCAGGTCATCACCGGCTATCGCGACCATGGCCATATGCTCGCCTGCGGCATGAGTGCGCGCGGCGTGATGGCGGAGCTCACCGGGCGCCGTGGCGGTCTTTCCAAGGGGAAGGGCGGCTCTATGCACATGTTCTCCAAGGAAAAGCATTTCTATGGCGGGCACGGCATCGTCGGTGCACAGGTCTCGCTCGGGACCGGCCTCGCTTTCGCCAACAGATACCGCGGCAACGACAATGTAAGCCTTGCCTATTTCGGCGACGGTGCCGCCAACCAGGGTCAGGTCTATGAGAGCTTCAACATGGCCGCTCTCTGGAAACTGCCGGTGATCTACATCGTCGAGAACAACCGTTATGCCATGGGTACCTCCGTGTCGCGGGCATCGGCGCAGACCGATTTCTCCCAGCGCGGCGCTTCCTTCGGCATTCCCGGCTATCAGGTCGACGGCATGGATGTCCGCGCCGTCAAGGCCGCAGCCGACGAGGCGGTCGAACATTGCCGTTCCGGCAAGGGCCCGATCATCCTCGAAATGCTGACCTACCGCTATCGCGGCCATTCCATGTCCGATCCGGCGAAGTATCGCTCGAAGGATGAAGTGCAGAAGATGCGTTCGGAGCATGATCCGATCGAGCAGGTGAAGGCCCGCCTGACGGATAAAGGCTGGGCCACCGAGGACGAACTGAAGCAGATCGACAAGGAGGTTCGCGACATCGTTGCGGACAGTGCCGATTTCGCCCAGTCTGATCCGGAGCCGGATGTCTCCGAGCTCTATACCGATATCCTGCTTTGATCCGGGGAGGGACAAACATGCCTGTAGAAATCCTTATGCCTGCCCTTTCCCCGACCATGGAGGAAGGCACGCTCTCCAAGTGGCTGAAGAACGAGGGGGACAAGGTGTCCTCCGGCGATGTCATCGCGGAAATCGAAACCGACAAGGCCACGATGGAAGTGGAAGCGGTAGACGAAGGCACGATCGGCAAGCTGCTGATCGCAGCCGGCACCGAGGGTGTGAAGGTGAACACGCCGATCGCCGTCCTGTTGCAGGATGGCGAAGCCGCAAGCGACATCGATTCCATGAAAACCGAAGCCCCGAAAGCGGAAACGCCTAAGCCGGCCGCGGCTGAAGCGCCGGCTGCTTCCGCGGCGCCCGTCGCGGCGCAGCCCAAGGCGGACGTTCCTTCCGACCCGGCAATTCCGGCCGGAACCGAAATGGCGACGATGACCGTCCGCGAAGCGCTTCGCGACGCGATGGCCGAAGAGATGCGCGCCAATGAGGACGTCTTCGTCATGGGCGAAGAGGTCGCCGAATACCAGGGCGCCTACAAGGTCACGCAGGGCCTGTTGCAGGAATTCGGTGCGCGCCGCGTGGTCGACACGCCGATCACGGAACATGGCTTTGCCGGCGTCGGCGTCGGCGCGGCGATGACGGGTCTGCGCCCGATCGTCGAGTTCATGACGTTCAACTTCGCCATGCAGGCGATCGACCAGATCATCAACTCGGCCGCTAAGACGCTCTATATGTCCGGCGGCCAGATGGGCGCGCCGATCGTCTTCCGCGGTCCGAGCGGTGCTGCAGCCCGCGTCGCCGCGCAGCACTCCCAGTGCTATGCCGCCTGGTACAGCCACATTCCGGGCCTGAAGGTCGTTATGCCCTATACGGCGGCGGACGCGAAGGGGCTGCTCAAGGCCGCCATCCGCGATCCGAACCCGGTGATCTTCCTCGAAAACGAGATCCTTTACGGCCAGTCCTTCGAAGTGCCGAAGCTCGACGATTTCGTGCTGCCGATCGGCAAGGCACGCATCCATCGTACCGGCAAGGACGCGACGCTCGTCTCCTTCGGCATCGGCATGACCTATGCGATCAAGGCCGCGGCGGAACTCGAGGCGCAGGGTATCGACGTCGAGATCATCGACCTTCGCACGATCCGGCCGATGGACCTGCCGACCGTCATCGAGTCCGTCAAGAAGACCGGCCGCCTCGTCACCGTCGAGGAAGGATATCCTCAGTCCTCCGTCGGCACCGAGATCGCCACCCGCGTCATGCAGCAGGCCTTCGACTATCTCGATGCGCCGATCCTGACGATCGCCGGCAAGGACGTGCCGATGCCTTACGCGGCCAACCTTGAAAAGCTTGCTCTGCCGAATGTCGCGGAAGTCGTCGATGCGGTGAAAGCCGTCTGCTACAAATAAGGGGGTCGTTCGATGCCAATCAACATCACCATGCCGGCCCTCTCCCCGACCATGGAAGAAGGCAATCTGGCCAAGTGGCTGGTCAAGGAAGGCGACAAGGTCAAGTCCGGCGATGTGATCGCCGAGATCGAGACCGACAAGGCGACGATGGAAGTGGAAGCCGTCGATGAGGGCACGGTCGCCAAGATCGTCGTTCCCGCCGGCACTGAAGGCGTCAAGGTCAATGCGCTGATCGCGGTTCTCGCCGCCGAGGGCGAAGACGTCGCGACTGCCGCCAAGGGCGGCAACGGTGCAGCGGGAGCAGTCCCGGCACCGAAGCCGAAGGAAACGGCCGAAACGGCACCGGCCGCGGCTCCGGCACCCGCCGCAGCGCCGGCACCGCAAGCTGCTGCTCCGGCTTCTCCTGCGCCCGCCGATGGCGAAGGCAAGCGCATCTTTTCGTCGCCGCTGGCACGCCGCCTCGCGAAGGAGGCAGGCATCGACCTTTCGGCGATCGCCGGTTCCGGACCGCATGGCCGCGTCGTCAAGAAGGACGTCGAGACAGCCGTTTCCGGTGGCGCCGCCAAGCCCGCCGCCGCGCAGGCAGCAGCTCCGGCCCCGGCGACGCTCGCTAAGGGCATGTCGGAGGACGCCGTCCTCAAGCTCTTCGAGCCAGGCTCCTACGAACTCGTGCCGCATGACGGCATGCGCAAGACGATCGCCAAGCGCCTCGTCGAATCGAAGCAGACGATCCCGCATTTCTATGTTTCGGTCGATTGCGAGCTCGACGCGCTTATGGCGCTGCGCGCCCAGCTGAATGCCGCAGCACCTGAAAAGGATGGTAAGCCGGTCTACAAGCTTTCCGTGAACGACATGGTGATCAAGGCGCTTGCTCTGGCGCTGCGCGACGTACCGGATGCGAATGTGTCCTGGACCGATCAGAACATGGTCAAGCACAAGCACGCGGACGTCGGCGTTGCCGTCTCCATCCCCGGCGGCCTGATCACGCCCATCGTCCGCCAGGCGGAGTTGAAGAGCCTCTCGGCGATCTCCAACGAGATGAAGGATCTCGGCAAGCGCGCGAAGGAGCGCAAGCTGAAGCCGGAAGAATATCAGGGCGGCACCACGGCCGTCTCCAATATGGGCATGATGGGCGTCAAGGACTTCGCCGCCGTCGTCAATCCGCCGCACGCGACGATCCTCGCGGTCGGCGCCGGCGAGGACCGTGTCGTCGTCAGGAACAAGGAAATGGTCATCGCCAATGTGATGACCGTCACGCTTTCGACCGACCATCGCTGCGTCGATGGCGCGCTCGGCGCCGAACTGCTCGCCGCCTTCAAGCGCTACATCGAAAACCCGATGGGTATGCTCGTCTGATGCGATCCGGACCGGCTTCCCAGCCGGTCCTTTCCCCATGAAAAGCGAGTAGGCAGATGAAGACAGTCCTTTGCTACGGTGACAGTCTGACCTGGGGATACGATGCAACCGGTTCCGGCCGGCATGCGCTGGAGGACCGTTGGCCGAGCGTGCTGCAGAAGGCGCTCGGTTCGGACGCGCATGTCATCGCCGAAGGGCTGAACGGGCGGACGACCGCCTATGACGACCATCTCGCCGATTGCGACCGGAACGGCGCGCGTGTCCTCCCGACGGTCCTGCACACCCACGCGCCACTCGATCTCATCGTGTTCATGCTCGGCTCGAACGACATGAAACCGATCATTCACGGCACCGCTTTCGGCGCGGTGAAGGGCATCGAGCGCCTCGTCAATCTGGTGCGCAGGCACGACTGGCCGACGGAAACGGAGGAGGAGCCCGAGATTCTCATCGTCTCGCCGCCGCCGCTCTGCGAGACGGCCAACAGCGCTTTTGCCGCCATGTTCGCGGGCGGGGTCGAGCAATCCGCAATGCTGGCGCCGCTTTATCGCGATCTCGCCGACGAGCTCGACTGCGGCTTCTTCGACGGCGGATCGGTGGCCAGGACGACGCCGATCGACGGTGTCCACCTCGACGCGGAGAACACCCGGGCGGTCGGCAGAGGGTTGGAGCCTGTCGTGCGGATGATGCTCGGGCTTTGACGATGACGGCTGGCGCGACCCTCAGGCCTGCTAAGCGAAGCGAGGCAGCGGAACTTGCGATCCTGATCGACATCGCCTCACACGGCTTTGCCTCCTGGCTCTGGTACGGCGGCGTTCTGAGCAAATCCGCGGAAACCGCCTTCGAGCATGGCCGCAACGTGCTGCGTCGGGATACCGGGCCCGGTACGTGGCGCAATGCGGTGGTGGCCGAAATCGGAGACGAGATCGTCGGCGTGTCGGTTTCCTACGGCATCGATGCATCGATCCTCGAGATCGAGCCGAAACATCCCGTGCTTGCGCCCTTGCTTTTCCTGCAGAAGCAGGTGGTCGGTCACTGGTTCATCGATAGCCTCGGCGTTTACCGCCATTACCGCGGTAAAGGCATAGGCCGCGCTCTGCTCGAGAACGAGTTTTCCCGCGCCGGGCAGGCGCCGGTGAGCCTGATCACCGAAAGCCACAATGAAACGGCGCAGGCGCTTTACAGGCTGAACGGCTTCGAGGAGGTGGCGCGCGCCGGGGCCGTGCCGCTTTTCGAAGACAGCAGAAAACACCACTGGGTGCTTTTCACCCGCAACGCCGCTTGACCAAAGGTAGGAAAAACATGGCTGAGAATTACGACGTTATCGTTGTCGGTTCGGGTCCGGGCGGATACGTGACCGCCATTCGTTCGGCGCAGCTGGGCTTGAAGACGGCGATCGTCGAGCGGGAGCATCTGGGCGGGATCTGCCTCAACTGGGGCTGCATTCCGACCAAGGCGCTTTTGCGCTCCGCCGAAATTCTCGACCATGCCAACCATGCCAAGAACTACGGCCTGACCCTCGAAGGCAAGATCACCGCCAACGTCAAGGATGTCGTTGCCCGCTCGCGCGGTGTCTCCGCGCGGCTGAACGGCGGCGTCGCCTTCCTGATGAAGAAGAACAAGGTGGACGTGATCTGGGGCGAGGCGAAGCTCACCAAACCCGGCGAGATCGTCGTCGGCGCGCCGTCCAAGCCAGCCGTCCAGCCGCAGAACCCGGTTCCGAAGGGCGTCAAGGGAGAGGGGACCTATACGGCCAAGCACATCATCGTCGCAACCGGCGCGCGCCCGCGCGCGCTCCCCGGCATCGAGCCGGACGGCAAGCTGATCTGGACCTATTTCGAGGCGATGAAGCCGGAGGAATTCCCGAAGTCGCTGCTCGTCATGGGCTCCGGCGCGATCGGCATCGAATTCGCGAGCTTCTACCGCTCGATGGGCGTCGACGTGACCGTCGTCGAACTGCTGCCGCAGATCATGCCGGTCGAGGATGCGGAAATTTCCGCTTTCGCCCGTAAGCAGCTCGAAAAGCGCGGCCTGAAGATCATCACCGATGCCAAGGTGACGAAGGTCGAGAAGGGCGCGAACGACGTCACGGCGCATGTTGAGACGAAGGACGGCAAGGTCACGCCGATCAAGGCGGACCGTCTGATCTCCGCCGTCGGCGTTCAGGGCAACATCGAGAATCTCGGCCTCGAGGCCCTCGGCGTGAAGACCGACCGCGGCTGCATCGTCACCGATGGCTACGGCAAGACCAATGTCGCGGGCATCTATGCGATCGGCGACGTCGCCGGGCCGCCGATGCTGGCGCACAAGGCCGAGCATGAGGGCGTCATCTGCGTCGAGAAGATTGCCGGGGTTCCCGGCGTGCACGCGCTTGACAAGGGCAAGATCCCGGGCTGCACCTATTGCGACCCGCAGGTCGCCTCCGTGGGCCTCACGGAAGCGAAGGCCAAGGAACTCGGCCGCGACATCCGCGTCGGCCGATACAGCTTCGGCGCAAACGGCAAGGCGATCGCGCTCGGCGAAGACCAGGGCCTGATCAAGACCATCTTCGACAAGAAGACCGGCGAACTGATCGGCGCGCACATGGTAGGGGCCGAAGTGACCGAACTCATCCAGGGCTTCGTCGTCGCCATGAACCTGGAGACGACCGAAGAGGAACTGATGCACACGGTGTTCCCGCACCCGACCCTTTCGGAGATGATGAAGGAAAGCGTGCTCGATGCCTACGGCAGAGTATTGAACGCCTGATGACGCGCGGCCGTCCGGAACTTTCGGCTTTTTCACGCATTGATTGCATGGCATCTACAATGCGGGGAGGTTCTCATGAGCTTGAATGGCGTAGGTATCCTGGCGGCGATCATCATCGGCGGGCTTGCCGGCTGGCTGGCGGAAAAATTCATGAACAGCCAGATGGGGCTGTTCGCGAACATCATCCTCGGCATTATCGGCGCCGTGGTATTGAATTTCATTCTCGCGGCCCTGGGCATGGCCTACACCGGCTGGATCGCCTATCTCATCATCGGATTCATCGGCGCATGCCTGTTGATCGCGGCGGGCCGCGCCGTCCGAGGGTAGGGCCATTCACCATTCGTTTGCCGTCAGGCTGCCATGCAAATGGTGGCCTGACTTTTCATGTCCGGCTGTTTATATAAGGCGACAAGGTGCGGGCGGCCTTGCTGCCGCTTGCCCGTCACTATGAAGGAAGACACATGGTAACGGTTTTCGACGCCGTCTCGGATCGGGCGCAGCGTGTTCGCCACCCGGAAAAGGCCCACCGGCCCGACACCGAGGTCCTGCGCAAGCCGGACTGGATCCGTGTGAAGGCACCGACCTCGAAGGGATACCAGGAGACCCGCTCGATCGTGAAGAGCCACAAGCTCGTTACGGTCTGCGAGGAAGCCGGATGCCCTAACATCGGCGAGTGCTGGGACAAGAAGCACGCGACGTTCATGATCATGGGCGAGATCTGCACGCGTGCCTGTGCCTTCTGCAACGTCGCGACCGGCAAGCCCAATGCCCTCGATCTGGACGAGCCCGCAAATGTCGCCAAGGCGGTGAAGCAGATGGGCCTGAGCCATGTCGTCATCACCTCCGTCGACCGCGACGACCTCGACGACGGCGGCGCCGAGCATTTCGAGAAGGTCATCTTCGCGATCCGGGAAGCCTCGCCGGAAACCACGATCGAAATCCTGACGCCCGATTTCCTCCGCAAGCCCGGCGCGCTGGAGCGTGTCGTGGCCGCCAAGCCGGACGTTTTCAACCACAATCTCGAAACGGTTCCGTCCAACTACCTGACGGTCCGGCCGGGCGCGCGCTATTTCCATTCGATCCGGCTTCTGCAGCGCGTGAAGGAACTCGACCCCACAATGTTCACCAAGTCGGGCATCATGGTCGGCCTCGGCGAGGAGCGCAACGAAGTGCTGCAGCTGATGGACGACCTGCGTACCGCCGATGTCGATTTCCTGACGATCGGCCAATATCTGCAGCCGAGCCGCAAGCATCACAAGGTCGAGAAATTCGTCACTCCGGAAGAATTCAAGTCCTACGAGACGGTCGCCTACACCAAGGGCTTCCTGATGGTTTCCTCAAGCCCGCTGACCCGCTCGTCCCACCATGCCGGCGACGACTTCGCAAGGCTGAAGGCGGCGCGCGAAAGGAAGCTGGCTGCGGCGGAGTAGTCCGCCTGCTTCCGCCCCTCATCCGGCCTGCCGGCCACCTTCTCCCCGCAGGCGGGGCGAAGGGAACCCGTGGCAACACCCGGCACTCGTTTACCCGATGAGGATCGGGACGGCTCGGCGAGTCCCTTCTCCCCATCATAATGGGGAGAAGGTGCCGGCAGGCGGATGAGGGGCATTCGCGACATGCTGCCAAATTCAACAAGTGCGGCGCACCAATCACTTGAGCAGGACGCGCATGAGGCGCTCATTTATCGACCCTGAATGCCGGCAGCGAAAGCAATCGGACCGCTACCGACAAGGCAAAGCTTGCGTCACCCCTAACGTGGTCGGCGGCTGGCGATTGATTTTCGAGGGCTCGGTGCGTCAAGTTCGAGGGATCATCAATATTCCTATAATGCGACAGTGGGTTGCGCAATTTCATGAGACGGTGAAGATCTTTGACGTCGGCGTCGACGATGATCCCCCGGCTCAAGCATCGTTCGAGGGTAATAGGAAATTTGACCCTTGGCGGCAGTTGTTCCCCGTCAATTCCGAGTTCCAGGTATGATGCCAAAAGATGTTCTGCAAGCCCTTGGCATAACATCACGGTCGCGATGTAGTTTCCATGAACGAAGCTCGATCTGGCTTCTGTCCAAGCAAGATATGTCGTCTCGCCTCCGGTGAACATCGTGCCGTTTGCGCCGAGGGACGTCGAGAGGTCCGCCAATTGGCGGAACCGAGCAACCTTTGAAGGCAGCTCGTCATGCAGGTCGGCCAAGAGGATTCGGACAAAGCCAAGATCGGTGACCGGCGACAGAATTTCGAGTTGTTGCTCTTCGTCCATAATATCTCGTGCGAAAGGAAGCTCGCGCAGAATAGAGGAAACGCGGTGAGTTACGAAAGGCGAATTCCTTTGCCAGCATAGGGCGCCATGCGAACATATAGCATCAAGGTCGAATATCGTTCGCATGAGCAGTCTGCCGCAACAAGCCGGCACAAATGCGCCGCCTCCTTGATCTTCCGGCGCTGGGGCCTTAACTCAAATTCATGCCGCATTTCGAAACCAACCACGTCGTCAAGCACTCGGCCGAGCAGATGTTCGCTCTCGTTGCCGATGTCGAGCGTTATCCGGAGTTCCTGCCCCTTTGCGAAGCGCTGAGCGTACGCTCGCGCAAGGAGCGCGACGGCAAGGTGCTGCTGCTTGCCGACATGACGGTCGGCTACAAGGCGATCCGGGAAACATTCACGACCCAGGTGCTTCTCAAACGGGAAGAGCGGATCATCGACGTCAACTATATCGAGGGTCCGTTCAAGTACCTCGACAATGTCTGGCGTTTCGAGCCCGTGGACGAAAGCCAGTCGATCGTACACTTCTGCATAGACTATGAATTCAAGAGCCGCCTTCTGGGCGCGCTCATGGGCTCGATGTTCGATCGCGCCTTCCGCATGTTCTCCGAAGCATTCGAAAAGCGGGCGGATGTGATCTACGGAGCGTGAGCCAGCTCTGCGACCAGATCGAGCGCCGTGTGCACGGTGGCAAGCCGCACCGCAGGCCGGCCGATGTCGCCGTAGCGCATTTCCCGGTGAATCATCGCGCCGTCGCGAGCGGCAGCGGCGAGGTGAACGAGGCCGACGGGCTTCTCGGCGGAGCCGCCGCCCGGCCCGGCTATGCCCGTGACGGCTATGGCGATATCGGCGGCTGAGCGCAAAACCGCGCCGCGCGCCATCTCCATCGCCGTTTCACGCGAGACGGCGCCATGTGCGGCAAGCGTTGCGGGGTTCACGCCGAGCATCTCGACCTTCGCTTCGTTGGAATAGGTGACGAAGCCGCGGTCGACGACGGAGGACGAGCCTGCGATTCCCGTCAAGGCGCCGGCGATCAGGCCGCCGGTGCAGGACTCCGCGGTCGCCAGTTTAAGTCCGCGGGAGGTGAAATCCTGGATTATGGCCCGCGCTTTCTCTTCAGTATCGGTCGTCCACATCGGGCTTGCTCCGTGATGCATAGACGACGGTCGCGGTGGCGATCGCCGCAATTCCTTCGTTCCGCCCGACAAAGCCGAGTTTCTCGTTGGTCGTCGCCTTGATCGAACAGCGGTCGAGCGAAATACCGAGTATCGCCGCAAGGTTTTCGCGCATCTGCTGACGATGCGGCCCGACCTTGGGCGCCTCGGCAATCAGCGATATGTCGGCATTGGTAACAGTGCCGCCGCGCTCGCGGACGATCCGCGCAGCGTGCTCGAGAAAGATGCGCGAAGGCGCGCCCTTCCACTGCGGGTCGGATGGCGGGAAGTGGTCGCCGATGTCGCCGGCGCCGCAAGTGGCGAGCAGGGCGTCCGTCAAGGCGTGCAGGGCTACGTCCGCGTCGGAATGGCCGGAGAGTTTGCGGCCGTGGGGGATGAAGACACCACAGAGGGTGACGCCGTCGCCGTCCACGAGTTGATGCACGTCATATCCGTTGCCGGTGCGCACATCGGGAATGGCCATGCGGGTCAGTTTCTCGTCTGCCATCGACAGGTCCCTCCGGAGTGTCAACTTGAAATTGTCCACGGCTCCTTCCACCAGAAGGACGGGGATGCCGGCCCATTCGGCGATAGAGGCGTCGTCCGTAAAGTCGGACCTGCCGCTTGCCGCCGCTCGCCGGTGAGCGGAGAGGATCGGCTCGAGGCGGAAGCACTGCGGCGTCTGTGCGGCGTAGAGATCGGTTCGCGGAACGGTCTCGGCAACGAGGCCGGCCGCCTTCGTACGCTTCAGCGTGTCGGCGACCGCAATTGCCGGCAGGAGGGCCTGGGCGCCGTCACGAAGCGCCGCACCGCAGCGATCGAGCAGTGTGTGATCGAAAAAGGGGCGCACCGCGTCGTGGATCATCACGTATTCCACGCCGGTAGCGGCGACCGCTTCCAGCCCGGCGAGCACCGAAAGCTGGCGCGTCGCTCCGCCGTGGACCACCGTCAGCTCCAAGGCCCCGGCCATCCGCTTGCGGGCCGCCGCGAACAGCTCTTCGTCATCGGGGTGGATCACGACGACGACAGGTCCCGCTCCGGGCCATGTCGCGAAAATGTCAAGCGTATGGGCGATAACGGGCCGATCACCGATCGTGCGGTATTGCTTCGGTCCCTCGGCCGACTGGCCGGCGCGCTCGCCGCGGCCGGCCGCAACGATCACGACGCCGCAGGAGAACTGTTCTTCGCCTTGCATCTTCTGTATGTGGTCCCGCATTCGCCAATATTCGCCGTGATGTACCGCGAAGGTCCTGCCATGGCCAGCCATGCGAGGAATTTTGTCCCGCGCGTCGAAAAGGCTTGGCAAGCAGAAGAACAATGTCTAAAAATAGTGCAAGATTTTCATGTGCCTGAAAGATATGCATTTGCCCTCGACGGCTTTTTCACCCTCGCTTCTGATCGGGAATGTCGAAATCCGCAATCGCGTAGCGCTCGCGCCGATGTCCGGCGTGACGGATCTGCCCTTTCGCATGCTTGCCTGGCGTTTCGGCGCGGGGTTCGTCGTGACCGAGATGGTGGCGAGCCGCGAACTGGTCGGTAACGCCGCCGAATCCTGGGCGCGGCTGAAGAATTCCGGCATCGATCCGCACATCGTGCAACTCGCCGGGCGTGAAGCGCACTGGATGGCCGAGGCGGCGAGGATCGTCGAGGCCAATGGCGCCGATATCATCGACATCAACATGGGCTGTCCCGCGAAGAAGGTCACCGGCGGCTATTCCGGATCTGCGCTGATGCGCGATCCGGATCATGCGCTTTCGCTGATCGAAGCGACGGTCAAAGCAGCCACGGTCCCGGTAACGCTCAAGATGCGCCTCGGCTGGGATGAGAATTCGATCAATGCGCCGCTGATTGCCCGAAGGGCCGAGGAGGCAGGCGTGAAGGCGATCACCATTCACGGACGAACACGCATGCAATTCTACAACGGCAAAGCCGATTGGGATGCGATCGGGGCCGTCCGCGAGGTGGTCTCCATCCCGCTGATTGCCAATGGCGATGTGGATTCGGTTGCGGATGCGCATGAGATCCTGCGTCGGTCGGGCGCGGACGCCGTCATGGTCGGTCGATCGTGCCAGGGACGGCCGTGGCATGCTGGCGTTCTCGCCGGCGCTGCTGCTCACCCGGATGCGTCGGGCGTCGCCCGCATATTCGCGGAGCATTACGAGATGATGCTCGAATTCTACGGCGTGGAGGTCGGGCTGCGGACCGCCCGCAAACATGCGGGCTGGTATCTCGATCGTTTCGCGCCCGAGCTTCCCGCTTCGGAGAAAGCCGCGATTCTGACATCGACCGAGACGGGTTTCGTACGCGACAGCGTGGTAGCCGCCATTGTTCGCTCCGGCGGGGCGGCGGCGAGGGAGGAGATTGCGGCATGACCGAGAAGGCAACGGCACCGGTGGAAGGTGCCAACGATCTTTCCATGGCCGTGCTGAACGCGATCCAGAATCCGGTCATCCTGGTGGACGAGAACGGCTTCGTCGCCTTTGCGAACTGGGAGGCCGAATCCTTCTTCGGGGCCAGCGCCAACCATCTTGCGCGCCACGATATCAGCGCTTTCATTCCATTCGGCAGCCCGCTCCTGACGCTGATCGAGCAGGTTCGCGAGCGTCGGGCGGCGGTCAACGAGTACCGGGTGGACCTCAGCTCTCCGCGCCTTGGAGCCGACAAGCTCGTCGACCTCTATGTGGCCCCGGTACTGTCGCAACCCGGATCGGTGGTGATCGTCTTTCAGGAACGGTCGATGGCGGACAAGATCGACCGCCAGCTCACCCACCGTGCCGCAGCGCGGTCCGTTACCGGCCTTGCTTCGATGCTCGCCCACGAGATCAAGAATCCGCTTTCGGGCATTCGCGGCGCCGCGCAGCTCCTGGAAACCTCCGTCAATGACGAGGATCGCGCCCTGACGAGACTGATCTGCGACGAAACGGACCGCATCGTCTCGCTCGTAGACCGGATGGAGGTCTTCTCCGACGAGCGCCCGGTCGACCGCCTGCCGCTCAACATCCATGCGGTGCTCGACCACGTCAAGGCGATCGCCAAGGCCGGCTTTGCCCGGAGAATCAAGATATCGGAACATTACGATCCGTCGCTTCCCCCGGTTTTCGCGAACCGCGACCAGTTGGTTCAGGTCTTCCTGAATCTGATCAAGAACGCGGCCGAGGCGATCGGCGACAGGGCGGACGGCGAGATTTTGCTGACGACGGCCTATCGGCCGGGCATTCGCCTTTCGGTCGCCGGAACGCGCGAAAAGATCTCGCTGCCTCTGGAATTCTGCGTGCATGACAACGGTCCGGGCGTCCCTCCCGATCTGCTGCCGCATCTTTTCGACCCGTTCATCACCACCAAGACGAACGGGTCCGGTCTCGGCCTGGCGCTTGTGGCCAAGATCATCGGCGGCCACGGCGGCATCGTCGAATGCGACAGCCAGCATAGCCGCACGACCTTCCGCGTTCTCATGCCGGCATCCAAGGGGCTGGCGGCCGATGAAGAAACTCCGATGACAAAAGGAACCAATGGATGACGGGCGCAACGATCCTCGTCGCGGATGACGACGCAGCCATTCGCACCGTGCTGAACCAGGCGCTCAGCCGTGCCGGATACGATGTGCGCATCACCTCCAATGCCGCAACCCTCTGGCGCTGGATAGCAGCCGGCGACGGCGACCTGGTCGTGACCGATGTCGTGATGCCGGATGAAAACGCCTTCGATCTCCTGCCACGGATCAAGAAGGCACGGCCGGATCTGCCGGTTCTCGTGATGAGCGCTCAAAATACCTTCATGACGGCCATCAAGGCTTCGGAGAAGGGCGCTTACGATTATCTGCCGAAGCCGTTCGATCTGACGGAGCTGATCGGCATCATCGGCCGGGCGCTCGCCGAACCGAAGCGACGGCCCTCCAAACTCGAGGACGATTCGCAGGACGGGATGCCGCTGGTCGGCCGTTCCGCCGCCATGCAGGAAATCTACCGCGTGCTTGCGCGGCTGATGCAGACCGACCTCACGCTGATGATCACCGGCGAGTCCGGCACCGGCAAGGAACTCGTTGCCCGTGCACTGCACGACTATGGCAAGCGGAGAAATGGCCCCTTCGTCGCCATCAACATGGCGGCGATCCCGCGCGACCTCATCGAGTCGGAACTGTTCGGTCATGAGAAGGGGGCTTTTACCGGCGCCCAGACGCGCTCCACCGGGCGCTTCGAGCAGGCCGAAGGGGGGACGCTCTTCCTCGACGAAATCGGCGACATGCCGATGGATGCGCAGACGCGTCTCCTGCGCGTGCTGCAGCAGGGCGAGTATACGACCGTCGGCGGACGCACGCCGATCCGCTCGGATGTCCGCATCGTCGCTGCCACCAACAAGGACCTGAAACAATCGATCAATCAGGGCCTTTTCCGCGAAGACCTCTACTATCGCCTGAATGTCGTGCCCCTGCGTCTGCCGCCCCTGAGAGACCGCGCCGAAGACATCCCGGACCTTGTCCGCCATTTCGTCCAGCAGGCCGAAAAGGAAGGGCTCGACGTCAAGCGCTTCGATCAGGAGGCGCTCGAATTGATGAAGGCGCATCCCTGGCCGGGCAATGTGCGCGAGCTCGAGAACCTCGTTCGCCGTCTGACGGCACTTTATCCACAGGATGTCATTACCCGCGAAATCATCGAGAACGAACTGCGTTCGGAGATCCCGGACAGCCCGATCGAGAAGGCCGCGGCGCGCTCGGGCTCGCTGTCGATATCGCAGGCGGTCGAGGAAAACATGCGGCAGTATTTCGCGAGCTTTGGCGATGCCTTACCGCCCTCCGGCCTCTACGATCGCGTCCTTGCGGAAATGGAATATCCTCTGATCCTCGCGGCTCTGACGGCGACTCGCGGCAACCAGATCAAGGCGGCCGACCTCCTGGGTCTCAACCGCAATACGCTGCGCAAGAAGATCCGCGAACTCGGGGTCTCGGTGTACCGCAGCTCGCGTAGCGCTTGACTGAGATGCAACACCGTTGCATTTTCGCCACAATGCGTTGCTTGAACCTCGCATAAGCGTCGATTCGCCGGCGCGCGGTCGCAGCCGGTCGATCAGACGGGTGCGGGCGGGGAGCTTTGCGTATCCGAAAGGAGACGCGGCGCTTTAAGGTTCAATGTCTCGGTCCGGAACGCAGGCGTATGCCGGTGTCGTCGGTACGCCGGTTGGGGGTAGCACTTTTCATGGTGGATGGAATGGCCTTGCCATTGGGCACGGAGGACGGAGTCACTGCTGCCCAGGATCGGCGAGCCTCCTTTGCCTTGCCGGGGCTTATGCTCGCCACCGGTGCCCTGATCTGCGCCACCTTGTCGCTGCTCGTTCTCCTCGGTCTGACCCCGATCCGGCCCGAGAGAAACATCGTGATCGCCTGTGCCGGCATCAACGGCCTCTTCGTCGTGGGCCTGATCTATCTCATCGCTCGCGAGATCTTCAGACTGCTCAGGGCGCGCAGCAAGGGAAGAGCCGCAGCGCGCCTGCATGTGCGCATCGTCGCGCTCTTCTCGATCGTCGCGATCACGCCGGCGATCCTCGTCGCGATCTTCGCCAGCATCACCCTCGATGTCGGCCTCGACCGCTGGTTCTCGCTGCGTACGCAGGCGATCGTCCGTTCCTCCCTGAACGTCGCGCAGGCCTACGTCCTCGAGAATGCCAGCTACCTTCAGGGTCAGACGGTGTCGATGGCCAACGACCTGGAGCGCAATCGCCAGCTCTATAGCCTCGACCGTACCGGCTTCGTCGAGCTGATGACACGGCAGGCGAGGGGGCGCGGCATGCTCGGCGCATTCCTCGTGCGCGCTGACGGCAGCGCCATACTCCAGGCCAATATTTCGACCGATCGTCCGCTGCCGGCGATCCCGCAGGACGCACTGAAGAGCACCATTGCCGGTCAGCCGACGCTTATCCCCCCGGGCGTGACCAATCTGGTGGGAGCCGTCATTCCGCTCGAAAACATTCCGGGCACCTATCTTTACACCGTCCGAAACGTCGATCCGGAAGTCATGCGATCGATGCGGCTGATGGAAGAGAACACTGCGGAATACAAGACGCTCGAGGCCGGGCGGACCTCCCTGCAGATCGCCTTCGGCGTCCTTTACATCGGTTTTGCCCTGATCGTGCTGCTGGCGGCGATCTGGACGGCCATTGCGGTCGCCGACCGCATCGTCCGGCCGATCCGGCAGCTGATCGGCGCCGCCGACAGCGTCGCTTCCGGCAATCTCGACGTCGTCGTTCCCGTGCGCGCCGTCGACGGCGACGTCGGCAACCTGTCGCGCACGTTCAACAAGATGGTGAGCGAAATTCGGACCCAGCAGGATCAGATCCTGGTGGCGAAGGACGAGGTCGACCAACGCCGCCGCTTCATCGAGGCAGTGCTCTCCGGCGTAACGGCGGCAGTCATCGGCGTCGGCAGAGATCGCCGCATCACCATCTTCAATCCGTCTTCGGAAGGGATGCTCAAGAAGGCGGCGCCGGAGCTCATCGGAGCGAATCTCAGCGACGTGGCCCCGGAAATCGAAGCGGTTCTGGTCGAGGCCGAGAGCCGCTACCGCAACGATTACCGCAAGCAGATCAATATCATGCGCGGCGGCACCGAGCGCACGATGAATGTTCAGGTGACGCGAGAGGAGGGCGACGAATCGCATGGCTCCTATGTCATCACCGTCGACGACATCACGGATCTGGTAATCGCGCAGCGCTCCACCGCCTGGGCGGACGTCGCTCGCCGCATCGCACACGAGATCAAGAACCCGCTGACGCCGATCCAGCTCTCGGCCGAGAGGCTGAAACGCCGCTACGGCAAGCAGATCGATCAGGAGGACCGTGCGGTCTTCGACCAGTGCACCGAAACGATCGTGCGCCAGGTCGAGGACATCGGCCGGATGGTCGACGAATTCTCCGCCTTCGCGCGGATGCCGAAGCCCACGAAGGAGAAGTCCGACCTGCGGGCGATCCTGAAGGACGCCGTATTCCTGCGCGAGATGGGCAACAGCCACATCAACTTCGTCCGCGATTTCGGCGACGAACCGCTCGAGGGGCAGTTCGACGGCCGCATGCTGGGTCAGGCATTCGGCAATCTCGTCAAGAACGCGGTGGAGGCGATCGAAGCCGTGCCCGCGGGAACGTCACGAGGCGCGCCCACAGTCGTCATCCGATCCCGTCGCGATGATACCACCGGCCGCTTCGTGGTCGACGTCATCGACAACGGCAAGGGGCTTCCGACCGAGAACCGGCACCGAATTCTGGAGCCGTACATGACGATGCGGGATAAGGGCACCGGTCTCGGCCTCGCTATCGTCAAGAAGATCATAGAGGACCACGGCGGGCAACTGGAACTGCACGACGCACCGCCGGACTTCGACGGTGGCGCCGGGGCGATGATCCGGGTGGTTCTGCCGCCCGCCGGCGAGACCGGGGGCGAAGATAATTTGAAGGATAAGGGTAATACCAATGGCGGCTGATATTCTGGTTGTGGATGACGAGGAGGATATTCGCGAGATCGTCTCGGGAATCCTTTCGGACGAGGGCCATGAAACGCGGACCGCTTTCGACAGCGAGAGCGCTCTCGCGGCGATCAACGACCGTGTGCCGCGCCTGATCTTCCTGGACATTTGGATGCAGGGAAGCAAGCTCGACGGCCTGGCACTGCTCGACGAGATCAAGAACCGGCACCCCGATTTGCCGGTGGTGATGATCTCAGGTCACGGCAACATCGAAACCGCCGTTTCCGCGATCAAGCGCGGAGCCTATGATTTCATCGAGAAGCCGTTCAAGGCCGACCGGCTGATCCTGATCGCCGAGCGGGCGCTCGAGAATTCCAAGCTCAAGCGGGAAAACTCAGAGCTGAGACGGAAGTCGGGCGATCCGGTGGAACTGATCGGAACCTCCGTTGCCGTGTCGCAACTGCGCCAGATGATCGAGAAAGTGGCGCCCACCAACAGCCGTATCATGATCCAGGGACCGTCCGGCTCCGGCAAGGAACTCGTCGCGCGGATGATCCATCGCAAGTCCGCGCGTGCCAACGGTCCTTTCGTGGCTCTCAATGCGGCTGCGATCACGCCCGACAGAATGGAGATCGCGCTTTTCGGTACCGAAGGAACGACGGGGCAGCCGCGTCGAACGGGTGCACTCGAGGAGGCCCACGGGGGCATCCTCTACCTGGACGAGGTCGGCGAAATGCCGCGCGAAACGCAGAACAAGATCCTGCGCGTCCTCGTCGACCAGCAGTTCGAGCGGGTCGGCGGCTCCAAGCGCGTCAAGGTCGATGTCCGCATCATCTCCTCGACCGCCTACAATCTCGAGAACATGATCACCGAGGGCCTGTTCCGCGAGGACCTGTATCACCGGCTCGCCGTCATTCCGGTGCGCGTTCCCGCTCTTGCGGAGCGGCGCGAGGACATCCCTTTCCTGGTCGACATGTTCATGCGACAGGTAAGCGAACAGGCCGGCATCCGTCCCCGCAAGATCGGCGAGGATGCGCTGGCCGTACTGCAGGCGCATGATTGGCCCGGCAATATCCGCCAACTGCGCAACAACATCGAGCGCCTGATGATCCTCGCGCGCAGCGACGGTCCCGATACGCCGATCACCGCCGACATGCTGCCGAACGAGGTTGGGGACACCCTGCCGAAGATCTCGGCGCAGGGCGATCAGCACATCATGACCCTGCCGCTGCGGGAGGCTCGCGAGATGTTCGAACGCGATTATCTGATCGCCCAGATCAATCGCTTCGGCGGCAATATCTCGCGCACCGCCGAATTCGTCGGAATGGAGCGCTCCGCCCTTCATCGCAAGCTGAAGTCGTTGGGCGTGTGATCAGAAACCCATAACGAGCCATCGGCAGATCCGTCCCAGACGTAAGGAATAGCAATGAAGGTGATCATATGCGGGGCAGGGCAGGTCGGTTACGGCATCGCCGAGCGGCTGTCGCGCGAGAATAACGACGTTTCGGTGATCGACACGTCGGCCGCGCTGATTGCCTACATAACCGAGACGCTGGACGTGCGCGGTTACGTCGGCCACGGGGCGCATCCGGATGTACTGGCGAAGGCGGGCGCCGACCAGGCCGACATGCTCATCGCGGTAACGCTGTACGATGAGGTCAACATCGTCGCCTGCGAAGTAGCCCATGCGATTTTCAACGTACCGACCAAGGTCGCCCGCATCCGCGCGCAGAGCTATCTTGCGCCCGAATATTCCGACCTCTTTTCGCGCGAGAACGTCCCGATCGACGTGACGATCTCTCCGGAAATCGAGGTAGGGCGGCTCGTGCTTCGCCGCATATCCTTTCCCGGCGCCACCGACGTGGTGCGCTTCGCGGACGATCGGATCGCGATGGTTGCAATCGAATGTATGGAAGACTGCCCCGTCGTCGACACGCCGCTGCAGCAATTGAGCGAGCTCTTTCCCGATCTGCACGCGACCGTGACCGGTATCTTCCGGGACGGTAAGCTGATCGTTCCGCATTCCTCCGACCAGTTGAAGACCGGCGATCTCGCCTATGTGGTCTGCGACCGGGACCATGCCCGCCGCACGCTGGCGCTCTTCGGCCATGAAGAACAGGAGGCGCGGCGGATCATCATCCTCGGCGCCGGCAATATCGGCTATTTCGTCGCGCGAACGATCGAGGAACAGCAGCCGCGCATGCGGGTGAAACTCGTCGAAAACGACCGGGATCGCGCCGTGCTCGTCGCCGACAAGCTCAACAGCACGGTGGTCCTCCACGGCTCGGCCATGGATCAGCGGATCCTGGCGCAAGCGGATGTCCAGGAGGCGGATCTCGTCGTCGCGCTGACGAATAACGACCAGATCAACATCCTCGGGAGCATGCTTGCCAGGAGGCTTGGAGCGAAGTCGACCCTCGTGCTGATCAACGAACCGGCCTATCAGGACTTCGCCGGCGCCGCCGGTGTCGACGCCTATATCAATCCGCGCGCCGTCACCATCTCGCGTGTGCTGCAGCACGTGCGAAAGGGCCGCATCCGGTCGGTCTACGCGGTGCAGAACGGCATGGCGGAGGTGATCGAGGCAGAGGCGCTCGAAACCTCTCCGCTGGTCGGCAAGGCGCTGCGCGAGCTCGAATTGCCGGAGGGTATCCGCATCGGCGCGCTCTATCGCGACAAGGCCTATGTGCGCCCAGACGGCAACACGCGGATCAAGGCGAAGGACCGCGTGGTCCTCCTCGCGGCCGCCGAGACCGTCCGCGATGTCGAACAGCTCTTCCGCGTCAGCATTCAATATTTCTGAGGGCCTCAGCCATGCCGAGAATCGCCTATGTCAACGGCACTTACGTCCGGCACGCCGAAGCCGCCATTCACGTCGAGGACCGGGGTTACCAGTTTGCCGACGGCGTCTACGAGGTCTGCGAGGTGCGGCACGGCTTCATCATCGACCTGACCCGACACCTCGATCGCCTAGGGCGATCCCTGGGCGAGCTCAGGATAGGCTGGCCGATGAGTCGTGCGGCGCTGATCCATGTCATCCGGGAGGTGCTGCGCCGAAACAGGGTCCGCAACGGGCTCTTCTATCTGCAGGTGACCCGCGGCGTCGCGCGGCGGGATCATGTTTTCCCTGATGCGGACACGCCGCCTTCGATCGTCGTCACCGCCAAACGCACGGATCCCGGGGCGATCGCCCGGAAGAATGCCGAGGGCATATCGGCGATAACGGTGCCGGAGAACCGGTGGGATCGCGTCGATATCAAGAGCGTCGGCCTTCTCCCGAATGTGCTTGCCCGTCAGCAGGCGAAGGAAGCGGGCGCGCAGGAGGCGATCTTCGTCGACGTGGACGGCATGGTCAAAGAGGGGGCGGCGACGAATGTATGGATCGTGGACCGCGAAGGGACGTTACGCACCCGCCCGGCGGAAAGTGGCATTCTGCGCGGCGTGACCCGCACCACCCTGATGGACGTGGCCAAGCCGCTGGGCCTTGCGATCGAGGAAACGGCCTTCTCCGTGGAAGAAATGCTCGCAGCGCGGGAGGTCTTCATCACCGCTGCTACCAGCATCTGCTTTCCCGTCGTTTCCGTCGACGGAAAGACGATCGGCAACGGTCATCCAGGAAGCATAGCACAGAATATTCGCGAGGCCTTTTTCGACATTGCGGAAAAGACGGTGATTTGATACCAAACCCTGCGGAGGTGCCGGGATCGTACGTGACACCTTAAAAATTAACAAAATGCACCGGCGCCAGAACGCCGGCAAATAAGAAAGAAGCGGCGCGATGGCGGAACGTTCTCAAAACTTGCAGGATCTCTTTCTCAACACGGTCCGCAAGCAAAAGATTTCTTTGACCATATTCCTCATCAACGGCGTCAAGCTGACGGGTGTCGTAACATCGTTTGACAATTTCTGTGTGCTGTTGCGCCGCGACGGTCATTCTCAGCTCGTCTACAAGCACGCCATCTCGACGATCATGCCGGGCCAGCCGTTGCAGATGTTCGAGAATGAGGAAGCTGCCTCCTGACGGGATGTGAGGAACATTACCAAGCGTGATTCAAAATCGTCGTCGATCATTCCGGAGCTCGAGAGGCTCCGCGATGATTCGCGTGCCGTCGTCGTCGTTCCGATCCTGAAAAAGACCGGGAAGGCTTCTGCCGACATCGTTGCGCAGCCCGCTACGCGTTCGGACGAAAGCCGGCTGGAGGAGGCGACGGGCCTGGCGCTCGCCATCGACCTGGACGTCGTTCACGGCATGATCGTTTCCGTCGCCCAGCCAAAACCGGGCACGCTGCTCGGCACCGGCAAGATCGAGGAGATCGGTCACGTCCTGAGCGAGAAGGATGCGGGGCTCGTGATCGTCGATCACCCGCTGACGCCTGTCCAGCAGCGCAATCTCGAGAAGGAATGGAACGCCAAGGTCATCGACCGCACCGGCCTCATTCTGGAAATCTTCGGCCGGCGTGCCTCCACCAGGGAGGGCACGCTGCAGGTCGATCTCGCACATCTCAATTATCAGAAGGGCCGCCTGGTTCGCAGCTGGACGCACCTCGAACGGCAGCGTGGCGGCGCGGGTTTCATGGGCGGGCCCGGCGAAACGCAGATCGAGGCCGACCGCCGGCTGCTGCAGGACAGGATCGTCAAGCTGGAGCGCGAGTTGGAGCAGGTGCGGCGCACGCGCCAGCTTCACCGGTCGAAGCGCAAGAAGGTGCCGCATCCGATCGTCGCGCTCGTAGGCTATACGAACGCGGGCAAATCGACGCTCTTCAACCGGATGACCGGGGCCGGCGTGCTCGCCGAAGACATGCTCTTCGCGACGCTGGATCCGACGCTGAGGCGGCTGAAACTGCCGCATGGGCGTATGGTCATCCTCTCCGACACCGTCGGCTTCATTTCCGATCTGCCGACGCATCTGGTCGCCGCCTTCCGGGCGACGCTGGAAGAGGTACTCGAGGCCGACCTGGTTCTGCATGTGCGCGACCTGTCCGATCCGGACAATCAGGCCCAGGCAAGCGACGTGCTGCGCATCCTGGCCGATCTCGGCATCGACGAGAAGGAGGGTGCCGAGCGCATTGTCGAGGTCTGGAACAAGATCGACAAGGTCGAGCCGGAAGTGCGCGAAGCGCTGGTGAAGAAGGCCGCGAGCGCCGACAACACGGTCGCCGTTTCGGCCATGACCGGCGAAGGTGTCGACGATCTTCTCACTGAAATAGGCCGGCGTCTTTCGGGCGTCATGACCGAGTGCACCGTCGTTCTGGGTCTCGATCAGCTGCAGTTGCTGCCTTGGGTCTACCAGCATGCGATCGTCGATGGCCGCGAAGACCTCGAGGATGGACGCGTGAGCCTTGACCTGCGTCTGACGGAGGGAGAGGCCACGGAGCTCGAGAGGCGGCTGGGCAACGGCCCGAAGGCCGTCGAAGAGGATTGGTAGCAGCCAGGAGTGTTGCGCCATTTCCTGACTTTCCGCACAGGTTATAAGAGTGGACCGCACCCTCTCCACCCTCATCCCTGTGCTCGTCACAGGGATGAGAGCAGCGCTGCGTCTGCGGCGCGGGAGAGTCTTTCCAGCCCACTGACTTGGTCTGGCTGGATTCCTGTGACGAGCACAGGAATGAGGGAGGCGGGGATGCACGGGCGCTCCCGCAACCTCGTTTGGGGACTGCGCGCCATCTCCTTCCGCACGGCCCATGAGAAGTATTCCGAGGGACCGGGACCCTCTCTCCCCTCATCCCTGTGCTCGTTGTTTAGCCCGGGGACATGGCGGACACCTGTTCGGATACATCACTGACGGATTGCTTGTTGGTCAAGTTGATTGTTGCGATGTGATGGGCACCGAAGAAAGCGCCATAGTGGCCGTCGCGGTCGAGCGGGCGGATGGCGAGGCGTTCTCCGCAGAAAGCTTTGGGAACTTTCCATAGCCGGCCTTTGAAGCTGACATAGGCTTTGGTGGCGGAAACCTTGCGCACGATCTCGCCCTCGTCATAGACGGGCTCGGGCAGGCGATCCGGCATGGCGCGCGGACTGGGGTGGTAGCGGCTGGCCGGCACGTCATGATCGAGTGCCCCATGCGGGCGCTCGAAATTGTAAAGCTCGCGCCAGGCATCGAAGGCGCGCTGAACGGCAGCAAGATCCCTGAAACGGTCAAAGGCGAACACCTCGGCCTTGAGTGTGCGATGGAAGCGTTCATTCTTGCCACGGCTCTGCGGATGGTAGGGGCGACTGTGCAGTAGGGCGACGCCGAGCTTCAGAAGCCATACGCCGAGGCCGGTCCAGCCCTCGCCTGACGGATCGCCCCATGGCGCGCCATTATCCACGAACATGGCGTCCGGCAGCCCGTAGCGCCGGAATGTCCGCTCCAGATGGCCGCGTACGGTCGCGCCTCGCTGATCGGCGCAGGCCATGAGACAAGGCACGAAGCGGGAATGGTCATCGATCACCGTCAACGGGTGGCAGAGCGTGGCGTCGGCCAATTGCACCCAGCCCTTGAAATCCATTTGCCAGAGCTGGTTCGGCGCCTCCTTCTCGAAGCGCTGCAACGCCGGCGCGCCGCCCGGCGGTGCTACGATCCGATCATGGCGCTTGAGGATGGCATGAACGGTCGAAACCGCCGGCGGGTGGGTTCCCTGCCGTTCCAGATAGCCCACAATTTTGCGCGCCCCCCATGCCGGATGCGCATCGCGCACCCCAAGCACCTCGGTCTCTACCGCTTCGTTGCAACGCATCGGACTTATATGCGGGCGCCGTGAGCGATCCGCCAACTCGCGGTCGCCGGCTTCCCACCGCGCCAGCCATTTATAACCGATATCCGGGCTGATCCCGAACCGCCGGCACAATTCCCGCCGGTTCACACCCTCCTCAAGCGCAAGTCGCACAAACTCCCGCCGCTCTCCCATCGTCGATACCTCTCGCCACGGCATGGAATACCCCCTTCGAAGCCAAATCCATGCCAGTATGACGTGTCAGCCATCTCCCCGAACACCCGTCAGTTATGTCCCCGGGCTAAACACTCGTCACAGGGATGAGAGCAGCGCTGCGTCTGCGGCGCGGCTGAGTCTTTCCAGCCCAAGGACTTGGTCTGGCTGGATTCCTGTGACGAGCACAGGAATGAGGGGGGCGGGGATGCACGGGCGCTGCCGCAACCTCGTTTGGGGACTGCGCGCCATCTCCTTCCGCACGGCCTATGAGAAGTATTCCGAGGGACCGGACCCTCTCTCCCCTCATCCCTGTGCTCGTCACAGGGATGAGAGCAGCGCCGCGTCTGCGGCGCGGGTGAGTCTTTTCAGCCCAAGGACTTGGTCTGGCTGGATTCCTGTGACGAGCACAGGAATGAGGGAGGCGGGGAAGCACGGGCGCTCCCGCAACCTCGTTTGGGGACTGCGCGCCATCTCCTCGATATCCGCGCACCTATGAGAACTATTCCGAGGGACCGGGACCCTCTCTCCCCTCATCCCTGTGACGAGCACGGGAATGAGGAGGCGGGGATGCACGGGCGTTACGGTAACCTTCGCCCGAAGGACATGCGCGCCATCTCATTAATATCCCACGGCCTACGAGAAGTATTCCGAAGGACCGCACCCGCTCCACCCTCATCCCTGTGCTCGTCACAGGGATGAGAGCAGCGCCGCGTCTGCGGCGCGGAAGAGTCTTTCCAGCCCAAGGACTTGGTCTGGCTGGATTCCTGTGACAGGTACAGGAATGAGGGAGGCGGGGATGCACGGGCGCTGCCGCAACCTCGTTTGGGGACTGCGCGCCATCTCCTCGATATCCGCGCACCTATGAGAACTATTCCGAGGGATCGGGACCCTCTCTCCCCTCATCCCTGTGCTCGTCACAGGGATCCAGCAGCGCC
The DNA here is from genome assembly GCF_017876815.1 of Sinorhizobium meliloti. Taxonomy (NCBI): domain Bacteria; kingdom Pseudomonadati; phylum Pseudomonadota; class Alphaproteobacteria; order Hyphomicrobiales; family Rhizobiaceae; genus Ensifer; species Ensifer meliloti. The sequence goes on along the minus strand of NZ_JAGIOS010000001.1, from coordinate 3,607,228 downwards.
GCGTCTGCGGCGCGGAAGAGTCTTTCCAGCCCAATGACTTGGCCTGGCTGGATTCCTGTGACAGGCACAGGAATGAGGGAGGCGGGGATGCACGGGCGCTACGGCAATCTTCGCTCGAAGGACGTGCGCGCCATCTCCTTAATTTCCCACGGCCTATGAGAAGTATTCCGAGGGACCTCACCCGTTCCACCCTCATCCCTGTGCTCGTCACAGGGATCCAGCAGCGCCGCGTCTGCGGCGCGGGTGAGTCTTTTCAGCCCAAGGATTCCGCCCGGCTGGATTCCTTGACGGGCAGGGATGAGGAATAGCATAGACACAGCGGGTAACGCACGAGCCTACGTCAGCTGCCTTTCGATAGCCTTCGCCGCCTGCCAGAGTTCTTCCATGCGCTCCAGCGACGCCGCATCGAGCGTTTCGCCTCCGGCTTCCAGTTCCTTCTCGATGTGGCCGAAGCGGCGCCGGAACTTGGTATTGGTGCCGCGCAGCGCCATTTCCGGATCGGTGCCGACATGGCGGCCGATATTGACGAGCGCGAAGATCAGGTCGCCGAGCTCGTCCGCGACCTTCCCGAGGTCACCGTCTTTAAGTGCCTGCCGCAGCTCGCCGATTTCCTCCTCGACCTTGTCGAGGATCGGCTCAGGCTCGGACCAGTCGAAGCCGACCTTTGCCGCCCGTTCCTGCAGCTTCAGCGCCTCGACCAGCGCCGGGAAGCTGCGTTGGATCGAGCCGAGATGGCCAGCATGCTCCTCTTGCGACACGCCGCGCTGCAGGCGCCGTTGCCGCCGGTCGGCCTTCTCGGCCTGCTTGATCTCTTCCCATTGCAGCTTCACCGCCTCGGCGGTGTCGGCGTCGGAGCGGGCGAAGACATGCGGATGGCGGCGGATCATCTTGCGCGTGATGGCTTCGACGACGTCACCGAAGGAAAACGCGCCGGCCTCCTCGGCCATGCGTGCGTGGAAGACCACCTGCAGCAAAAGGTCGCCGAGTTCGTCGCACAGGTCGTCCATATCATGACGCTCGATCGCGTCGGCGACCTCATAGGCCTCTTCGATCGTATAAGGCCGGATCGTCTCGAAGGTCTGCACGATATCCCAGGGGCAGCCCGTCTCCGGATCGCGGAGCGCGGCCATGATGTCGAGCAGGCGTTGAATGTCGCGGGAAGCTTCCATGGCTCAATTCAGCGGTATGGCGTTGGTGTCTTTGCTCGCCTGATAGGTATCGGACAGACGATCGTAGCGTGCCCGGATGCGGGTGTCCTGGCCGCTGAGCCGCTGCCGCGTTTCCGGATCGGCCTCCTGCATCAGTGCCGCGATGGAAGCCGATTTCCAGAACGCATTCTGCCGGGCATAGCCGCCCGGTTCGAGGCGAAAAACCTCCTTCAGGATTTTCAGGTCATGCGGGATAGCGAAGCTGTCGCGCGAATCCTCGTGGCTGAAGAAATAGTAGAAGTTATCGAAACCTGCCCAGGTGATCGCCGAGAGACACATGGAGCAGGGCTCATGCGTCGAGAGGAAGATCAGTTCGCGCGTGTCCGGCGTCTCGGCCATCTCGTAGAAGCGCTTGAGCGTGTGCACCTCGCCATGCCACAGCGGGTTCTCGGTCTCGTTATTGGTTTCGGCCAGCACCAGCGACAGATCGGACTTGCGCAGGATAGCGGCGCCGAACACCTTGTTGCCGTCGGCTACGCCCTTCTCGGTGAGCGGCAGTATGTCCTCTTCGATGACGGTCAGCAGGCGCTCTGCCAGTTGGGTTTTTTTCATGTCTCGGTCTCCTGCTTTGAGCCGGCATTTAACGGAGGTCGGCCGATCGGCGCAATGGCCGAACCAACGGGCGGATCAGGGTCCCGGAGATATTTGCTCAAAAAGATTGGCTGTCGAGCAAAACAATACGTGACCGGAAAAGCATTGAAATTTCTGTTCCTTCAAATGTTGCGGCCTATAGGGGATATTCGCCGCAGCCTGCAAAAGGAGCCGTCCCCTCGTTATGTCGCAGAAATTGTCCGTCTTTCCGGCATTCTTTCGCGTCGCGCAGAAAAGCGTGGCGGTGTTCGGCAATGGGGACGAGGCCTTCGCCAAGTTACGGTTGCTGCTGAACACCGAGGCGCGCATCGTCGCCTATGCGGATCGCCCGGAACCGGCATTCGATGCTTTTCTGGATGCCAACAATATCGAGACCGTGCGCGAACCCTTTGGGGCTCATCAGGTCGAAGGCTCCGTCCTCGTCTTTGCCGCAACCGGCGATGCGGCGCTTGACCGCGTTGTCGTGACTGCGGCGCGCGAGCGGAAAATCCCCGCAAATGCCGTGGATCAGCCGGACTATTGCGATTTCCTCACGCCGGCACTCGTCAACCGGGCGCCCGTCGCAGTTGCGATCGGCACCGAAGGGGCAGGGCCGGTTCTGGCGCAGATGATCCGCGCGCAGATCGATCAATTGCTGTCGCCGTCCTTGGGTATCGTTGCCTCTTTGGCTGCGAACTATCGCGACGCCGTCGAGCGCCTCGTGCCGCGCGGCGTCGCTCGGCGTGTCTTCTGGCGCCGCTTCTTCTCGGGCCCTGTGGCGGATCAAGTAGCGCTCGGCGATCTTGCATCCGCGCGCCGCGAGGCCTCGAGGCTTCTGGATGCCGCGGGGGGCGTGGCCGGCCATGTGTGGCTGGTCGGCGCCGGACCGGGCGCCGAAGACCTGCTGACGCTCCGGGCGCAGCGCGTGATGATGGAAGCGGATGCCATCGTTTATGATGCGCTGGTGCCGCAAGCGATCGTCGACATGGGCCGCCGCGACGCCGAGCGGCTTTCGGTCGGCAAGCGCAAGGGCTGCCATACCAAGTCGCAGGACGAGATCAATCAGTTGCTGGTGAAGCTTGCCGGCGAAGGCAAGCGCGTCGTCCGGCTGAAGTCCGGCGACCCTCTGGTCTACGGCCGGGCAGGCGAGGAAATGGCGGCACTGCGTGAAGCCGGCATCAGCTACGAGGTGGTGCCGGGGATCACATCGGCCTTTGCCGCGGCCGCCGATTTCGAACTGCCGCTGACGCTGCGCGGCGTGGCATCGTCGCTGGTTTTCACGACGGGGCACGATCTGACAGGCAGCGTTCTTCCCGATTGGGCGCGACTGGCGGTTTCCGGCGCGACGATTGCCGTCTATATGGGCCGCACCGTTGCGGCCTCCGTCGCCTCGCGGCTCATGCAGGCCGGTCTGCCGCAGGACACGACCGTCGCGGTGATCGAGAATGCGAGCCGTGCCGAGCGCCGTCTCCTGCACGGAACGCTCCGCGATCTGCCGGATCTCGAGGCCCGCACGGAACTGGACGGGCCGGTCATGGTGATCATCGGCGAAGCGGTTGCGGGCGCGAATTTCGAACGGTCCGAGCCGCTGGCGGCCGGCCGCACCAAGTATAGCGGTGCCAGCAAAGTTTCGGCGAAACGCACCGAACAGATCTGGAATTGAGGACGACGCGATGGTGGAAAAGGTTCTGACGGCAAACCGTCTGGCGGATGGCATCTCCGTCTGGCTCGACGCTTCCGGCAATTGGGTGGAGTCGTTGCAGGATGCCTTCGTCGCTCGCCATGCGGAGGCCGTCGCGGCCCTGGAGGCGACCGGAAAGCGCTCGTTCGACGAGAATAAAGTGGTGGACGTCAACGTTATCGACGTCGAGGAGGTAGACGGTACGCTGCGGCCGTTGCGCATGCGTGAGCGGATCCGTGCCGAAGGGCCGTCGATCCCCTACGCTCCTGGATACAGCGGGCTTGCGGGCCCGAAGAATGTTGCTGCCTGAGGGACCTGAGAAGCCATGTATCGTTACGACGAATTCGACCACGCCTTCGTTTCCGCACGCGTCGAGCAGTTCCGCGACCAGGTCCAGCGGCGACTGTCCGGTGAACTCGCGGAGGATGCGTTCAAGCCGCTGCGCCTGATGAACGGCGTCTATCTGCAGCTCCATGCCTATATGCTCCGCGTCGCCATTCCCTATGGTACGCTCTCGAGCCGGCAAATGCGGATGCTCGCCCATATCGCCCGCAAATATGACCGCGGCTACGGACATTTCACGACCCGCCAGAACATCCAGTACAACTGGCCGCGCCTTTCCGACACGCCTGATATCCTTCAGGAACTGGCAAGCGTGGAGATGCACGCGCTGCAGACCTCCGGCAACTGCATTCGCAACGTGACGGCGGACCATTTCGCCGGTGCCGCGGCTGACGAAGTCGCCGACCCGCGCCCCTATGCCGAAATCCTCAGGCAATGGTCGAGCGTCCATCCGGAGTTCTCGTTCCTGCCGCGCAAGTTCAAGATCGCCGTGACCGGCGCCGAGCGCGACCGCGCCGCCATTCAGGTGCATGACATCGGCCTGCACCTGAAGAAGGACGAGAATGGCAAGCTTGGCTTTGCCGTCTATGTCGGCGGCGGGCAGGGCCGCACGCCGCTGATTGCCAAGAAGATCCGCGACTTCCTGCCGGAAGAGGATCTGCTTTCCTACACGACCGCGATCATGCGCGTTTACAACCTCCATGGTCGCCGCGACAACAAGTACAAGGCGCGCATCAAGATACTGGTTCATGAAACCGGTGCCGAGGAACTGGCCCGTCAGGTGGAGCTCGAATTCGCCAATCTGAAGGACACGGAACTGAAGCTGCCGGACGCGGATATCCAGGCGATCGCTGCCTATTTTGCGCCCGCGACACTGCCGAACCGGACGGAGGGCTGGGGCAGTCTCGCCCGCTGGAAGAAGGCCGCTCCGGAATTTGCCCGCTGGGTGCACCAGAACGTCCAGCCGCACAAGCATCCCGACTACGGCATGGTGACGATCTCGCTGAAGCCGATCGGCGGCATTCCGGGCGACGCGAGCCACGAACAGATGGATGCGGTCGCCGATATCGCCGAGGAATATGCCTTCGACGAGATCCGCGTCAGCCATGAGCAGAACCTGATCCTGCCGCATGTGGCGCTTGCCGACCTCGAGCCGGTCTATCGCGCCCTGGTCGCCGCCGGCCTCGCCACTGCCAATGCGGGGCTGATCACCGACATCATTGCCTGTCCGGGGCTCGACTACTGTGCGCTTGCCAATGCACGCTCGATTCCGGTCGCGCAGGAGATTTCGAACCGTTTCGGCTCGCCCGAGCGGCAGGCCGAAATCGGCGAGCTCAAGATCAAGATTTCCGGCTGCATCAATGCCTGCGGGCACCATCACGTCGGCCATATCGGTCTTCTGGGCGTCGAAAAGAAGGGCGCGGAGCTCTATCAGATCACGCTCGGCGGCTCCGGCGACGAACATACATCGATCGGCGAGATCATTGGTCGCGGCTTCGAGCCGGAAAGAGTGACCGACGCGGTGGAGACGATCGTCGATACCTATCTCGGCTTGCGCCGGGACAAGTCGGAGACCTTCCTCGAAGCCTATCGCCGGGTGGGGCCGCAGCCTTTCAAGGATGCGCTCTATGGCGGCGGTGCCCAGGCAGCCGCGTGATCCAAGGACAGCAAAAGATGACGAAAATCTGGAAAGAAACCGGCTTCGTGAACGATGATCCCTGGGTGATCGAAACCGACGAGACCAAGGCCGGATCGAACGAGAAGGCGATTCTGAACATCGACGGCTTCCTGGCGGCGGTTGCGGAGAGCGATGCCTCGGAGCTTGGCGTTCTGATCAACCCCGCAGACGACGTGATGCGTCTTCAGCCCTATCTCGAAAGGATCGCGCTGGTGGCGGTGGCATTTCCGGCTTTCAGCGACGGCCGGTCCTTCAGCCATGCTTCGCTGCTGCGTTCGCGGCTCGGCTACCAGGGCGAAATCCGCGCCGTCGGCGACGTGCTGATCGACCCGATCCCGCTTATGCTGCGTTGCGGCGTCGACAGCTTCGCCGTAACCAACGCCACGGCGATCAAACGGCTTTCGGAGGGCCGGCTGCCAGGCATTTCCAACCACTACCAGCCGACGGCAAAGCCGTCCGCCAACATCAATTCCTACAGCTGGCGCCGCGTCTCTTGAAAGGTGCAGGCCGCGACAGTGTGAAGCAAGCCGAAATCCTCGAAAGCGACTATATTTGGAAGGGATTTCCTTTCAATTCGGCATGGGTTGGAATATCCGCTTGTAGTTGATAAACAGCGTCACCATTTACAGGACTGTGGTCACGATGAATGCTCCGGCAAAAAAAGAAGATTTCGCGGTACAGGCTCCGGCAGGCGTCTTCGCTGAAACGGTGACGAGCGTCGAACACTACACCGACCGGCTCTTCCGCTTCCGCATGACACGCCCGCAGGAGTTCCGCTTCCGCTCGGGCGAATTTGCGATGATCGGACTGATGGTCGGCGACAAGCCCGTTTATCGTGCCTATTCGATCGCGAGCCCGGCCTGGGACGAGGAACTGGAATTCTTCTCCATCAAAGTGCCCGATGGGCCGCTGACGTCGCATCTGCAGGGGATCAAGCCCGGTGACCAGGTGCTGATGCGCAAGAAGCCGACCGGCACGCTGGTGTTGGATGCGCTCGTGCCCGGCCGCAGGCTCTATATGTTCTCGACGGGCACGGGCATCGCGCCCTTTGCGAGCCTCATCCGCGACCCGGAGACCTTCGAGAAGTTCGAGGAGGTCATCCTTACCCATACCTGCCGCGACGTGGCGGAGCTGAAATATGGCTTCGATCTCGTCGATGAAATCCGCAATCACGAGTTCCTGAACGAGATCGTCGGCGACAAGCTTCGGCACTACGCCACGGTTACGCGCGAAGAATATCCCTTCAAGGGCCGGATCACCGACCTGATGACCAACGGCAAGTTCTTCGCAGACCTCGGCCTGCCGCCGCTCGATCCCGAGATCGACCGCGGAATGATCTGCGGTTCCACCGCCATGCTGAAGGATACCAAGGAAATCCTCGAAGCCGCCGGCCTGACGGAAGGCGCCAACAACAAGCCGGCAGAGTTCGTCATCGAACGTGCATTCGTCGGCTGATCCATGGCGCCGAGGGCGATAGCGTCCTCTTAAAGATATTTTACGCCGATTTGCGGCCGCCCCTCATCCGCCTGCCGGCACCTTCTCCCCGCGAGCGGGGCGAAGGGACTCGTGGCGGGCGCCTTGGCTGCCATAGTCACCAGCATTTCGTAGGGCATGTCCCCTCTCGCCGGGTGCGGGCTGGAGCGTTTAGGTGGCCTATGATGCCCGGTCCGGCGATCTAACGCCCGTGTGCTCTCATCAAGTTGTAGACGTCACCCGCTCTCGCTTTCCAACTGCCACGACCAGCACAGTGACAGAGCCGTCATCGACCCGGTAGACGAGACGATAGCCAAGCTGTCTCAGTTTGATTTTGTAGTGGTCGGGCATCCCGTGTAGTGCGGCGCTCGGAATGCGGGGGCGCTCCAAACGCTCACGCAGCTTCTTTACAAGCTGCTGCCGGATCGTCGCGCCCAGCTTGTCCCATTCCTTTCGAGCAGACGGCAGGAATTCGAGGCCGCGGCGGTACCCGAATCTCAACAGGCCTTAGAATGGAGAGTTTCTGCGAGGTTTTGGCTTGGAATACAAAACGAAACGGCCCGCCATGAAGGCGGGCCGCCGTCGTTTCGAGTTGTTCCGGATCAGTGCAGGATCTGGCTGAGGAACAGCTTGGTCCGCTCGTGCTGAGGATTGTCGAAGAACTCGGCCGGCGAGTTCTGTTCGACGATCTGGCCCTGGTCCATGAAGATCACGCGGTTGGCGACCTGGCGGGCGAAGCCCATTTCGTGGGTGACGCAGATCATGGTCATGCCTTCCTCGGCGAGTCCGACCATCGTGTCGAGCACTTCCTTGACCATTTCAGGGTCGAGCGCAGAGGTCGGCTCGTCGAAGAGAAGGATTTTCGGCCGCATGCAAAGCGAGCGGGCGATGGCGACGCGCTGCTGCTGACCGCCCGAAAGCTGGCCCGGATATTTGAGCGCCTGCTCCGGAATCTTGACGCGCTCCAGGAAGTGCATCGCGACTTGCTCGGCTTCCTTTTTCGGCATCTTGCGCACCCAGATCGGCGCCAGCGTGCAGTTTTCCAGGATCGTGAGATGCGGGAAGAGGTTGAAGTGCTGGAAGACCATGCCGACTTCCCGGCGCACTTCATCGATCTTCTTCAGGTCGTTGGTGAGTTCGATGCCGTCGACGACGATCTTGCCCTTCTGGTGCTCCTCGAGCCGATTGATGCAGCGAATCATCGTCGACTTGCCGGAACCCGACGGGCCGGCGACGACGATGCGCTCGCCGCGCATGACCCTGAGATTGATGTCGCGCAGCACATGGAAATCACCGTACCATTTGTTCATATTGGTGATTTCGATCGCGACATCCGTCGTCGAGACGGCCAATTTCGGTGCAGTGGCGGTATTTGCCATTTTCTTTTTTCCCCTTTTTTACCGCTGGCTTCTGTCGAGCAGGCGTTCCATGAAGCCTGAATAGCGCGACATGCCGAAGCAGAAAAGCCAAAAGACGAAGCCCGCGAAGATAAGGCCGGTCAGTGGCGTGACGGCGGTGGCCCAGTTCGTATCGCTGAAGTTCAGGCGAACGATGCCGAGCAGGTCGAACATGCCGATGATGGACACGAGCGATGTGTCCTTGAACAGGCCTATGAATGTGTTGACGATACCGGGAATGACCAGCTTCAGGGCCTGCGGCAGGACGATGAAGCCCATTTTCTGCCAAAAGCTGAGCCCCAGCGAATCGGCGCCCTCATACTGGCCCTTCGGAATTGCCTGCAGGCCGCCGCGCACGACTTCCGCCATGTAGGCGGAGGCAAACAGCGACACACCGATCAGGGCGCGCAGGAACTTGTCGAAGGTGACGCCCTGCGGCAGGAACAGCGGCAGCATGACGCTGGCCATGAAAAGCACCGTGATCAATGGAACGCCGCGGATGACCTCGATGAAGACGGTGCAGAGCATCTTGATCACCGGCATGTTCGACCGGCGCCCGAGCGCCAGCAGGATGCCGAGCGGCAGCGAAACCGCGATTCCGACAAAGGACAGGACCAGGGTGACCATCAGGCCGCCCCAGAGCGGCGTTTCGACATAGGTGAGGCCGAACCAGCCACCTGGGAGGAGGATCGCCGAAAGGATAGGCAGGGCGACCAGCAGCAGAAGTGCGTTCAATCCCTTGTACGGGATTCTCGGTATCAGCATCGGCACCAGGAGCAACACGAAGAGGATGCCGACAAGCGCCGGACGCCAGCGCTCGTCGAGCGGATAGCGGCCAAAAAGAAACTGGGCGAACTTCGCATTGACGAAGGCCCAGCAGGCGCCGCTCCAGCCTTCCGGCTGCGAGCCGCCTTGCGAGAGCGTGGCGCAGACGCCGCGGCCGCCGCCGCTCCAGGCGGCATCGATGAAGAGCCACTGGATTGCGGGCGGCACCAGCCATGCCAGGATGAGCAGGCTGATGATCGTCAGGGCGGTGTCCTTGGGCGTGGCGAACAGATTTTTCCGCAGCCAGGAGACGGCACCGCTTTCCAGCGACGGGGCAGGCGAAGCTTCGATCATCGAAGCGCGAACGAAAGAGGCCTGATTCGTGCTCATGATCTCACCTCTCCACCAGCGCCATTCGGGCGTTGTACCAGTTCATGAACAGCGACGTCGCGAGGCTCAGGCTGAGATAGACGATGAGCCAGATGCTTACGATCTCGATCGACTGTCCGGTCTGGTTGAGGATGGTGCCGCCGACGGCAACGAGGTCGGCATAACCGATGGCAACCGCCAGCGAGGAGTTCTTGGTGAGGTTGAGATACTGGCTGGTCAGCGGCGGAATGATGATGCGCATCGCCTGCGGCACGACCACGAGGCGCGTCGTCAGCGCCGGGCGTATGCCGAGCGCATGTGCCGCCTCCGTCTGGCCTTTGGAAACGCCGCGGATGCCGGCCCGGACGATTTCGGCGATGAAGGCTGCCGTGTAGAAGGAAAGCGCGAGGAACAGCGACATGAACTCCGGTCCGACGACCGAACCGCCCGTAAGGTTGAACTTGCCCGCCACGGGAATGTCGAAGGTGATCGGCGCACCGGTCACGAGAAATGTGACCAGCGGCAGACCGATGATCAGCCCGAGCACGGTCCACAGGACGGGAAGGCGCTCGCCGGTCGCCAACTGCCGCTTGCGCGCGTAACGGGCAAAGAACACACTTGCGGCGACGGCGATAACAAACGCGAGGAGCGTGTATTCTGCACCCTCTTCGGCAATCGGCGTCGGAAAGGCGACGCCGCGATTGCTCAGAAAGATATCAAAGGGCAGGGCAAGCGCATCTCGTGCCTGCGGCAATATCGACAGCACCCCGCTGTACCAGAAGAATATAACGAGCAGCGGCGGGATGTTGCGGAACACTTCGACATAGGCCAGCGAGAGCTTGGCGATGATCCAGTTGTGCGAAAGGCGTCCGATGCCGACGATAAAGCCGATGATCGTCGCCGTGATGATTCCGGTAATTGCGACGAGCAACGTATTGATGAAGCCGACCAGCAAGGCGCGGCCATAGGTGGAATCGCTGGTGAATGAAATCAGCGACTGTCCGACATCGAAGCCGGCGCGGCTTCTAACGAAATCGTAGCCGGATGCGATGTTCGCGCGTCTCAGGTTGTCGACGGTGTTGTCGACGATCCAGTAGATGAGCGCTGCGAGGATGATGATGGTGATTGCCTGATAGAATATCCCGCGCACCTGAGGATCGTTGATGATCGACCCTGAGGACCTGCTTCGTTCAGGCGCGTTGGTGACGCCGATGGCCATGCAATGCCTCTTTCCCCTTGTCCATCCTTTCGGATGTTCCCCTTATCGGGTTTTTATCGTTGATCGGGGGAGCGGCCGCGGCCGTCCCCCGACATAGCGTCCGATCAGCGGACCGGCGGTGCGTATTGGAGACCGCCCTTGTTCCAGAGAGCGTTGAGGCCGCGCTCGATCTTCAGCGGGCTGCCTGCGCCGATGTTGCGGTCGAACACTTCGCCGTAGTTTCCGACTGCCTTGACGATATTGACCGCCCATTCGTTGGTGAGGCCGAGGTCCGTGCCGATCTTGCTGTCGGCCTCGACGCCCAGGAAGCGTTGAACGTCGGGGTTCGTCGACTTCTTCATTTCTTCGAGATTGGCCTGGGTTACGCCGAACTCTTCGGCCTGGACCAGGGCGTAATGGACCCAGCTGACGATGTCGAACCACTGATCGTCACCCTGGCGGACCGCCGGTGCGAGCGGCTCCTTGGAGATGATCTCCGGCAGAACGATGTGGTCATCGGGCTTCGAGAGGGTGAGGCGCAGCGAATAGAGGCCGGACTGGTCGGTCGTATAGACATCGCAACGGCCGGCGTCGTAGGCAGCGTTCACTTCCTCGAGTTTCTCGAAGACGACCGGGTTGTACTGCAGATTGTTCGCCTTGAAGTAGTCGGCGAGGTTCAGCTCGGTCGTCGTGCCGGTCTGAACGCAGACGGCGGCGCCGGAAAGCTCGAGGGCGGACTTCACGTCGAGTTCCTTGCGAACCATGAAGCCCTGGCCGTCGTAGTAGTTGACCGGACGGAAGTTGAAGCCAAGCGCCGTGTCGCGGTTGATCGACCAGGTCGTGTTGCGTGCGAGCACGTCGACTTCGCCGGACTGCAGCGCCGGAAAGCGCTCCTTGGCGGAGAGCGGCGTATACTTGACCTTGCTGCCGTCGCCGAAGATCGCGGCCGCAATCGCCTTGCAATAGTCGACGTCGAATCCGCTCCAATTGCCCGAGGCGTCAGGGGCTGCGAAACCGGCGAGGCCGGTATTCACGCCGCACTGGACGAAGCCCTTGGCCTTCACGTCGTCAAGCGTCGCGGCGGATGCCGCATGTGTGCCAATCCCCACGACAGCAGCGCCAACGAGAGCTGTCAGAATTCTTCTTGCCATTTTTTTGAACCTTTTCGGTTGTCGTTTTTCGCGTCTGCACGGTTGCGCTCTCTTGGCGCGTGCAGCCTCGGCCACCCTCCTGGCCTGAGTACAAACTATCTCATGCTCAAAATCTGGAAGGGTCAAGAGACGTTGCCGATTTTATGATCTTCCATGTGAAAAACGTGAAGCTCGCCAGAAGTTTAGGCAGGTCTCGCGACAGAATTGCCCGTCATGAATAAAAAACCGCCAGTTGCGCCTCCTTCGTGATTCACGGGCGGCCGGCTTGAATTTTTCCTTGACCCGGCCGGTGGCCCGTTCGATGAGTCGGCAGCGAAAATCAACAGCGGATGTTTCAATGGCAGACAACAAGATCGGGAAGGCGGAGCAGGGCATCAATACCCGTCTCGCGCACACCGGCAACAACCCCTCCGACTTCCATGGCTTCGTCAATCCGCCGGTGGTTCACGCCTCCACCGTGCTGTTCCCGAATGCGAGGACGATGGAGACGCGGGCGCAGAAATATACCTATGGGACGCGCGGCACACCGACGACCGACGCGCTCTGCGAGGCCGTGAACGAGTTGGAGGGCGCAGCGGGCACGATCCTCGTTCCCTCCGGGCTCGCTGCGGTCACGGTGCCGTTCCTCGCCTATCTCTCCTCGGGCGACCATGTGCTCATTGTCGATTCGGTCTATTTCCCCACCCGCCACTTCTGCGACACGATGCTCTCCAGGCTCGGCGTCACGGTCGAATATTATGACCCGACGATCGGCGCCGGCATCGAAAACCTGATCAGGCCGAACACGCGGCTGGTGCATACGGAAGCCCCGGGCTCGAATACGTTCGAGATGCAGGATATTCCGGCAATCGCCGCCGCGGCGCACCGGCACGGCTGTATCGTGACCATGGACAATACCTGGGCGACGCCGGTCTACTTCCGGCCCCTCGACCACGGCGTCGACGTGTCGATCCATGCGGCGACCAAGTACCCTTCCGGTCACTCGGACGTTCTTCTCGGAACCGTTTCGGCCAATGCGGCCCATTGGCCGGCACTCAGCGAGGCGATGGTCACGCTCGGCGTCTCCGTTTCGCCGGACGACAGCTATCAGATCCTGCGCGGCCTGCGCACGATGGGCGTTCGCCTGGTGCGTCATCAGGCAAGCGCGCTCGCGATCGCTGAATGGCTGGAGGGCCGAGACGAGGTGGCGCGCGTGCTTCATCCGGCACTGCCGAGCTTTCCCGGACACGAATTGTGGAAGCGCGACTTCGGCGGCGCGAGCGGGATATTCTCCTTCGTGCTCAAGGCGGAACCGGAAGACGGCAAGGCAAAGGCGCATGCCTTCCTGGATGCGCTCTCGCTGTTCGGGCTCGGCTACTCCTGGGGCGGCTTCGAAAGCCTCGCCGTTCACGTGAACCTCTCCGATCGCAAGGTGGCGAAGGCACCGTCCGAAGGGCCGGTCATCCGGCTGCAGATCGGACTCGAGGATGTACCGGACATCCGCCGGGATATCGAGGCGGGCCTCGCCGCGGCAAACGCCGTCTGAGGTCCGAACGAAGCGATAGGGAGGCGGTAATTCGGTCCCGTCTTCCTGCGCTTACTAAGAGCCGTAGCCGTAAAGCCAGTCGAAATCGGCTGCGAGCGCCTCGGGTTTTTTAAAAGAGAGAACGAGATTGCGCGCGATCCGCACCGGACCTGCTGCGTGGTAGGCGAAGCTGTTGAAGGCGGCGCGCTTGCGAACGCGGCCGATCCGCACCCTGCGTGCGTCTTCATAGCGTGCGAAGGCGGAGGGAAGGTCGGGAGAATCGGCCATACAGCGGGCGAGTTCCCGGGCGTCCTCGATGGCCATCGCCGCGCCCTGGGCTGCAAATGGCGTCAGGGCGTGGGCAGCATCGCCGATGAGGATGGTGTCGCGTCCATTGTGCCAAGCCCCGTCTTCAACCGTGCAGAGCGGCCAGTAGGTCGCCGAGCCGGCGTGACCGAGCGACGAGCGCAGGTCGGGATGCCAATCCCTGAAGGCCGCCTCGAACTCGCGCCGGCGATCACCGGATTCGCGCCCCTCCCAGGTTTCGCCCGACGCCCTTCCGGCAACGATCGCAACGAAGTTGAAGCCGTCGATCTTCCGGATCGGATAGGCGACGAGATGGGCCTTCGGCGCGAGGAAGGCGGTGACGCGATCTTGCGACAGGCAGGCGGGCACCCGGGTGCGTGGCAGCGTGAAGCGCCAGGCGACATTGCCCGAAAAACGGACGGTGCCGGCGCCGGCAACGGAGGAGCGAATCCGCGACCAGATCCCGTCCGCGCCGATGATCGCGGCCGGTGAGCGCTTGCTCGCCTCGGTGATGACTGTTCGCGGATCGTCCGCGATTCGCCTCCCCAGATGAAGGCGGCAGAGCGGCTCGGCCCGGACGGCATCCAGAAGGATCGTTTGCAGGCTGGCGCGATGCAGGACGCCATACGGCGCCCCCCAGCGCTCGCGGGCGCGTGCGCCGGCAGGCACGCTGGCAAGCGGCCGCAGCGAGCGGCCGTCGGTAAGCGAGATCGCTTCCGGTTCATTCCAGACGCGTTCGAGAGCGGGCAGCAACCCGAGTTCGATGAGGATGCGCGATGCATTCGGCGAAAGCTGAAGCCCGGCACCGGCTTCCTCCAATGCATCGGCCTGCTCGAAGATATCCGTCCGGAACCCCTTCCGTGCAAGGCAGAGCGCAGCCGTCAGCCCGGCGATGCCGGCACCGACGATCGCAACCGGATCAGCCTTTTGCATGGATATCGCGCCGTCGCCTGCGCAGGATCAGGCGGCTTTAGTCGTGAAAAGGCAGCCCGGAGGGATTGTTTCCGTCGCCTTCAGGGAAGGATTGTAGCGGTAGAGGGTCGAGCAATAGGAACAGACTTTCTCGTTCTCGTCGCCCATGTCGACGAAGATGTGAGGGTGGTCGAACGGGACGGAAGCGCCCGTGCACATGAATTCCTTGACGCCGATCTCGATGACCCGGTGCCCGCCGTCGTTCTGAAAATGGGGGATGCTGTGGCCGGCCATGTCGTACTCCGATATATGCAAGTCTTAGGTGTCGATTGGGGTGTCGATTTTGCCGGCACCATAGTGAGCTTTGGCGAAAATGTGTAGCGGCAAACATGCCGCGCCTATGGTTTTTGGAGCGGTTGGGGTTTCCGGCCGTTGCTTTACCAACTAACGTCCGCGCCGACAGGACAATACCAGGAAAACCAGATGGACTTGAACCCTCCGCCATTTTCCCGCTTCGCGCACGACGGACTGGAAATCGCCTATTTCGACGAAGGTGACCCCTCGGGCGACCCGATCCTGCTCATTCACGGCTTTGCATCGAGCGCCAATGTCAATTGGGTTTTTCCCGGATGGCTGAAGACGCTCGGCGACGCCGGATACCGCGTCATCGCGCTCGACAATCGCGGGCACGGGCAAAGCAGCAAGCCCCATGATCCCTCGCTCTATCACCCGCCGCAGATGGCGGGGGATGCGGCGGCACTTCTGGTGCATCTCGGCATCGGCGAAGCGCATGTCATGGGTTATTCGATGGGCGCGCGCATATCGGCATTCCTGGCCTTGCAGCACCCGGATCGCGTCCGTTCGCTGGTATTCGGCGGTCTCGGGATAGGCATGATCACGGGGGTGGGGGAGTGGGATCCGATCGCCGACGCGCTGCTTGCGCCTTCTTTGGAGGACGTTACGCACGAGCGGGGCCGGACGTTCCGCGCCTTCGCAGACCAGACGAAAAGCGATCGTCAGGCGCTCGCCGCATGCATATCGACATCGCGGGACCTGCTTACCGCCGACGAGGTAGGCCGCATAGACGTGCCGGTGCTGATCGGCGTCGGGACAAAGGATGACATCGCCGGATCGGCTGAGGAGCTCGCCGCGCTGATGCAGCATGCCGTGGCACTCGACATTCCCGGGCGCGACCACATGCTGGCGGTCGGCGACCGGGTGTTCAAGAAGGCGGTTCTGGAGTTCCTTGCCGGGGTTGGGTGAGGCCAGTCCGGACGGAAAACCCTGCGCACTTTTCCTCGAGTTGCTCCCGTCCGTGCCACTACTGCATGTTTCCTTTAATCGTATCCGATTAAAGGACAAAAACCTGCAGCAGATCAAAGTGCTACAGCGGCCTTTGCGCGTCTGATAAGACGCGCGGCGCTGTAACGAGAGGTGAATTCCGGTCAGGCCATTTATGTCGGCCGGGAATTGGCCTATATATGCCGGAACAACGACCCGTCCTAAACAGGCAAGCCAAAGACGACCCCGCTGAGGGACCGCCCAGGAAGGAGAGCGACCATGGTCGCCAAGACAGAACTTCGTCATACGGAATCGCTCGAAGCGATCGATCCGATCTGGGATAGCCTGCGCGAGGAGGCGCGTCTGGCGGCCGAGCGCGACCCGATGCTGGCGGCCTTTCTCTATTCGACGGTGGTCAATCAGCATTCCCTGGAAGATTGCGTCATCTACCGGATCTGCGAGAGGCTGGACCATCCCGACCTACAGGCGAGCCTCCTGCACCAGACCTTCGCCGAAATGCTCGAGGACTGGCCCGAATGGGGCGCCGTCCTGCGCGTCGATATACAGGCGGTCTACGACCGCGACCCGGCCTGCACGCGCTTCATGGAGCCCGTGCTTTATTTCAAGGGCTTCCATGCCATACAGACGCACCGTCTGGCTCACTGGCTGTGGAACCGCGGCCGGAAAGACTTTGCGCTCTATCTCCAGAGCCGCTCCTCCAGTGTTTTCCAAACCGACATCAACCCGGCCGCCCGCATCGGGCGCGGCATCTTCCTCGATCATGCAACGGGGCTCGTCGTCGGCGAAACCGCGGTCATCGGCGACAACGTATCTATCTTGCATGGCGTGACGCTTGGCGGCACCGGCAAGGAAGGCAGCGACCGTCATCCGAAGATCGGCAACGGCGTGCTGATCGGCGCCGGCGCAAAGATTCTCGGCAACATCCACATCGGCCACTGCTCGCGCGTGGCCGCCGGTTCCGTCGTGCTGAAGGCGGTCCCTCCCAAATCGACGGTTGCCGGGGTGCCGGCGAAGGTCGTCGGCGAGGCCGGCTGTTCCGAGCCGTCGCGTCAAATGGACCAGATCCTGGCGTCGTTCGATATCTGATCAAGGCGCCTGTAACCCGGCTGTGCCGGGCATCGACGCCGCGAAAATTCAGTGCAGAAATTCAAGGCGTTGCGAGCATTTCTTCGCCTCTCGGCGAACGCTTGGCGCTCTGATGGGTTTACACCTGGCAATGGCCCGTGCAACAAGCGCGGCAAATCAATCGGCTACGGAGAAGAGTTTTGAAGCCCGAAGAAATCCGCAAGCTTGAGGCCTATCTTAAGCGCACGTTCAACCAGTCCATGGTCGTCAAGGCTCGCCCGAAGAAGGACGAATCCGCTGAAGTCTATCTCGGCGACGAATTTCTCGGTGTCGTCTTCCGTGACGAAGAGGACGGCGAGCTCTCCTATAATTTCTCGATGGCGATCCTCGACATCGATCTCTGAGAGCCCTCGATCCCACCGGGATCGGTGGTAATCGCGCGTTGCAAGACCCGGTTCTGAGCAATCAGGCCGGGTTTTCTGCTGTTAAATCATACTTTTCGAAGAATTTGTCCGGAGGCGTCCGGTCTTCATCAAGTCGTTGCAAGAACTGTGTTTTATTGCATTGCACACTGAACTTGACTTTTTGTGCAGTGCACATAGACTAAACCGAGTTCCTAGCCGAGCCGTCACAAGGAGACACCCGATGTTTAACTTCGACGATGCGAACAAGAAGAGCAAGGAAGCCCTCGACGTGGCCGTGAAGAGCTACTCCGCCATGACCAAAGGCTTCCAGGCTATTGCGACCGAAGCGGCCGATTATTCGAAGAAGTCCTTCGAGGATAGCGTTGCTCATCTCGAAAAGCTTACCAGCGCCAAAAGCCTCGAAGCAGCGTTCGAGCTTCAGACGAATTATCTGAAGGCAAGCTACGAAGGCTTCTTCACCGAGGCGACGAAAATCGGTGAGATGTATGCCGACCTCGCCAAGGACGCCTACAAGCCGTACGAGGCACCGGTTGCCAAGGCGACCGCTGCGGTCAAAACAGCCGCCGCCGCCTGACCATCAGCCTCATCGCTATTGCAGAACAGGCCGGTCGCGGATGCCGCGGCCGGCCTTCGTCTGTTCGTGCGCCGCGGCTCATTGATCCCGCCGCAACCCGTGAAAGTTGCCACCGCCGCCGAAGAAATTTGATCAATCTTGTGTTTCGCCGTGCGAATATGTTTGCAGTGCGTGGGTTCGGTCTTAAAATCCAAGAACGAACCATTAGATAAAGGCAAGCATGTCGTGGCCGAATGCGAATGGATCCGCGGCTGTAAAGGAATGAACAAGAATGATCGCCATGCCGGTCCGGATGCAGCAGGGAAGCGAAGGAGACGGAGGCGGCCCCAGTCGTGGCACGTCCGTCATCACGCGCACCAAGCCGAAGACCAAGAAGCCGAGTTTGTACCGCGTTCTGCTTTTGAATGACGATTACACACCGATGGAATTCGTCATTCACATCCTCGAGCGCTTCTTTCAGAAGAACCGCGAAGAGGCGACCGTCATAATGCTACATGTCCACAACCACGGCGTTGGAGAATGCGGCGTCTTCACCTACGAGGTCGCCGAAACCAAGGTGACGCAGGTGATGGATTTCGCCAGGCAGCATCAACATCCGTTGCAATGCGTCATGGAAAAGAAATGAGGAACTAACGTGCCAACATTTTCGCCCAGCCTCGAAAAGGCGCTGCATCAGGCACTGACTTTTGCCAACGAGCGCCATCACGAATATGCGACGCTCGAGCACCTGCTGCTGGCATTGATCGATGATGCCGATGCGGCGGCTGTGATGGGCGCGTGCAACGTCAATCTCGACACGCTTCGCAAGACCGTGACCGATTACGTCGACAACGAATTGTCGAACCTCGTCACCGGTTACGACGAGGACTCCAAGCCGACGGCCGGTTTCCAGCGCGTGATCCAGCGAGCCGTCATCCATGTGCAGTCTTCGGGCCGCGAGGAGGTGACCGGCGCCAACGTGCTCGTGGCGATCTTCGCCGAGCGCGAGAGCCATGCTGCCTATTTCCTGCAGGAGCAGGAGATGACACGGTATGATGCAGTCAATTTCATCTCGCACGGCATAGGCAAGCGGCCGGGGAGCTCCGAGGCGCGGCCGGTGCGCGGGGCGGAAGACCAGGACTCCGAACAGAAGGCTTCGCGCGAGAGCGAGGAGGCCGGCCCGAAGAAGCAGCAGGATGCGCTCACGGCCTATTGCGTGAACCTCAACGAAAAGGCCAAGTCCGGCAAGATCGATCCGTTGATCGGGCGTCACGCCGAAGTGAACCGGACCATTCAGGTGCTTTGCCGCAGGTCCAAGAACAACCCGCTTTACGTGGGCGATCCGGGCGTCGGCAAGACGGCAATCGCCGAGGGCCTTGCCAAGCGCATCATCGAGAAGAAGGTGCCCGAGGCGTTGCAGGACGCAACGATCTTCGCGCTCGACATGGGAACCCTGCTGGCCGGTACCCGCTATCGCGGCGACTTCGAGGAACGCCTGAAGCAGGTGGTCAAGGAACTCGAAGACTATCCCGGTGCAGTGCTGTTCATCGACGAGATCCACACGGTCATCGGTGCCGGCGCCACGTCCGGCGGCGCCATGGACGCGTCGAACCTCTTGAAGCCCGCGCTTTCTTCCGGCGCGATCCGCTGCATCGGCTCGACCACCTATAAGGAGTACCGCCAGTTCTTCGAAAAGGACCGGGCTCTCGTTCGCCGCTTCCAGAAGATCGACGTCAACGAGCCGACGATCGCGGACACGATCGAGATCATGAAGGGCCTCAAGCCGTATTTCGAGGACTACCACCAGCTGAAATACACCAACGATGCCATCAAGGCGGCGGTGGAGCTTTCGGCACGCTATATCAATGACCGGAAGCTGCCGGACAAGGCGATCGACGTCATCGACGAGTCGGGTGCCGCTCAGATGCTTTTGCCCGTCAGCAAACGCCGCAAGCTGATCACCGAAAGGGAGATCGAAGCGACCGTCGCAACGATGGCACGCATCCCGCCGAAGACCGTGTCCAAGGACGATGAGGCCGTGCTCGCCAATCTCGAGCAGGAACTGCGTTCCGTCGTTTATGGCCAGGATCTGGCGATCGAGGCGCTCGCCTCGTCGATCAAGCTGGCGCGCGCAGGCCTTCGCGAGCCCAACAAGCCGATCGGCTGCTACGTCTTCTCCGGCCCGACCGGCGTCGGCAAGACGGAAGTGGCGAAGCAACTCGCCACCTCGCTCGGCGTCGAGCTGCTGCGCTTCGACATGTCGGAATATATGGAACGCCACACGGTCTCCCGACTGATCGGCGCGCCTCCCGGCTATGTCGGTTTCGATCAGGGCGGCCTCCTGACCGATGGCGTCGACCAGCATCCGCATTGCGTGCTGCTCCTCGACGAAATCGAAAAGGCGCATCCGGATCTCTTCAACATCCTCTTGCAGGTCATGGACCACGGTTCGCTGACCGACCATAACGGCAAGAAGATCGATTTCCGGAACGTCATCCTGATCATGACGACCAATGCCGGCGCGTCCGACATGGCTCGGGCGGCGATCGGCTTCGGTTCCTCCAAGCGAACCGGCGAGGACGTGGAGGCGCTGAATCGCCTCTTCACGCCGGAGTTCCGCAACCGTCTGGACTCCGTCATTCCGTTCAACTCGCTGCCGACCCCGGTCATCCACAAGGTCGTGCAGAAGTTCG
Source organism: Sinorhizobium meliloti (assembly GCF_017876815.1). Lineage (NCBI taxonomy): Bacteria > Pseudomonadati > Pseudomonadota > Alphaproteobacteria > Hyphomicrobiales > Rhizobiaceae > Ensifer > Ensifer meliloti. The sequence goes on along the minus strand of NZ_JAGIOS010000001.1, from coordinate 3,586,636 downwards.
TCATGCAGCTCGAAACGCAGCTTGCGGAGCGCAATGTCACCTTCGACCTTGCGCCTGATGCGATCGCCTGGCTTGCAGAGAGGGGCTATGATGAGAAGATGGGTGCACGGCCGCTGGCGCGCGTCATCCAGGAAAACATCAAGAAGCCCCTCGCGGACGAGATCCTCTTCGGCAAGCTCAAGAAGGGCGGTGTCGTCAAGGTGACGATCGGCAACAAGGAAGACGGCACGAAGGGGCTCATGCTCGAAGCCGTGCCGGAAACTGCTCCGATAAAGCCCAAGGCCGAGGTCTCGCGTCCGGCCGGCAAGGGCGCGAAACCCAAGAAGGCTGCCGAAAAGGAAAGCGTAGCCGCAGCCGAAGATGGCGCGAAAGCCAAGTCGAAGAAGACGACCGCCAAGTCCTCGAACAAGAGCGGCGGCAGCTCCGGGGCGGCTCCCCTCAGGGGGCGGACGGTTCCGAAGGTGCCGCGCAAGAAATAACGCGATCGCGACTGGACGTGACGGTGCCGGGTGAGTTACCCGGCACTTTCTTGTGAGCGTGGAGCATAGCGGGTGGATTCCACAAACCGTATCGAAGAGGAGCGATCGCCTCTGGGCTGGTTTCTGGCGGGTGCGCGCGGGATATTCAGCCTTCCGGCCATAATCCTCATGCTTTCCTTCGTGGGCTTCTGCTCGCTGACGGTTCAGGCCGGGATCCCGCCGGCGCAGGTCGTGTTCATGACCGGCATCGTCTGGGCCCTGCCGGCAAAGGTCATTCTCGTGAGTTCGATCCTCAGCGGCGCCAGTCTTGCGACGGCGTTCCTGGCGGTCACGCTTTCGTCGGTGCGCTTGATGCCGATGGTCGCCGCACTCGTTCCCGAACTGCGCACGCCGAAGACGCCGACATGGCTGCTTCTCGTGCTTTCGCATTTCATCGCCATCACCGCCTGGGTCTTCGCGATGGAGCGCGTGCATGCGGTTCCGCGCCAGCATCGCGCGACCTTCTTCGCCGGCTTCGGCATCACGCTGGTGGCCACGAACATGGCGCTGGTCGGGATCGTCTATCGGCTCGTCGCCGATTTCCCGCCGATCGTCGCCGGATGTCTCTTCTTTCTGACGCCGGTCTATTTCCTCGCCTCGATCTGGAATTCCGCGCGCCATCCGGTCGTCTACGCGGCCCTCGCCATCGGGCTCGTCGCAGGGCCGCTCTGCTACTGGATCGCACCCGAGTTCGACATCCTGCTCGCCGGCCTTGGCGGCGGAACGCTGGCCTGGGCGGGCGAGCGCCTATGGCGCGCGCGGCGGGAGAAGAGCGCGTGACCTGGATGGACGGATGGTGGGCCTATGCGTTCATCGCGATAGCCGGCTGGCTCGCGACCGATATCTGGCGATGGCTAGGGGTCCTCGCCGGCAATCGTCTGCGCGACGATTCGGAGGCGCTGAACTGGGTGAGGGCGGTGGCGACGGCACTGGTCGCAGCGGTCATCGCAAAGCTTATTCTTTACCCGACCGGCGTTCTTGCGCAGTCGCCACTGTGGCTTCGGCTGGGCTCCGTCGTGATAGGCGCGATCGTGTTTTTCGCCGCCCGCCAGAAGCCCGCCGCCGGCATTGCAACGGCAATCGCCGCCCTGGCCGCTGGTCTTTGGTGGCGGGGGTTTTGACGATTTAAAGCATTGATATGACAGATTGCCGTAAACGTTTGAATCAAGGCTACCTTATTAGATGAGGATCCTTTGCCTGAGTCTTTCTCTGCCGGCACGCCGTCTCCGCGATTTCAGGTGAGCACATAGCAAACAGCCCGATCTCTACGGGCTGAAGCGATGTCTGGGCCTTCCCAACGTCTCATCCCTGTGAGGAGCACAGCGATGAGGAAATCAAACAAGCCGCCGCGGGAATCCCCAATCTCAACGGGCCTTAAAGCGCCCGGCGGATCTTCTCTGCGTTTGCGGCCAGCACGTCCCCGTCTTCCATCTTGCCGGAATGCGGCTTCAGCGGAACGCCCTCGCGGCGGGGGACGACGTGGAAGTGGAGGTGGAAGACCGACTGTCCGGCCGGTGCCTCGTTGAATTGCATGATCGTGACGCCGTCGGCGTCGAAAGCGGCCTTGGCGGCGACGGCGATCTTCTGGACAGTTGCGATCAGGCTGGTGAGGGTGGCCGGGTCGGCGTCGAGAATGTTGCGGGACGGTGCCTTCGGCAGCACCAGAACGTGGCCCTCGGCCTGCGGCATCACATCCATGAAGGCGACCGTAGCTTCGTCCTCGTAGACGCGGTGCGAGGGTATCTCGCCGCGCAATATCTTGGCGAAGATATTGTTTGTGTCATATGCACTCATGTCGTTTCCTTTTCCTGGCACGCGTTCGCGGTGTCTCAGTCGTCCTGGCGCTCACCTTTGCGGAAAGGCCCGTGCTCCGCAAGAAACTCGCCGGTTTCTTCCACATCCCGGCGCTCCCGTTCCAGATAATCGGCTACGGCGCGCGCAAGCCCCGGATGGCTGATGAAATGAGCGGAATGGGTGGTCACCGGCATGTAGCCCCGCGCGAGCTTGTGCTCGCCCTGCGCGCCGGCCTCGACGCGTTTCAATCCCTTCGCGATCGCGTAATCGATCGCCTGATGGTAACAGACTTCGAAATGCAGGAAGGGGTGGTCCTCGATACAGCCCCAGTGCCGGCCATACAGCGCATCGCCGCCGATGAAATTGATCGCACCCGCGATGTAGCGCCCGCCGCGTTTGGCCATGACCAGCAAGATGTCGTCGGCCATCCGCTCGCCGATGAGTGAGTAGAAGGCGCGGGTCAGATAGGGGCGGCCCCATTTGCGTCCGCCGGTGTCCATGTAGAAGGCGAAGAACTGGTCCCAGATCTCTTCCGTGAGGTCGCTGCCGGTCAGCCAGTCGATGGTTATGCCGTTTTCGACGGCTGCGCGGCGCTCTCTCTTCAGTGCCTTGCGCTTTCGCGAGGCAAGCGTGGCGAGAAAGTCGTCATGCGATCCATAGCCCTGATTGATGAAATGGAACTGCTGGTCCATACGGTGCAGGAAGCCCGCCTGCTCCAAGGCCGCCATCTCGTCAACCGGGACGAAGGTCACGTGGGCCGAGGAAAGACCGTGGCGGCGCGTGAGTTCCTTGAGACCGGCCGCGAGCGCATTGCCGACCGTTTGCCGGTCGCTCCCCTCGGCCGCAAGCAGCCGCGGCCCTGTTGCCGGCGTGAAGGGCACGGAACATTGCAGCTTCGGGTAGTAGCGGCCGCCGGCACGCTCGAAGGCATCCGCCCATCCATGGTCGAAAACATACTCCCCCTGGCTGTGGCTCTTGACGTAGCAGACAAGCGCCCCCCGCAGGGAACCGTCCGCGTCCTCCATCAGGAGATGCTGCCCGAGCCATCCCGTTTCCGCCGTTGCCGATCCGGATTCTTCCAGTGCGGAAAGGTAGGCATGGGAGACGAAGGGGTTGTAGGGCGTGCCGGCATGCCCCTTCGAGGCGCCGGCAAGCCTGTCCCAGCTCGCCGGCGGTATCGACGTGAACGAATGCTCTATGCGGATGGTGATCGCGTCTGTCATGCGCCTACGAAATCATGATCTCCCGCGGATCGAAACCCTCGAAGGTCATTTGGTCGGCATTGGCGAATGTGTGCTCCTGAGCCTGTCTGTCCCGCACCGTCCAGGTGATGAGCGTGCGGCCGAGCGCGCGCTCCTTTTCCGTGAAGGGGTTTGGAAGGTGGCCGTAATGGTACGAAATGAAGTCGAGCCCGAGATGCATCGCCTCCTCGTGCACGAAGAAGGTCTCCGGATTGGAGCCTTCGGCAGTCAGGCCGAGGGGGTAGGGCGCGTCCAGCTCCTTCAGGTCCCTGAGCAGCCAATGGTCGAAGCTCATCAGCGCAACGTGGCCGTCATAGCCTTCCAGCGTCTCGAGCACGGCCGCGGCAAAGCCCTCGTCGTCGCCCTTCCGCCCCTTGAGTTCAATGATGAGCGGGACCCGGCCGGCGACGAGGCGCAGCATCTGCTTGAGCGTCGGCACCTTGTCCCTGGTGCCGCCGATGGACAACAGCCCGAGCTCGGCGGACGTTTTCGCCCGCACGTCGCCTCTGATCCCGCAGAGACGCTGCAGGTCGTGGTCGTGGAAAACGACCGGAACGCTGTCGGCCGCGAATTGAAGATCGCATTCGATCGCGAAACCGGCTTCGGCCGCGCGGGCGAAGGCCGAGAGCGTGTTCTCCCAGACTTCGCGATTCATGTCATGGAAGCCGCGATGGGCGATCGGCTGGGCCTTGAGCCAGGAAATATCCTTCATTGGACGTCCCTGATCACGCGATTTCGATCACGGCGTCGATCTCGACAGCCGCGTTGAAGGGAAGGGAAGCCATGCCGACAGCCGCACGAGCGTGCTTGCCGGCCTCGCCGAGCACATTGGCAAGCAGGTTGGAGGCACCGTTGATCACCAGGTGCTGTTCGACGAAGTCCGGCGTGGAAGCGACGAAGCCGTTGATCTTGACGAGGCGGCGGATACGGCCGAGCTCGCCAAGAGCCGCCTTGGCCTGAGCCAGGATGTTGATCGCGCAGAGTTCGGCGGCTCTTTGCGCGCCGGCGACATCGACATCCTTGCCGACATGGCCGGTGACGGCGACCTTGCCGTTTTCCATCGGCAGCTGCCCGGAAATGTAGAGCATCGACCCGGAGACGACGTAAGGCACGTAGTTCGCGACAGGCGCAACTGCCTGCGGAAGGACGATGCCGAGTTCGGTGAGGCGGGTTTCGATCTCTGCGGACATGGAAAGGCTCCGTTGTTGTCTTTTGTGCTAAAATCCGGCATGCAAAGCAGATCGTGACAGGCGTGGACCAGAACCGATCTGCCTTGTTTCTGCCGAAAGCTTGTTTATCGCATTGGCGGCGAGTCCAACAGGAGGAAACGGATGTTTCGTAAAGGCTTCGGTCTCGTCACTCTGGGAAGCGTCTGTGTCGTCGTCATGACGGCGGGCGCTGCACAGGCGACTGCCCTCGTTCCCCATCGCGCCGTCTACGATCTGGAGCTGAAGGACGCCTCTGAGCGGTCCGGCATCTCCGGCATGTATGGCCGCATGGTCTATGAGTTCAACGGCTCCTCCTGCGAAGGCTATACCGTCAGCTTCCGCTTCGTCACCCAGGTCGATACGGGCGAGGAGGTTCGCCTCACCGATCAGCAGACCACCACCTATGAGGACATGAAGAACGGCAATTTCCGTTTCCTCACCCGCTCCTTCACCGACGAGAAGCTGGACAAGGAGGTGCGCGGAAGCGCGCATGACGATAAATCGGGCGTCAAGGTCGAGCTGACCGCTCCGGACAAGCGCCAGGTGGCGCTTGCGGCCAGCCGGTTTCCGACCGAACACATGCTCGAAGTCATCGAACGTGCGAAAAAAGGAGAGAGCTTTTTCGAGGCGCGTATCTTCGATGGTTCCGATTCGGGCGACAAGACGCTGATCACCTCGACCTTCGTGGGCAAGCCGCGCAAGCCCGCTCCTGACGACGCGGATGTCGGCAAGGCCGGAAAGCTTGCTGGCGAGAACTATTGGCCGGTGACGATCACCTATTTCAACGACGAAGCGAACGGCGACGCGCTGCCCGTCTATCGCATGGCGTTCAAGCTCTACGAGAACGGCGTGACGCGGGATCTCACCATGGACTACGGAGACTTCGTCCTGAGCGGAAAACTCGCCAAGCTCGAGGTCTTCAACACCGAAGAGTGCAAGTAAGCGCCGGCAAACGACTCCAAAACGACATCAAGGCTTGATTTCTCGGGCGGTTGCCGCTAAGGGGCTGGCCATTCCACACGTAAGGCATGGGATTTTCCGGGAGAAATCCGGATCGTTCCGCCGGTGGGCGCATTGCGGTGCGCTCGACGCCTTGCGGAGGTTCAACCGGAAAAGGAGACAAAGGCATGGCATTGCCTGATTTCACTATGCGCCAGCTTCTCGAGGCGGGCGTGCACTTCGGCCACCAGACACACCGCTGGAACCCGAAGATGAAGCCGTACATCTTCGGCGACCGTAACAACGTTCACATCATCGATCTCGCCCAGACCGTTCCGATGCTGTCGCGCGCCCTTCAGGTCGTCAGCGACACCGTCGCCAGCGGCGGCCGCGTGCTTTTCGTCGGCACCAAGCGCCAGGCTTCCGAGATCATCGCGGACGCAGCGAAGCGTTCCGCCCAGTACTACGTCAATGCCCGCTGGCTCGGCGGCATGATGACGAACTGGAAGACGATCTCCAACTCGATCCAGCGCCTGCGCAAGCTCGATGAGATCTTGGCTTCGGAAGCTTCCGGCTTCACGAAGAAGGAGCGCCTGAACCTCGAGCGCGAGCGCGAGAAGCTCAACCGCGCACTCGGCGGCATCCGCGATATGGGCGGTACCCCGGATCTGATGTTCATCATCGACACCAACAAGGAATCGATCGCCATCGACGAAGCCAAGCGTCTTGGCATTCCGGTGGTTGCCGTCATCGACTCCAATTGCGATCCGGACCAGATCGATTACGCGATCCCGGGCAACGACGACGCATCGCGCGCTATCGCCCTTTACTGCGATCTCATCGCCCGCGCCGCCATTGACGGTATTGCCCGTCAGCAGGGCGCCTCTGGCCGCGATCTCGGCGCATCCGAAGAGGTTCCGGTCGAGCCGGCTCTCGAGGAAGCGTCCGAAGCCTGATCGGCCCGACCGGCAGACGAAGCGCTGCCGTACGCATGAAATATCGGGACGAGGCCGTTTGTGATGTAGAATCTGAACGGCCTTGTTCTTTATCAGCCGGAAATGGCCCGGCCGATCGCGCGCGGTGGGCAGCGAACATCGCTAAAGTGGCTTCATCACGATGTCACACAGAAAGGCCATTTCCTGCCAAACCCTTCTGGCACTGCGCCAATCCCGGTCGGCGCGCCAGCAAACAGACAAGAGGCACAAAGATGACTGTTACCGCCGCAATGGTGAAGGAGCTGCGCGAAAAGACCGGCGCAGGCATGATGGACTGCAAGAAGGCGCTTGCCGAGACCAATGGCGACATGGAAGCCGCCATCGACTGGCTGCGCGCCAAGGGCATCGCCAAGGCTGACAAGAAGTCCGGCCGCACTGCTGCCGAAGGCCTCATCGGCATTGCCAGCTCCGGCACCAAGGCCGTCGTCGTCGAAATCAATTCGGAAACCGACTTCGTTGCCCGCAACGATGCCTTCCAGGAGCTCGTCCGCGGCGTCGCCAACGTCGCGCTTGGCACCGACGGCAGCGTTGCAGCCGTTTCCAAGGCGACCTATCCGGCGACAGGCAAGTCCGTTGAAGACACGATTAAGGACGCCATTGCCACGATCGGCGAGAACATGACGCTGCGCCGCTCGGCACTGCTCGAGGTCGAGGACGGCGTCGTCGCGACCTATGTGCACAATGCCGCAGGCGAAGGTATCGGCAAGCTCGGCGTGCTCGTCGCGTTGAAGTCGACCGGCGACAAGGAAGCTCTGAACGCGATCGGCCGGCAGGTTGCCATGCACGTCGCCGCGACCAACCCGCTCGCCGTCCGTTCGAGCGAAATCGACCCGGCGGTCGCCGAGCGCGAGCGCAACGTCTTCATCGAGCAGTCGCGCGCTTCCGGCAAGCCGGACAACATCATCGAAAAGATGGTCGATGGCCGCATGCGCAAGTTCTTCGAGGAGGTCGCCCTTCTGTCGCAGGCTTTCGTCATGAACCCTGACCAGACGGTGGAAGCCGCGATCAAGGAAGCGGAAAAGTCCGTCGGCGCGCCGATCGAAGTTGCCGGCATTGCTCGTCTCCTGCTCGGCGAAGGCGTCGAAAAGGAAGAGAGCGATTTCGCGGCTGAAGTGGCAGCCGCCGCGAAGGGTTGATTTCTTCACCCCGAATGGGAAAACGGGGGGGCATCGCGTGACAACGCGGTGCCCTTCGTGTATCCGGCTCCAGTCGATGCGTAGGACCCGCCGGAGCGGTTGATACCACGCAGCGGATTTTGCCTTTACGCCGGTGTGCGCCAGATGCCTGCACACGCGCGCCGATCTATTTCAGGAGTGACAATGTCGGCCAAGCCAATCTACAAGCGCGTTCTTCTCAAGGCCTCCGGTGAAGCGCTTATGGGAAGCCAGGGGTTCGGCATCGATGTTGCCGTAGCCGACCGAATTGCCTCCGATATCGCGGAAGCGAGAGCGATGGGTGTCGAAGTCGGCGTCGTCGTCGGCGGCGGCAACATCTTCCGCGGTGTCGCTGTCGCGTCCAAGGGCGGCGACCGCGTAACCGGCGACCACATGGGAATGCTGGCGACGGTCATCAACGCGCTTGCGCTGGCAACGTCGCTGCGCAAGCTCGATATCGACACCGTCGTCCTGTCGGCCATCGCCATGCCGGAAATCTGCGAGAGTTTCTCGCAGCGCGCGACGCTCTATCATCTTTCGCTCGGCCGTGTCGTGATCTTCGCCGGCGGCACGGGCAATCCGTTCTTCACGACGGATTCGGCTGCGGCGCTTCGTGCGGCGGAGATGGGCGCCGAGGCGATCTTCAAGGGAACACAGGTCGACGGCATCTATTCCGCGGATCCGAAGAAGGACCCCTCGGCCACCCGTTTCGACCGCCTGACCCATAGCGAGATTCTCGAAAAGGGCCTCGCGGTTATGGATGTTGCCGCCGTGGCGCTTGCGCGGGAGAATGCCATTCCGATCGTCGTCTTCTCCATCCACGAGAAGGGCGGCTTCACGGAGATATTGACGGGTGGCGGCCGTGCCACCATCGTGACCGATAATTGACAAGCTGCTGGGGCCCGCAAGGGCCGCTGATAGGAACGGGAGTCTTGAACCATGAGTGAAGGTGTGGATCTGAAGGAACTCAAGCGTCGGATGGACGGGGCGATCGCTGCTTTCAAGCACGACATCGCGTCGCTGCGGACCGGTCGCGCTTCGGCGAACGTACTCGATCCGGTGACCGTCGAAGCCTACGGTTCGCGCATGCCGCTGAACCAGGTGGCAAACATCACGGTCCCGGAGTCGCGGATGCTTTCGGTTTCGGTGTGGGACAAGTCCATGGTCGGTGCCGTGGAGCGGGCGATCCGGGAGTCCAATCTGGGGCTCAACCCGATCGTCGACGGGCAGAACCTGCGCATTCCGCTGCCGGAACTGAACGAGGAGCGCCGCAAATCGCTGGTCAAGGTCGCGCACGACTATGCCGAAAAAAGCAAGGTTGCCGTCCGCCACGTTCGCCGTGACGGTATGGACGACCTGAAAAAAGCCGAAAAGGACGGCGAGATCGGCCAGGACGAGAGCCGTGCTCAGTCCGAGCGGGTCCAAAAAATGACCGATGACGTAATTTCCGAAATCGACCGCTTGCTCGCGGAGAAGGAAAAGGAAATCATGCAGGTCTGACCTGCGGATAGGTGAGTCTCTTTGTCCGGACAACCCATGCAAGAATTCAATCCCGCTAACGTACCGGCTCACGTCGCCATCATCATGGACGGCAACGGTCGTTGGGCGAATGCGCGTGGACTGCCCCGTACCATGGGCCACCGCAAGGGCGTAGAGGCGGTCCGCGGGGCGGTAAGGACGGCGGCGGAGATCGGCATCCGTTACCTGACGCTGTTCGCATTCTCGTCGGAGAACTGGAACCGGCCGGAAAACGAGGTCAGCGACCTCATGGGCCTGCTCAAGGCTTTCATCCGACGGGATCTCGCCGATCTCCACCGTGAGAACGTCCGCATCCGGGTCATCGGCGACCGTTCGAACCTGAGCGGCGATATCCTGCCTCTGCTCATCGAAGCGGAGGAGACGACGATCGCAAACACCGGCATCACGGTGGTCATCGCGTTCAATTACGGTGCCAGAGACGAGCTGGCGAGAGCCATGCGCCGCCTGGCGGGGGACGTGGCTGCCGGTCGTCTGCGGCCGGAAGAGATTACCGCGGAACGGATATCCTCGACGATCGATACGGCGGGCATTCCCGATCCCGATCTCATCATCCGGACGAGCGGCGAGGAGCGTCTCTCCAACTTTCTCCTTTGGCAGGGGGCCTACTCCGAATTGCTGTTCATTCCGGACCTCTGGCCGGATTTCACGCGCGAGACATTCTTTGCGGCGATCGAACAATATGCCTGCCGCGAGCGCCGATTCGGCGGACTGACCCAACCGACTCTGGCGGTCGGCTCCTGATGCAGGCCGAACTCAAACTTCGTATTGCCTCCGGGTTGGTTCTGGCTGCGGTGGTTCTTGCTGCAACCTGGATCGGCGGCTTCGCCTTCCAGCTTCTCTCCGTCGCGATCGGCCTGCTCGTCTATTACGAGTGGTCCACCATCACCAAGCTCCCCGAGCGGGACTTTCAGGGCAATGCTCTCGGCTGGCTGGCGCAGGTGGTGATCGCCGGCCTCGTCCTCCTCGACTATATGCATATCAGCCTGCCGGGACTTGCCCTCTGTGTGCTCGCGGCAGCGCTTTGGGTACTGATAAAGGGAACCAGCTGGTGGCTGCCGGGCGGGATCGTCTATGCGGGCCTGACGAGCATTTCGCTCGCGGCGATCCGCGGAGCGGACTATCTCGGGCTGATGGCGATGCTTTTCGTGTTCGCCGTCGTATGGGCAACGGATATTTTCGCCTACTTCACGGGGCGGGCGATCGGCGGGCCGAAGCTGGCGCCGGCAATCTCGCCGGGCAAGACCTGGTCGGGCGCGATCGGCGGCGCGATTTTCGGCGTTCTTGCGGGTGTCACCGTTTTCATGGCTCACTTTTCGCTCGAGGACCTGCGCATCCCCGTCATCGCGCTGGTCCTGTCCGTCGCAAGCCAGATAGGCGATCTGTTCGAGTCCTTCGTCAAGCGCCGCTTCGGCGTCAAGGATTCGAGCAGACTGATCCCGGGCCACGGCGGCGTCATGGACCGGGTGGACGGGCTGATATTCGCCTGCATTGCCGCACTGGCTCTGGTGCTTGGGCAATTCCTGCTGGCGGGCGGCCGGGAAGTCGCCTTCGGCGCGATTCTGCTGGGTCTTTGAAGACTGCCGGTGTAGTCCTTATATCGGGCTCGAAGCGGGACTATCATGCGGCGGTGCGAACTATGGCGGCACGGCCCCGACCTTGCAATTTGAACTGGCGGACGTGGCAGCGGACGCGTTAGGAATGACTATGAGCCTACTGCTTGACAATCTCCAGTACACGATCCCCACCTTCCTGTTCCTCCTGACGTTGCTGGTCTTCGTTCACGAGATGGGACATTACCTGGTGGGGCGCTGGTCGGGAATCCGCATCCTGGCCTTTTCCGTCGGCTTCGGACCCGAGCTCTTCGGCTGGACCGATCGCCACGGCACCCGCTGGAAATTCTGCGCGGTCCCGCTTGGCGGCTACGTGAAGTTCTTCGGCGACGAGGATGCGGCGAGCACGCCCGACTACCGGCGGCTGGAGACGATCGCGCCGGAAGAACGGGGCCGTACATTCCTGGGCGCAAAGCTATGGAAACGCGCGGCGACGGTCGCGGCCGGTCCCATCGCGAATTTTCTTCTGGCGATTGCGATCTTCGCAGTCCTCTTTTCCATTTACGGCCGTGCCGTCGCCGATCCTGTCGTCGCTTTCGTGGCGCCGGACAGTGCCGCGGAAAAGGCGGGTGTTCTGCCGGGAGACCGGCTGCTTTCGATCGACGGAAAGCCGATCGCCACCTTCGACGACGTGCGCCGCTATGTTAGCGTCCGTCCCGAGCTGCCGATCACCGTTCGGATCGAGCGCGAGGGCGCTGCGATCGACCTGCCGATGGTGCCCCAACGCACCGAATCCGTCGACCCGCTCGGCAACAAGATGGAAGAGGGCAAGATCGGCATCGGAACGAACCAGGAGGCCGGCAATTTCCGGGTCGAGACCTACGGACCTCTCGAAGCGGTGGGGCAAGGGGCACTGCAGAGCTGGCGGATCGTAACGGGCACGCTCGACTATCTTTCGAATCTCTTTGTCGGCCGGATGAGCGCCGATCAGGTCGGCGGGCCGATCCGTATCGCCCAGATGTCCGGTCAGATGGCGAAGCTCGGCATTGCCGAGGTGCTGAATTTCGCGGCCGTGCTTTCGGTTTCCATTGGATTGCTCAACCTAATGCCCGTGCCGGTGCTTGATGGCGGCCATCTGATGTTCTATGCGGTCGAAGCGTTGCGCGGCAGGCCGGTCGGTCCTGCCGCACAGGATCTCGCATTCCGCATAGGCTTTGCCATGGTGCTCATGCTGACGGTTTTTGCGGCCTGGAACGATATCAACTGGCTCTTCGGATAGGGGCGGAGTCTTGGGCGGGAGCGGACATCGTTAAGGATTCGGGGAGCGAGTGAGTTTCGCCGGCTGCTCGATAACGGTTTGTTTACGATAATAAGAGGCCGTAGTGGCTGTTAAGCCACGGTTGGAATTGAAGTAAACAGAAATTAACGAGCTGACTTGCTTGTATGGGAAAAGCGGTTAAAACGGCAACCGTGACCGGAGTCGGCACGAAACTGCCGCGGGACGTTGGGAAAAGGTAAGATTTTGACATGAAAGCTGGTTCAAGGTTTTTGAACGCGGTGTCGGCGTTTGCTCTGTCAGCAAGCATGGTCGCCACGGGTACCGGGGTAGGACTTGTTGCTGGTACCTCAGTCGCGCAAGCCGCGGTCATCAATCGGGTTGAAGTGCGTGGGGCAACGCGCGTCAGCGCGGAAACCGTTCGCGCCAATATCACGATCGTTCCCGGCAAGAGCTTCAGCAATGCCGATATCGACGCATCCGTGAAGCGGCTCTATGCCACCGGCTATTTCTCCGATGTCAGCATCACGGTTTCCGGCGGATCGCTTGTCGTTTCCGTCAGCGAGAATCAGCTCGTCAACCAGGTGGTCTTCAACGGCAACCGCAAGATCAAGGATGACAAGCTCCAGGGTGTCGTTCGCACCCAGCCGCTCGGTCCCTATAGCGAGGCGACCGTCGAAACCGACATCCAGGCCATCAGGGACGCCTATGCCGCCATCGGCCGGAGCGACGTGACCGTGACGACCCAGGTCGTTCCGATTGCCGAAGGCCGTGTCAACCTGGCCTTCGTCATCAATGAAGGCGAACGCACGAAGATCACGCAGATCAACTTCGTAGGCAACGAGGTCTATAGCGACGGCCGCCTGCAGTCGGTGATTGCGACCAAGGAATCGGGCATCTTCTCGTTCCTCACGCGCAAGGACGTCTACAATCCGGATAAGTTGCGGGCCGACGAGGAATTGCTGCGGCAGTTTTATTACAACCGCGGCTACGCCGATTTTCAGGTGGTCTCGTCCGAAGCGGCGCTCAATGAGGCGACCAACGAATACACGGTGACGATCACCATCGAGGAAGGTCCTCGATACGACTTCGGTCCGGTCAATATCGAGTCGACGGTCGAAGGCATCGACGCCGAGGAACTGAGGGGTCTCGTTCAGAGCCGCGAAGGCACGGTGTACAAGGCCAAGGACATTCAGAGCACGATGAGCGAGATTTCGAAGCGCGTCGCGTCGGAGGGTTATCCCTTTGCGCGCGTCACGCCGCGCGGCAACCGCGATCTCGCCAACCACACGATCGCCGTCGACTATCTCGTGGACCAGGGCGAGCGCGCCTATGTCGAGCGCATCGAGATTCGCGGCAACACCCGGACGCGTGACTACGTTATCCGTCGCGAGTTCGATGTCGGCGAAGGCGATGCCTTCAACCAGGAAATGGTTGCTCGCGCCAAGCGCCGCCTGGAGGCGCTCGGCTATTTCTCCTCGGTCAACATCTCGACGCAGCCGGGCAGCGCGGCTGACCGTGTAGTCATCGTCGTCGACGTACAGGATCAGTCGACCGGTTCGTTCGGCATCGGCGCCGGCTATTCCGCCGGCGACGGCGGCGGCTTCCTCGTCGAAGCTTCGATCGAGGAAAAGAACTTCCTGGGCCGCGGCCAGTATATTCGTCTTGCCGCCGGCAAGGGCGAGGACAGCCAGACCTACAATGTTTCGTTCACCGAGCCCTATTTCCTCGGCTATCGTCTCGCTGCAGGCTTCGACCTCTTCAAGAACGAAAACGACTTCGACGACGACAACTACAGCTACAACGATCAGGGCTTCAGCCTGCGCGTGACCGCGCCGATCACCGAGAACCTGTCGACCACGCTGCGCTATAACTACACGGAGCTCGAATATTTCGGCGACCGGGACGAACTCTCGTCTCCCTACGACCGTGTAATCGACGGCAGCCCCTGGACGCGCTCGTCCATCTCGCAGTCCATCACCTACAACACGCTGGATGATGCTCAACTGCCGCACGAGGGCATCCTCGCTTCGGTGACGCAGGAGTTTGCCGGCCTTGGCGGCACGTCGGACTTCTACAAGCTGACGGGTAAAGCCAAGTGGTACTACACGCTGCATGACGAGGCCGACATCATCGGTTCGCTTTCCGGTAGCGCCGGTCATCTGTTCGAGACGTCCGGTTCGCTGGAAGTCTTCGACCAGTTCCAGCTGAACAGCAACGATATCCGCGGCTTCGAGCGCAACGGTCTCGGCCCGCGCATGAACAACGGCGACGCACTGGGCGGTACGACCTATTTCACGGCGTCTGCGGAAGCGACGTTCCCGCTGCCGGGTCTTCCGCGTGACAGCGGTTTCCGCGGCGCGCTCTTCGTCGATGCGGGCACGCTCTATGGCAACGACGTCGAGATCGGTCCTGGTGAATCGGTACGCGGGGACAATGCCTCGCTGCGCGCCTCGGTCGGCGTCAGCTTGATCTGGGCTTCGCCCTTCGGTCCGCTGCGTGTGGACTACGCCGTGCCGGTTGCGAAGGAAGACTTCGACGAGGTCCAGAACTTCAAGTTCGGTATCAACTCGTCGTTCTGATAAAGAGCAGTCCAGAACTGCCAGAGAATCGTTCTGGAGTGTCCATGGAACAGAATTGGTTTTTTCCGCCCCATCAGGGGATTCGTCTGGGCGACCTCGCGAATCAGATTGGGGCGGAGTTGCTGGATATAAGCGCCGCCGACCGCACCGTGCGTGCGGTCGCGCCTGTTTATCGCGCCAAGCCGGGCGACATCTGTTATATGCTGTCGCGCAAGAATCGCGAAGAGTTGCAGACCTGTCGCGCCGCCGCGATCATCTGCGACAAAGCAATTTCGTCGCTCGTCCCCGACACTATTCCCGTGCTGCTGACATCGAAGCCGCACACGGCCTTCGCGCTTGCCGGCACCCTGCTTCACGAAAGGGCCATGCGGCCCTCGTATAATACGAGCGAGAGGGGCGTAGCGCCGGAAGCCTTCGTCGATCCGACGGCGCGCCTGGAGGCGGGCGTCGAGGTCGAGCCGATGGCTGTGATCGGAGCCGGCGCCGAGATTGGAAGCGGAACGCGCATCGCAGCGGGAGCAATGATCGGACAGGGCGTGCGGATCGGGCGGGATTGCACCATTTCCGCCGGTGCAAGCATCCTTTGTGCGTTGATCGGCAACAACGTCATCATTCATCCGGGCGCACGCATCGGCCAGGACGGATTCGGCTACGCACCGGGCCCGAAGGGCGGAATGATCAAGATCGTCCAGGTCGGGCGGGTGATCATCCAGGATCACGTCGAGATCGGTGCGAACACGACGATCGACCGCGGCACAATGGATGACACCGTGATCGGCGAGGGGACGAAAATCGACAATCTCGTGCAGATCGGCCATAACGTCCGCATCGGCCGCTACTGCGGCATCGTCAGCCAGGTCGGTATCGCCGGCAGCACGCAGATCGGCGACGGCGTCATGATCGGCGGAGGCGTCGGGGTCAACGGGCATATCACCATTGGAGACGGAGCGCAGATCGCCGCGATGAGCGGCGTGGCGAGCGATGTGCCGGCCGGCGAGCGCTATGGCGGGATTCCGGCGCGACCGATGCGGGATTTCCTGCGCGATGTCGCCGAAATGGCCCTGCGGTCGAGCGAGAGGCAGAAGAAGAAGGGTGGCAAGGATGAATGAGGCTGCAACGGTCCTCGGCACGGCGGACATACAGGAAATCCTGAGGCTTCTTCCCCATCGTTACCCCTTCCTGCTGGTGGACCGCATCATCGAGATCGATGACGACAATTCGGCCATCGGGATCAAGAACGTGACGGCCAACGAGCCGCATTTCACCGGGCACTTTCCCGAGAAGCCGATCATGCCGGGCGTTCTTCTGATCGAAGGCATGGCGCAGACGGCCGGCGCGATCTGTGCGCGCAAGACGGGAATCGGAAGCAATCTCGTCTATTTCATGACGATCGACAATGCACGGTTCCGCAAACCCGTCGTGCCGGGCGACCGGGTGGAGTTCCATGTCGTGAAGCAGAAGCAGCGCGGCAATATCTGGAAATTTCACTGCGATGCAAAAGTTGACGGGCAACTCGTCGCGGAAGCTGATATCGGCGCGATGATTGTCAGCAAGGAAGACGCCTGAGAATGATAGCATCAAGTGCGAAGATCCACCCGTCCTCGGCCATCGAGAACGGTGCGGTAATCGGCGAAAACGTGAAGATCGGCCCGTTCTGCCACATCGGGCCGAATGTCGTTCTTGCGGATGACGTCGAAATTCTGAGTCACGTCGCGGTCATCGGCCATACGAGCGTCGGCAAGGGCACGAAGTTCTTTCCGGGTGCCGTCATCGGCGGCGATTCGCAGAGTGTGCACCACAGCGCCTTGAATACGAAACTGGTGATTGGCGAAAACTGTACCATCCGCGAAGGCGTGACCATGAATACGGGTACGGTGGAGCATGGCGGCGCAACCATTGTCGGCAACAACAACCTGTTCCTGGCCTATTCGCACGTGGCGCATGACTGCCGCCTCGGCAACAACATCATCCTTTCCAACAATGTCATGCTTGCGGGGCACGTGACCGTCGAGGATCGAGCCATACTCGGGGGCGGCTCCGCGGTTCACCAGTTTACCCGCATCGGGCGTCAGGCCTTCATCGGGGGCCTGTCGGCGGTGAGCTATGACGTCATTCCCTATGGAATGCTCAACGGCAACCCCGGCGTTTTGAGCGGACTCAACGTGGTCGGGATGACCCGTGCGGGGATCGATCGTCCCGCGATTCATCGCGTTCGGCGGTGCTATAAGCAGATATTCGAAGGAGACGGCTCGATCCGCGCGAACGCAGCCGCTATCCGCAACGAATATCTCGATTGCGCACCGGCAATCGAGATCCTGGATTTCATCGCCGCGGAGAGCGACCGCGCGCTGTCGTCGCCGAATCGCGGCGCCAAGGGCTGATGGCGGTGGCGATTCATCGCCTGCCGCAGTCAAAAGGCAGGCTCGCCATCATCGCCGGCGCCGGAACGCTTCCCCATCACGTGGCCGAGGCCGCACGCCTTCAGGGTGAAGACCCGTTCATCATTGCGCTTTCGCGTGAGGCCGATACGGATTGGACCGGCTTCGACCATGCCGTTTGTGCAATCGGAGACTTTGCCGCGATCAGCCGCACTTTCGAGACCGAGGGAATCGACCGGGTCGTCCTTTCCGGTGCGGTGCGGCGACGGCCGGAGTGGCGCGATATCCGTCCTACGCTGAAGACGCTGGCCAAGGTGCCGCGGGTTTTCCGCACCTTGATATCCGGCGGGGACGACGCCGTGCTGCGCATGGTGATCGAATTGATCGAGGCAAGTGGCGCCCATGTGATCGGCGCGCACGAGGTCGTTCCGGGGCTTCTTGCCGATACCGGTCGGCTCGGCGCCCATGCCCCGACGGACGAAGACCGGCGTGACATCGAAGCCGGCATCGCCGCAGCCAACGCGCTGGGGGCGCTGGATGTGGGCCAGGGCGCCGTTGCAGTCGGCGGCAGGGTGGTGGCGCTGGAGGGGGCGGAAGGGACGGACGCCATGTTGGCGAGAGTGGCCGACCTCAGGAAAGACGGGCGGATTTCAATCCGTCGTCGCGGCGTTCTCGTCAAGCTCTGCAAGCCGCAACAGGACGAGCGGGCGGACCTGCCCTCGATCGGTCCGTCGACGGTCGCAGGAGCGCATGCAGCCGGCCTCGCGGGCATCGCCGTCGAGGCGGGACGCGCGCTGGTTCTCGAGCGCGCGCGTCTCGTGGAGGAGGCCGACAGGAGCGGGCTGTTCATTCTCGGTATCGAGCGCGACGGCCGCAGGGACCGGAGATGACGGGCAGGGCCTACAGGCTGGCGGTTATCGCCGGAGAAGTTTCCGGAGACCTGCTCGGCGCCGACCTGGTACGGGCGCTGCGTGACCGTCTGGGCGGTCCGCTCGAACTCGTGGGCGTTGGTGGCGAGGGGCTGGAAGCCGAAGGGCTCCGGTCGCTTTTCGACTATTCCGAACTGTCGATCATGGGTTTCTCGCAGGTTCTGGCGAACCTGCCGAAGCTTCTGTTGCGGATTGGGCAGACCGCCCGCGCGATCGCCGCTGCGCGTCCGGATGCTTTGTTGATCATCGACAGCCCGGACTTCACCCACCGCGTGGCGCAACGCGTCCGCGCCGCATTGCCGGACTTGCCCGTGATCGACTACGTCTGCCCGAGCGTCTGGGCGTGGAAGCCGGAGCGGGCGCCGCGCATGCGGGCATATGTGGATCACGTGCTCGCGGTTCTGCCCTTCGAGCCGGAAGCGATGGCGAAGCTCGGCGGTCCGCCGACGACGTATGTCGGGCACCGGCTCGCATCGGACGGCAATGTCCTCGCTGTCCGGGAGCGGCAGCGGCTTAGACAGCAGATGCAGGATCGGCGCGAGCCGAAGGCTTGTCTCCTGCTGCCCGGATCGCGCGGGAGCGAGGTCAGCCGCCTGCTTCCGATCTTCCGCGAAGCAGCCGAAGAACTCGCGGAGCGGCACGAAGGCATTCGTTTCCT
Organism: Sinorhizobium meliloti; assembly: GCF_017876815.1. Taxonomy (NCBI): domain Bacteria; kingdom Pseudomonadati; phylum Pseudomonadota; class Alphaproteobacteria; order Hyphomicrobiales; family Rhizobiaceae; genus Ensifer; species Ensifer meliloti. The sequence continues at coordinate 3,567,875 of NZ_JAGIOS010000001.1, read as the reverse complement.
GTTGCCGACCGTGCCGCGCCAGGAAGAGCGTGTGAGGGCGTTGACGGCATCCTGGAGGATCCAGCCCGAGATAACCGTAACGGCGGACAGGAAATGGGAGGCTTTTGCCCAAGCCGACGCGGCCATTGCCGCCTCGGGTACGGTGATCCTCGAACTGGCGCTCGCCGGAGTTCCGGTCGTGTCCACCTACTCTGCCGACTGGATCGTCAGCCTCCTGCATTCCCGCATTCGGATATGGACCGCGGCGCTTCCGAACCTCATCGCGGATTTTCCGGTCGTGCCCGAATATTTCAACAAGTCGATCCGGCCGGCCGTTCTGACGCGCTGGTTCGAACGGCTTTCGAGCGATACGGCGCAACGTCGTGCGATGCTCGACGGCTTCGCCCTCGTTCAACAGCGAATGGAAACGGATCGGCCGCCCGGCGAAAAGGCGGCGGATATCGTCCTCGCTTGCCTTCGGGCCGGATGAGGAGAGGCGAGTGCTTCCTCGGGTCAAGCCCGAGGATGACCGGGGAGGAGTCGAGGGGACTGGGAAGGGACGTTGCTGTGACCCTTAACCTCAGCCTTCGCAAAGCCGATCAGCCGGTTCGTGCAAGAACCTCGCCCTAGTTTTTACGAACCCTACCGCATGTCATCCTCGGGCTTGACCCGAGGATCCATATGCGAGCTCACCAAAGCTGGAAATACAAGTCGCGCCAGTCGGGGTTCATTTTCTCGATGAGCTCGATCTTCCATTCGCGATACCAGCGCTTCAGCGATTTCTCGCGCTGAATGGCCGTACCGATCTGCAGGTGCTCCTCATACCACACCAGTCGATTGCACCCGTATTTCGACGCAAAGCCCGGCGTCGAGCCTTCTCGGTGTTCGAAGATGCGGCGCTCGAGATCGGACGTAACGCCGATATAGAGCGTTCCGCGCTTGTGGTTCGTGACGATATAGACATAGCCCGCCATATGCGGACGATGCTCGTGATTGGATCCTCGGGTCAAGCCCGAGGATGACGGGGGGAGTCGAGAGTGATGGGATGGGACGTTACTATGATCCTTAAAGACGGCCTCAGCCTTCGCAAGGCCGATCTGCGGTTCGTGCAAGAGCCCTCGCCGCAGTCATTATGCGCAACCCCTACCACATGTCATCCTCGGGCTTGACCCGAGGATCCATGTGCGAGCTCATCAAAGCTGGAAATACAGGTCGCGCCAATCGGGGTTCATCTTCTCGATGAGCTCGATCTTCCATTCCCGATACCAACGACGCTCGTGATTGGATCCTCGGGGCGAGCCCGAGGATGACGGCGGAGGAGTCGAGGGTGACACTGGGGAGGGACGTTACTATGCCCCTCAAAGACGGCCTCAGCCTTCGCAAGGCCGATCTGCGGTTCGTGCAAGAACCTCGCCGCAGTCATTACGCGCAAACCCACCACATGTCATCCTCGGGCTTGACCCGAGGATGACGGTTGGTGGGGTGGGCTTCTTGTCGAGTTCGTCCGCCGCTCAGCGCTTTGAGATTGGCACATAGTCGCGCAGCGGTGCGCCGACATAGAGCTGGCGCGGACGGCCGATGCGCTGTTCCGGATCTTCGATCATCTCGTTCCACTGGGCGATCCAGCCGACGGTGCGGGCAAGGGCGAAGAGCACCGTGAACATCGTGGTGGGGAAGCCCAGGGCCTTCAGGGTGATGCCGGAGTAGAAGTCGATGTTCGGGTAGAGCTTCTTCTCGATGAAGTACTCGTCCGTCAGGGCGATGCGTTCGAGCTCCATCGCGACTTCCAGGAGCGGGTCGTCCTTGTGGCCGAGTTCGGCGAGAACCTCATGCGTGGTCTTCTGCATGATCTTCGCGCGCGGATCGTAGTTCTTGTAGACCCGGTGGCCGAAGCCCATCAGACGGAACGGATCGTTCTTGTCTTTGGCCTTGGTGATATATTCCGGAATGCGGTCGACCGTGCCGATTTCGGCGAGCATGTTGAGCGCCGCCTCGTTGGCGCCGCCATGGGCGGGCCCCCAAAGGCAGGCGATACCGGCAGCGATACAGGCGAAGGGATTGGCACCCGACGAGCCGGCGAGGCGAACGGTCGAGGTCGATGCGTTCTGCTCATGGTCGGCGTGGAGGATGAAGATCCGGTCCATGGCGCGCGCCAGGACCGGATTGACGACATATTCCTCGCAAGGCACGGCGAAACACATGCGCAGGAAGTTCGAGGCGTAGTCGAGATCGTTCTTCGGGTAAACGAAGGGCTGGCCGATATGGTACTTGTAGGCCATCGCGGCGATCGTCGGCATCTTGGCGATCATGCGCAACGATGCGACCATCCGCTGATGCGGATCGGTGATGTCGGTCGAGTCGTGGTAGAAGGCGGAAAGGGCACCGACGCAGCCGCACATGACGGCCATCGGATGGGCATCGCGGCGGAAGCCGGTGAAAAACCGCGACATCTGCTCGTGGACCATGGTGTGATGCGTGACGCGATAATCGAAATCGGCCTTCTGAGCCTTTGTCGGCAGTTCGCCGTAGAGAAGCAGGTAGCAGACTTCGAGAAAATCGCCGTGCTCAGCAAGCTGCTCGATCGGAAATCCGCGGTGAAGCAGGACGCCCTCGTCGCCATCGATATAGGTGATCTTCGATTCACACGATGCCGTGGAGGTAAAGCCCGGATCGTAGGTGAACATCGTCGTCTGCTTGTAGAGCGAGCCGATGTCCACGACGTCCGGACCGATTGATCCCGATCGCACCGGCAGGTCCGCGGATTTTCCGCCGAATGTTACTGTCGCGCTTTTCTCTGACATGGGACCCTCCGTTTTTGTGACATCGTGGCATAGCTCTGTGCCGCGAATTTGAGCGTTGCGAATTTGCTATATGATTTATTTTCGACTGCCAAGCAGTACCAAAGGCAAACTTGTGCGATGCGAAAACGCATATGGCAACGCAACAAACGCATGTTACGGCAATTCGTTCGAAGAGATCAATGATCGCTAAGCTGATAATGCGGTACCATTCTATCTAGTCTGCCTCTTTTTTGAGCATCAGCCTTCGAGTTGCAAGATTGCATGGTTGGCTGCAGGATCGCGAAAACAGGCGCGGGCGGAGCGGAATGGGGGAGAGCGGGGCACAAGCGGTCGTGCGCGATGGGGAACGCAGCGCGTGGCCCGAGAGCGAGGCGACGCAGGTTCTCACTGGCGATTTGCCCGTCATCGGCTCCGGCCGCCGGGCGCCTGCCGGCCGGCATGCGACACACATTCGCCATCGGATACGCTCGGCGGCCACGGCGGTTTCCCTCCGGATAGGCGCTGCAGTTGCAGAAGAGCAGGAATACGGCCACGGCTTCGTCCTGATCCCGGTCGTGCTTGCGCTCGGCTCGCTTGCATGGCTCGCGCTGCCCGAAACCGTCGGAACTGCCAAACTTGCAGCGCTGCTTTGCGTTTTCGGCATATCTGCGGTGCTTTGCCGGGGAGACCTGCGAAACTGGCGGCCGCTGTTGATCGCGCCTGCTCTCTTTACGGCCGGCATGCTGCTCGCCGCGGCCGAAACAGCAAGGCGCGACACGGTCATTCTCGATACTCCCGTTACGACGACCGTTCGCGGAACCGTGCTGTCGCGGGATCCGGACGACAGGGGGCGCTGGCGCTATCTCGTTCGCATCCAGGAAACCTCCGGCCCGCGTCTTCGCAGGGCTCCGGAAAGGGCGACGCTCCTGGCGCGGAGCCGTCACGAGGCGTTTCCGGTCGGGGCGACGATCGAAGGCAAGGCGCGTTTGTCGCCGCCCTCCGGGCCGGCTCTGCCGGGTCTCAATGACTTCGCGTTCGGCGCCTACTTCAAAGGCGTAGGCGCGGTCGGGTATTTCTATGGCGCGCCGCGAGCGCCGGTGGATGCCGGCGCTGTCACGGATCGGTCCCAGGCCTCGCTGCCGGCGAAGGCGGCCGCATATCTGGCACTGGTCCGCGAGGCGATCGGCAACCGTATCCGGACAGCGATCGGCGGCGATACCGGTGCAATCGCTGCGGCGCTGGTGACCGGCGAGGAGCGCGCGATCAGCCGCGAGGCCGTCGAGATGCTGCGCGCCGCCGGCCTGTCGCACGTCCTGGCGATCTCGGGCCTCAACATGGTGCTGGCGGCGGGCACGTTTCTCATCGGCGCCCGGACCCTGCTGAGCTTCGTTCCCGGCTTGGCCGAAAGATATTCCGTCAAGAAGATCGCCGCCGTCGGCGCTCTTCTCATGGTCTTCTTCTATATCCTGATTTCCGGCGGCGCGGTCTCGGCGCTCAGATCCTGGATCATGATCTCGATCATGCTCGTCGCATTGTTCTTCGACCGCGTTTCGATCAGCCTGCGCAACGTGGCGCTTGCCGCACTCGTCATCCTCGCCTGGACGCCATCGGCGGCAGCCGGACCAGGGTTCCAAATGTCCTTTGCGGCGACGCTGGCCCTCGTTGCGGGCTATTCCCGCTGGCGCGACCACAGGAGAAAGGATCGCGAAACCCCGAGGAACCGGGGGGGCGCGGGGGTCGTGTCCGGCCTCGCCATCGGTACTGTCGCCACCTCCGTCATCGGCGGGTTGGCGACGGCGGTTTACGCGGCTGCCCATTTCAACCGGCTCCCCGGTTACGGACTGGCCGCAAACGTTCTTACGACGCCTCTGATCAGCGTGCTCATCATGCCGTTCGCGCTGTTCGCGATGCTGCTTATGCCCTTCGGGCTCGAATATTACCCCCTCGTGGTCATGGGGCAGGGGCTGGACTGGATGCTGACCGTCGCGAGATATGTCGCATCCCTCGACGGCGAGTGGACGACCGGTCGCATGGGCGACGTGCAGTTCTTCCTTATTGCCTTCGGCGGCATCCTGCTCTGCGTGCTGAGAACGCGGCTGGCGCTCGTCGGCGCGGGGCTGATCGCTCTCGGTGTATGCGCGATCGCGCTTGAGCCGCAGAAGGAGCGCCCATCGATCGCCATATCGGAGGATGCTCAACTGGTCGGCCTGATCACCGCGGATGCAATCGCGACCAATCGGAGCCGTCCGCCGGAGTTCATCTTCTCGCAATGGCAGCGCGCGCTTGCGATCGCCGCACATAAGGCACCGGTCGACCTTGCAGCGGAACCGGACACCGCCGCCGGGACAGCAGCTTTCCTGACCTCGGCTCGAGCCGGCGTCTTCGCCTGCAGAAAGGGAACAGGGTGTGCCGGGCGCAGCCGAGAGGGATGGACAGTGGCTGTTATCGAAAAGGCCGAATCGCTCTCCTTCCTGTGCGGTCGCGTCGATCTGGTCGTCGTCGCCAGCCGCCGCCCGTCTGCAGGCTGCCCGCCCGGCGGATCGCTGGTCATAAGCACCGAGACGCTGCGCCGGACGGGGGCGGTCGAGATCCATGCCGAGCAGGAACAACCGGGCGCGCCGCCTCGCATGCGCGTCGTCTCGTCGTTCTCCTCCACTGAGCGCCCCTGGCAGCGTCATCGCCGCTACGACTGGCGGACGGGCAGTTTTATGCCGCAAGGTTCACCCCCCTGACGGCCCGCGCATTCCTCATCGCCCCATCTGCCGCATATTCTTGATTATTGTACTCCACAATCTTGTCATCCCGCCATTGTTTGTCGTAAAGAGCGTTGCGAAGGCGCTTCACCGACAAGGGAGGCGCAAGCGGCTGCGGTTTGCATCCCGCGCCCACCTGTTGGTTGAAAACGATTGCAGGCCCGTGACGCTCGGGCGAATGCGGGAAAAGAGGAACGAGATGTCTGATCGGATCCGGCCGAAATTGAACGTGTTGCTGGCGGCAACGCTGGCTGTTTTCCTTGCCGGTCCGGTCGCGAACGGCCTCGCGCAGACCGTACAACAGCCGTCGTCCGTTTCGGTCGATGCGCAGCCGCCGGCGACAGATGTTCCCGGCGCCGATGACCCGGGCGCGCAACCGGCGCCGCTCGAGGCAGCAGCGGGCGACGCAACGGCGGGCGACGCGACGGAAGTCAACCCCGTGCTTCCGCATGATCTTTCGCCGGTCGGCATGTTCCTCGCTGCCGATATCGTCGTAAAGGCGGTGATGGTCGCTCTGGCGCTCGCCTCCGTCGCCACCTGGGCGATCTTCCTCGTGAAGACGCTGGAACTCATTTATGCCAAGTCGCGCCTTAAGCGCGCCGTGGCTGCGCTCGTTTCCGCGAATGGTCTCGCCGAGGTGCAGTCAAAGCTCGAGCGCCGCGCCGGCGTGGCTGGGGAGATGGTCGCCGCAGCGATCGACGAAATGACACGCTCGGAAGCCGTTCTGGACCTTGCGCCGGCAGTGGGTGTCAAGGAACGCGTCTCTTCTCTGCTCACGCGTATCGAGGTTCGCGCCGGCAAGAGGATGAGCGCCGGTACGGGAATCCTGGCGTCGATCGGGTCCGTCGGTCCATTCGTCGGCCTCTTCGGCACCGTCTGGGGAATCATGAATTCCTTCATCGGCATCAGCAAGGCGCAGACGACCAACCTCGCCATCGTCGCGCCGGGCATCGCCGAGGCGCTGCTGGCAACTGCGATCGGCCTCGTCGCGGCAATACCGGCGGTGGTGATCTATAACTATTTTGCCCGGTCCGTCGGGGGCTACAAGCTCATCCTGGCAGATGCGGCTGCAGCCGTCGAGAGACTGGTAAGCCGCGATCTCGATCATCGCCACGCCCGCAGAGCGCCGCCGCGCCGCCAGGACGGCTTCGCCCACGCCCCCGACTCGATCGCCAGAATCGGATAAGCGAAAATGGCTGGAAGAATTTCCGAGAGCAGCGGCGATCTCGACGAGAACAGCGAGATCAACGTCACCCCCTTCATCGACGTCATGCTCGTGCTGCTCATCATCTTCATGGTGGCTGCGCCGCTCGCGACGGTCGACATGAAGGTCGATCTGCCGCAATCCGTGGCAAAGCCGACGCCGCGCGACGACAAGCCGGTCTTCGTGACGTTGAAGGCCGACCTCACGCTTGCCATCGGCAATGAAGAGGCGCCTCGCGAAGCTTTCGTTGCCGAACTCAACCGGATAACCGGCGGCAACACGGAAACGCGCGTGCTCCTGCGCGCGGATCGCCTGGTCGACTACGGCGAACTGATGACGGTCATGAACCTCATTCAGAATGCCGGCTACGGCAAGATCGCACTCGTCGGCCTGGAGGCCGCGCCTGCCCGCTAAGGCCTGTTAAGATTCGGGCAAACCGCAGCGGCTTGTTTGCTCTCCTCATCCCTGGGACGAGCACGATAAACGGCTAGACCTTCGCATGTCCAAAACGATGCCACGGCAGAACGAAGAGGTGGAGGCGAGAGCCCGCCCCAAATATTCTCCCCTACAAGGGCTACGGCATGCACATATCTCTTGTTGTCCAGCCCTTCGCGGATTTACTCCGGAGCGGCGGCATCTGTATTTCCGTCAGTGGCGAGGCTTGCGGATGGGTCCTCGGGATCAAACCCGTATGCGCTAACATTGGCATTAGCGGTCACCCGCCCCTCATCCGCCTGCCGGCACCTTCTCCCCGCAGGCGGGGAGAAGGGACAAGCGGCGCCGACTGAACCCCGCATTCACTGTCCGCCCTAGGGAGCGAGCGGGCGCGACATATCCCTTCTCCCCGCCTGCGGGGAGAAGGTGGCGGCAGCCGGTTGAGGGGCAATCCCGACCGAGCGGCGTTGAGGCGGTTGGGTTCCCGAGGGATCCCTTTCATGAGCAGTATCCGCCGCACCGGCGCGCAAGAGATATGTGTATGCCGTAGCCCGCATGCGGGGAGACGACAAGTGGCTTGACCTTCGCCTATGAATCTCAACAGGCCTTAGAGCGGGATGAGGAAAAGTGTGTGCGGTTCCCCCCACCGCATCCCGCGTCTCGTCAGGTTCCTCATGTCCCGACCGTCAGTCCCGATGTGGGCTGGCGGTGCCTTTTTGCGTGCACAGATGCGCAGTCGCTTGAAACCGGCCGTGCGGCGATCTATGAGCTTTATGCATGCGTCCGAAAGCGCGGAGCGGTTTTGGGCCAACGACATGCACAGAGACAACAACCTAGGGCGCGTCGCATGCATACGATCGGTGCGTTGCGCTTCAGGCAACAGGCTGGCCGCCGCCGGACGCAAGATCGCACGGTCTTTCCGGCGCCGCGCCCATTCCGACACGAGGCAATATCATGAACTTCGAAGCAGCCCGCATCAAGATGGTGGACAATCAGATCCGGACCACGGATGTGACCTCCCATTCAGTCCTGTCTGCTTTCCTGTCGGTCCCGCGTGAGGAGTTCGTGCCTGCCAAGATGCGGGAGCTGGCCTATATCGACACCGATATCGAGCTCGTCGGCGGTTCCCAGCCGCGTTACCTGATGGAGCCGTCGCCGTTGGCAAAGCTCCTCCAGCTCGCGGAGATCTCCAAATCGGATCTGGTCCTCGAGATCGGCTGCGGGACAGGTTACGCCTCGGCCCTGCTTTCGCTTCTCGCCGGTTCCGTCGTGGCGCTGGAGAGCGACGAAGCCCTGGCCGCCACGGCCACGGCAACGCTGACACGCCTCGGTTACGACAACGTCGCCGTGGTGAGCGGCGATCTGACCAAGGGATATGCGGCGGAAGCGCCCTACGACGTCATCTTCATCGACGGTGCCGTCGAGATGCTCCCTGCCGAGCTGTTCGAGCAGCTTCGCGACGGCGGCCGGCTCGTGGCCGTGGAAGGTTTTGGTAACGCATCTCGTGCGAAACTTTACGTGCGCGAATCGGGCATGACGTCCGAGCGAGCTGACTTCAACACCGCCGTGAAGCCGCTTCCCGGCTTCCGCCGCGACCGTTCTTTTGTTTTTTGATGTGCCTCTTATTGAGGTAGCTCAACATATGAGTGCTGAAGCTAAAACTGCAATGTTGCCAATCGGCAACGTATTATTTGTTTCTTTTTGAAATGGCCGTGTAGAGGGTCGGTGCGCAGTTGTCGTAGAACCGAATCCGGAGTTCAAAAGAGCCTGGAAGCGGTGATTTGCCCGCCATGGGTGGCGCTGGGCTTCACTGCAGTGTTTGTGCAGGCCGCCAAACGGTCTGCTGAAAAATGCGGGGTGGCGACGCTGCCCCGATTGATCGGAGGGAAGATGGTGTCGATTGTCCGCAAAGCAGCCTTGTGGGCGGCTGTCTCGACCAGTGTGCTGCTCGCGCCCCACGCCGTTCTCGCGGAGACGATTTTCGGGGCAATGGCCAAGGCCTATGCGAACAACCCGGATCTCAACGCCGCTCGCGCCGGCCTGCGCGCGACCGACGAAGGGGTGCCGATTGCGAAGGCCGGCTACCGGCCGCAGATTTCCGCGTCCGCCACGGGGACGCTCTCACGGGTCGACGCCGAACGGACCGGCACCCGCGACTTTCATTCCGGACAGGTCGGGATTTCCATCACGCAGACGATCTTCGATGGATTTCAGACATTGAACAATGTCAGGGCGGCCCAAGCGGACGTGTTTTCGAGCCGCGAGACGCTGAAAGCCAATGAGATTCAGATCCTTCTTTCGGCCGCGCAGTCCTATGCGAACATAGCCCGCGATCAGCAGGTCGTTTCCATTCGCCGGCAGAACCTGGCCTTCCTTCGGGAACAGTTGAGCGCCGCCCAGGCCCGCCTCGAAGTGGGCGAAGGCACGCGGACGGATGTGAGCCAGGCGGAAGCCGAACTCGCCAACGCACAGTCGCTGCTCGTCGCTGCAATCGCGCAGCTGAAGCAGAGCGAAGCGGTCTATGTCCAGATCGTCGGCGCAGCGCCGACCGGCATCAGACAGCCCGGACCGGCCACGAAGGCCATGCCAAGGTCTCTCGACCAGGCCGTTGCGACGGGGCTGCGGGAGAACCCGCAGATCCTGGCGGCGCAATATGCCGTCGATTCGGCCGGTTACCAGGTGAAATCGGCGGAAGGCACGATGCTGCCGGGCGTCGTTCTCCAGGGCGCCGTGAGCCGTAACACCGGTAATGCCGGTCAGGGGCTTGATGACACGACGGCCAGCGTCACGGCTCGGCTCGAAGTTCCGATCTATCAGGGCGGTGCGGAATACGGCCAGATTCGCCAGGCGAAGGAAATCCTGGGGCAGCAGCGAATCCTCGTCGACTCGGCGCGGGCCTCGGTGCAGCAGACCGTGGTTTCGGCCCATGCGCAGCTCGAGTCCGCACTCGCCAGAATCAGGGCCAGCCGGTCGCAGATCGCCGCCGCCAATCTCGCGCTCGAAGGCGTTGTCGAAGAACGCAAGGTCGGCCAGCGCACGACTCTCGACGTTCTCATTTCGCAGCAGGACGTTCTCGACGCGCAGGAGGCATTGGCCGGAGCGCAGCGCGACGCCGTGGTTGCAAGCTACGCCTTGCTCGCCGCAATGGGCCACCTGACAGTCAGGAGCCAGGGCCTGCAGGTGGCCGAATACCGGGCCGAGGAACATTACGAGGCCGTCAAGGACAAGTGGTTCGGCCTGCGCACCGTCGACGGGCGCTAAGCGGCCCTCAGCCAGTTCGACACAAAACGCCGCGTGCCCTGAGGGCCGCGGCGTTTTGTGTTAGAGCGCAAGTGCATTGCCCCTGCCGAAAAAAACAAATCTGTGCAAGAATTTACCGAGCTGATTCGCGGCGTTTGTTTCGTCGGCGAACTCACTTAAGGTTTGTTCGAATCGGCACACGGAGGGCTTTTTTCCGTGTTCGTCCGCAGCAAACGGGGATTGAAATGGCGCAGCTCAACGTCGCACGTGAACCTTCGATGGATGAGATTCTGGCATCCATTCGCAAGATCATAGAGAGTAACGAGCCTGGTCCGGCCGGAACCTCCGCGCGGCAGACCTTCGAGGACGACGCCGGCGACGATATCGAACTGTCGATAGATTCGGAGATCGAAGCGGATGCGTTCGGATCCGTCGAGGACCAGTTTTCCTCGGTCCGGACGTCACCATCCGCGGTCGACACCCGTACCAACGCGCCGGTACCGCCGTCTGCGCCGCTTTCGCTTGCCGATGTCGCGGCAAGGGTGAGGGCAGCTTCGGAGCGGCAGGCGGTGCATACGGTTCCGAGGGATCAAGCAGGAGCCGAGGAGGCGCGGTCGCCAGCGGATAGCCCGGCGATGATGTCCCGCATCGCTGCTTTCCCCTCGTCGGCCATTCCGGCGAGTGCGGCCGCGAACGCCGAGTCGGCTCCCGTGGCCGGGGATGTGCCGGCGGCCGCGCATGCGACGGCCTCGGACGAGGCGACGGCGCCGGAAAGCACGCCTGGAACGATCGTTTCCCCGGCTGTCAGCCGTCAGGTCGCGCGCGCCTTCGACGAGTTGGCACATGCCGTCGAGAACGGACCCCGGCGTTCGTTCGACGAGATCGCCGAGGCGATGCTGCGTCCGATGTTGCAGGAATGGCTGGACGACAACTTGCCGACATTGGTCGAAAGACTGGTGCGCGAAGAGATCGAGCGCGTTGCGCGCGGGCCCCGGCGCTGACGTAAACGGCAGACAGGCAGGAATTGCTTCTGCCGTCGTGGCAATCCCGGGAAAATCGCTGCGCACTTTTCCCGAAGCGATTTTGATCTGCGCACTTCCGGGCGGAAAACCGTTACACACTTTTCCTGGAAGTGCTCTAAGTCTTTGAACCTGCGCACTTCCGAACGGAAAACCGTTACACACTTTTCCTGGAAGTGCTCTAAGATGGAAGCCGCATGCACGATGGCTGCGGCTTTTTCCCCGTTCAGGTTGACTTGCCCCGGGCCTTCCGGTTTACAAACGCTGACATCAATCTCCAGAAATCGGCGAAAGAATGCTTGATAAAACCTACGATTCCGCAGCGGTAGAACCGAAGATCGCCAAGGCCTGGGACGAGGCGGACGCCTTTCGCGCCGGTGTCAACGCGAAGCCGGACGCGGAGACCTTCACGATCGTGATCCCGCCGCCGAACGTGACGGGATCGCTGCACATGGGCCACGCGCTCAACAACACCCTGCAGGACATCATGGTCCGCTTCGAGCGCATGCGCGGCAAGGATGTGCTCTGGCAGCCGGGTATGGACCATGCGGGTATCGCGACGCAGATGGTCGTCGAGCGACAGCTCATGGAGCGTCAGCTTCCGAGCCGCCGCGACATGGGCCGCGAGGCCTTCATAGAGAGGGTCTGGGAGTGGAAGGCCGAGTCCGGGGGCCTGATCTTCAATCAATTGAAGCGGCTCGGCGCCTCCTGCGACTGGTCGCGCGAGCGCTTCACGATGGACGAGGGCCTGTCCGAGGCGGTCATCGAGGTCTTCGTCAGCCTCTACAAGGAAGGCCTGATCTATCGCGACACGCGCTTGGTCAACTGGGACCCGAAGCTGCAGACAGCGATTTCCGACATCGAGGTCGAGCCGGTCGAGGTCAACGGCCATCTCTGGCATCTGCGCTACCCGCTCGAAGAGGGCGTGACCTATCAGCATCCTGTCGCCTTCGATGAGGACGGCAATGCGACGGAATGGGAGACGCGCAACTATCTCGTCGTCGCGACCACGCGTCCGGAAACCATGCTCGGCGACACCGGCGTTGCCGTGCACCCGGATGACGTCCGCTACAAAGGCATCGTCGGCAAGCATGTCATCCTGCCGATCGTCGGGCGCCGCATCCCGATCGTCGCCGACGAGTATCCGGACCCGACGACCGGCACCGGCGCGGTAAAGATGACGCCTGCCCATGACTTCAACGATTTCGACGTCGGCAAGCGCCAAGGACTGAGGCAGGTCAACGTTCTCACGGCAGACGGCCGGATAACGATCAAGAACAATGAGGATTTCCTCGAAGGTCTCGACCATCCGGCGGCGCTCCATGGCGCCTGGGACCGGCTGGAAGGCAAGGATCGCTTCGAAGCCCGCAAGCTGATCGTCGAGATGCTCGAAGAGGCCGGCCTCGTGGATCATATCGAGCCCCACAAGCACATGGTGCCCCATGGCGACCGCGGCGGCGTGCCGATCGAGCCGCGCCTGACCGAGCAATGGTATGTCGACGCCAAGACTTTGGCGAAGCCGGCGATTGCGGCCGTCAAGGAAGGCAGGACGAACTTCGTCCCGAAGAACTGGGAAAAGACCTTTTTCGAATGGATGGAGAACATTCAGCCCTGGTGCATTTCCCGCCAGCTCTGGTGGGGCCATCAGATTCCCGCCTGGTACGGTCCCGATGGGCAGATCTTCGTTGAGCGAAACGAGGAGGAAGCGCTGCATGCGGCGATCCAGCACTACATCGCCCATGAAGGACCGATGAAGGCCTATGTCGAAGACCTGCTCGAAAACTTCAAGCCGGGTGAGATCCTGACACGCGACGAGGACGTCCTCGACACCTGGTTCTCCTCGGCGCTCTGGCCCTTCTCGACGCTCGGTTGGCCGAAGGAGACGCCCGAGCTCGACAAATACTATCAGACCGATGTGCTGGTAACCGGTTTCGACATCATTTTCTTCTGGGTCGCCCGGATGATGATGATGGGCCTTCATTTCATGAAGGATGCGGACGGCACGCCAGTCGAGCCGTTCCATACGGTTTATGTCCATGCGCTCGTCCGTGACAAGAACGGGCAGAAGATGTCGAAGTCCAAGGGCAACGTCATCGATCCGCTGGAGCTGATAGACGAATACGGCGCCGACGCATTGCGCTTCACGCTGGCGATCATGGCGGCTCAGGGGCGCGACGTGAAGCTCGACCCGGCCCGGATAGCAGGCTACCGCAACTTCGGAACCAAGCTGTGGAATGCGACCCGCTTTGCCGAGATGAACGGGGCAATAAGCAGCGAAGGCTTCATCCCCGAGGCCGCGTCGCTGACGATCAACCGCTGGATCCTGACGGAACTGTCGCGCACCATTCGTGACGTGAGCGAGGCGATCGAGGATTACCGCTTCAACGAAGCGGCGGGAGCCCTTTACCGCTTCGTCTGGAACCAGTTCTGCGACTGGTATCTCGAACTCCTGAAGCCTGTCTTCAACGGCGACGACGAGGCGGCCAAGCGCGAGTCCCAGGCCTGCACGGCCTATGTCCTGGATGAGATCTATAAGCTGCTTCATCCGTTCATGCCCTTCATGACGGAAGAGCTTTGGGAAAAGACGACCGGTCCCGGGCGAGAGCGTACGACGCTCCTTTGTCATGCCGAATGGCCTGCCGCCTTCTATGCGGATGACGCGGCCGCGGACGAAATCAACTGGCTGATCGACCTCGTCTCCGGCATTCGTTCGGTTCGCGCCGAAATGAACGTCCCTCCGGCGGCGATGGCACCACTGGTCATCGTCGGGGCGAAGGCGCTGACGAGCGAGCGGCTCGACAGGCACGCCTCCGCGATCAAGCGTCTGGCGAGGGTGGAAAACATCGAGCACGCGTCAGTGGCGCCCCGCGGCAGCGCTCAGATCGTGGTCGGCGAAGCGACGGCTTGCCTTCCGCTCGGCAGTCTCATCGATCTCGGAGCCGAGAAACTGCGCCTGGAAAAGGCCATTGCAAAGGTCGACGTCGAGCGGGAGCGGATCCTCGGCAAGCTCGCCAACGAAAAATTCGTCGCCAATGCCAAGCCTGAACTGGTCGAGGCCGAGCGCGAGCGGCTGGTCGAACTCGACCTGCAAAGAGACTCGCTCGGCGTTGCTTTGTCCCGCGTTTCGGAAGCGGGCTGAAGCTTCATCGCCCCGGCAGGTTCGCGGTGAAATGGAATCCGCGGCAGCAATGCCGCGGATTTTCTAGTTTCTCGCCCGTGCCGCGAATCGGATGCTTGGTCACTGCGCGAGGTAATGGGAGGTGGGGGCGGCCGACAATGCACGCTTAGGTTTTACGTGCCGGCGTTTCAATAGTGCTCCGCAAGGGTTCCGCGTAAAAAGCCATGTTGTTGTTCCAGCGTCACACACGCCACCTTAAATAGAAATTAGTTCCTCCGGGCGATCAAAATCCTGGCCTTAAAGGAATGAAATTCTACTGGAGCTCGAATTGTGGCGAGAAATGGGAATTCTTACGTAAATCCGGTGACCGTCCCCGCCGGGCCTTTCCCGGGGTTTGCAGTTTGCCATTTCACGCAATCGTGAGGATACTTCCCTCAAGCGCGGCATCGAGCTGGGTGGTCGCATGATTTGGAATGCAGGGGAGGAGCTTGATGGCTCGAATTGGATTGAAGCAGGGTATTCTGGCTGCGGTTGCCGGAATGCTCGTGGCCTCGGCTGCGCAGGCGGGAGGGCTTGAACGCAGCGGCTATAATATCGATCTCTTGTTCGACCCGTCGGACTATGCGGCAGAAGCGACGGCGACCTATGTCAATCCGCAGCGTAAGCTGAAGAATGTAGAGGATACGGATACCGCCGATACGGACATACTCGGCGGGACATTCGGTGGCGGAAACCTGAATTATCGTCCAAGCACCGCGGACGACACCGAGAGCTATTGGGCGCCCCGCATCGGCATTAAGGCTGCCTTGGGTGACAGTATTGACTGTATGGCGGACTACTCGCAGCCTTGGGGCGCCCACACCAACCCCGGCAAAAACTGGGCCGGTGCCAACAACAACATCGAGACGAAGGTGGAGAGCGACAACTATGCGGCCACCTGTTCCTATAAGTGGCAAATGGGACCCGGCTATTTCCGTGTTATTGGCGGTGGGTTCTATCAGGAAGTGGGCGGCTTTAAAGAACGGCTCGTGCAGGATTACACCTTCGCGCCGTTTCCGTTTTCAACCTTTTCCGGCGTCGGTCGTCTCGAGCTGGAAGATAGCGGATGGGGCTGGCGCACCGGCGTCGCGTACGAAATTCCCGAATATGCGATGCGGGCGAGCTTAGTTTATAACAGTGCTGTGGATCTGGATGATCTATCGGGCTTCATCGATCTGCGTCAGCTTGCGTTTCCGAACCCTTTTCCGGTTGGACCTCGGGTGATCACCGGCACCAAATATGACGTTCAGGGTTCGGCCTCGATGCCGGATTCGCTTGAACTCAAGGTTCAATCGGGCATCGCCCCCGGCTGGTTGGCGTTTGGCTCCATCAAATGGACCGATTGGAGTCAGCTGCAGGTTGTAACATTCTGCCCTGCGACGATATCGCCTACTACGCCGTGCACCAGCCTCGACCTCCTTTACCGGGACGGTTGGACGGTTACCGGCGGCATCGGCCACAAGTTCAACGATCAGTGGAGCGGTGCAGTCAGCCTCACCTGGGATCGTGGAACAAGCCAGGGATACGGCGCGCAGACCGATACCTGGACGCTCGGCACAGGCGTTTCCTATACGCCGACCGAAAATGTGGAAATCCGTCTCGCCGGTGTCGTCGGTATCCTGACCAGCGGCAGTTCCGGTCCGGTTGATTTCGAAGGACAAACGATTGGCGGTGACGTCTCCTACGACTTTGGCAATGACTTCGTCGGGGCGATCTCAACTTCTCTGAAGGTCAGGTTCTGACCTCTCGGCAATTACTCCAAAAGGCCCGGTCTCCCCGGGCCTTTTTTGTATCTGGTAACCACGCTTATAAGCGGTTGTGAATGTGACGATTCAGCAACACATTTCCTGCTACGGTTTGCTACTATCCGGACCGGGTCGATTATGTCCATTTCCCGCCACAAAATGAGAGCAGCGATATAGGGACGAAGGCTAGTCGAGTTCCATGCCCGCGTTGAGGTGAAGTGAGTTTGTGTGCCGTCATGATATTCCCTAGCATTGGCCTCAGGCACGCAGCCGGAGCACCGGTGGGCGCAGGAGCCAGTGCGTACAGCATCTTCGCGACGGTGATGGGGTCGGCGTGGCCGGCTCGAACAAAAGAAACTGATTGTTATGCGCGCGGGTGAATTGAAGTCGCTTAGGGTTGCGGTGCTTGGCATGTCGCTGGCGGTTGGCGCAACTGCGGCCGGGCCAGCACGGGCTTTCGATCCCGGAGCCGGCGTGACCAAGGAGTCGGGCCCCTTCGCGCTCTTCAAGTTCGGTTTTTCCGCCTATAAGAGCGGCCGGAAAGACGAAGCGGTAGAGGCCTACCGGTATGCGGCCGAAAAGGGGCACACGGGCTCTCGCTGGGCGCTCGCCAATATGTACGCCTATGGCGATGGGGTCGCGGAGAACGATCTCGAAGCGTTCAAGATCTACAGCGAAATCGCACAACAGGGCGTCGAGCCCGGCTCGGAAGATACCGGCTACTTCGTCAATGCATTGATTTCGCTTGCCGGCTACTACCGGCGCGGCATTCCCGACACCCCGGTAAGGTCCGACCTGTCGCAGGCCAGGCAGTTGTATTTCCAGGCGGCCTCCACTTTCGGCGTGGCGGAAGCGCAATTTCAGCTCGCGCGCATGCTGCTTTCGGGCGAGGGCGGAAGCGTCAATGTCCAGCAGGCCAAGAAATGGCTGAACCGGGCGCGCAAGAATGGTCATGCCGGCGCCATGGGCGTTTTCGGCAACGTCATTTTCCAGGAAGGTCAGACCGCACGCGGTCTCGCATACATGACGGCGGCGCTCGGCCAATGTTCCCCCAAGGACCGGCCCTGGCTCCAGGCCATGCAGGAACAGGCGTTCTCGCTCGCCACCGAAGACGACCGCCGGGTAGCGATAACGATGTCCCAGAACATGCATCTGCAGAACGACGACGATTGAGGTCCCGTGCGGCCTGACCCGAGGATGGCGACCTTAGGGCAGGGAAGGTCGGCTCGCCTCAGGCCGTCTCGAACGCGAATTCAGCCGTTACGGGCACATGGTCGGACGGCTTTTCCCAGGCCCGGACGTGCTTTTCGATAGAGGTCGACACGAGCTTGTCTGCCGCCTCCGGCGACAGCATCAGGTGATCGATGCGGATGCCGAAATTCTTCTGCCAGCAGCCGGCCTGATAATCCCAGAATGAATAGAGCGGCGCCTCGTCGGAGGTCGCGCGCACCGCGTCGGTGAAGCCAAGGTTGCGCAGCCGCCGAAAGGCGGCACGTGTCTCCGGCAGGTAGAGAGCGTCGTTCCGCCAGACCTTTACGTCCCAGCAGTCGTGCGCCTCCGGAATGACGTTGTAGTCGCCGGCCAGGATGAGCGGTTCCTCGAGGACGAGCCTCTGTTCCGCAAAGGCGGCCAGGCGCCGCATCCATGCGAGCTTGTAGGGGTATTTTTCCGTCTCTACCGGATTTCCGTTGGGCAGATAGAGGCAGCAGACCCGAAGGGCTCCGCCATTGACGGAGAACACGCCTTCGATGAAGCGCGACTGTTCGTCGGCGGGGTCTCCCGGCAATCCGCGATTGATCTCGTCCGGTCTCACCTTGGAGAGCAGGGCGACGCCATTGAAGCCTTTCTGTCCATGCGTCTCCACATGGTAGCCGAGCGCCTCGATCTCGCCTCTCGGAAATGTTTCGTCGACGGATTTGATCTCCTGCAGACAGGCGATGTCGGGGTTCGATTCCCTGAGCCAGCCAACGAGGCCGTCGAGACGCGCTTTGACGCCATTGATGTTCCATGTGGCAATCTTCATTGGGCAGCCTTGCATCTCACGAGATTTGAGTCCGTTCGGTCGGTTCGTTCTAGCCGCTGGAAATTCTTTTGACAAATCCGGGATCCGCCACATGGGTCCGGATCAGGCGGCCGCCGTTCCGGCGCATCTTCCGCTTCTTCCCCGCGCTAGATTTCACCCTTAAGTAGCCGAATTGATTCCGCACCGCGTCCGTCTATAGTCCCGCGCATGATCGTGTTCATAGAGAGTTACTGGCCGCATTTTCTGGCGCTGCTTTCGGTCGTCCTCGGCGTCCCGGCAATCATCCATGCGGCGATGACGAAAGACGATGTGCGGGCGGCCGCCGGCTGGGTCGGGGTTGTGCTGCTCTCACCGGTCATCGGTGCGGTCATCTACGCGGTTGCCGGCATCAATCGGATGCGCCGCTCGTCTATCGGCTTGCA
This sequence comes from Sinorhizobium meliloti, assembly GCF_017876815.1. Classification (NCBI taxonomy): domain Bacteria; kingdom Pseudomonadati; phylum Pseudomonadota; class Alphaproteobacteria; order Hyphomicrobiales; family Rhizobiaceae; genus Ensifer; species Ensifer meliloti. Next base: position 3,549,118 of record NZ_JAGIOS010000001.1, on the reverse strand, counting down.
GCGCTCGCTGCTGCGCTCGACCGAGCGGGACCCTTTCGGGCGCTTCGATGTCACGCATGATCAGGTGGTGGCCCGTTTCGGACAGCGTTTCGCGGCAATGAAGATGCTTGGAGACCGCGTTGCGCGCTTCACGATGTCGGCGGGAAACCACATCACCATGCTCGAGGGCGGCGACGCGGTCTATGCGGCGATGCTCGACGAGATCTCCTCCGCCCGTCGCAGCATTCTCATCGAGAGCTATATTTTCGACCGCGATCCCATCGGCATGCGTTTCGCCGATGCCCTGATCGCCGCAGTGAAACGCGGCGTCGCCGTGCGCGTCCTGATCGACGCCGTGGGTGCGCGCTATTCCGTGCCGTCCATTGTGGGCTATCTGAAGGAAGGAGGCGTGCCGACCGCCGTCTTCAACGGCAATATCATCATGGGCCTGAGGCTGCCCTATGCCAATCTCAGGACACACCGCAAGATCATGGTTGTCGACGGCGCGGTCGCTTTCGCCGGCGGCATGAACATCCGCGCGGGCTTTGCCGCTGAAATCGCAGGCAAGGCTGCTTCTTTCGACACGCATTTCCGCGTGACCGGACCCGTTGTCGCCGATATCTTTCAGGTTGCCGCGGAAGACTGGCAGTTTTCGAGCAAGGAGGTACTGACAGGCGACGGCTGGCGGCTCGCCGACCTTCCGGCGGAGCCGGACGGGCGATCGGTGCTGATGCGGGCCGTTCCCTCAGGTCCTGACAATACCAACGAGACAAATCACAAGATGCTTATGGGCGCCTTTTCGATGGCGCGAAAACATATCCGGTTGATGTCGCCCTATTTCCTCCCGGACAAGGAATTGGTCAGCGCGCTCGTGACGGCGGCGAGGAAGGGCGTCGAAGTCGACATCGTCGTGCCCTCTGTCAACAATCTGACACTCGTCGACCGCGCGATGACGGCACAGTTCGACCAGGTGCTGAAAGGTCATTGCCGCGTCTGGCGGGCAAAGGGCGCCTTCAACCATTCCAAGCTGATGGTCATCGACGATCGCTGGGCCTATGTCGGTTCGACCAATCTCGATCCCCGCTCCCTGCGCCTCAATTTCGAGTTCGACCTCGAAATACTCGACGAAGCCTTCGCACGCGCAATCGGCGAAAAGGTCTGTGCCATACGCGCGGCCGCGGATGAAGTGACCCTTGCAGGGCTCCGCGCGCAGCCGCTCGTAAACCGTCTGGCAAACCGATTGCTCTGGCTCGGATCGCCCTACCTTTAGCTGTGGCGTTATACAGCGCGAGGCGTCAGATCGAAAAGCTTGTTCCGCATCCGCAGCTTGCGACGGCGTTCGGATTGTTGATCTGGAAGGACTGCCCGAGGAGGTTGTCGACGAAATCGATCTCCGAGCCGCCCATATAGACCAGCGACAGGCTGTCGATCAGGACCTTGGCGTTGTCCTTTTCGAGGATGAGATCGTCGGCATTTGCCGCGTCCACCAAATCGAACTTGTAGGAGAAGCCCGAGCACCCGCCGCCTTCGACGGAGACGCGCATCGCGCTCTTGTCCTTCTCCGCCTGGAGAATGGCGGCAATGCGTCTGGCCGCCGCATCCGAAAGCGTAACTGTTTCCTGCATCTTATTTGCCTCCTGCCGGGGTCAAGAACCGGAGAGATTCGTCTTCGCTCTGACGCTATAATCGCATGCCATGACAGGCGATCTTCAGGCTTGCCGCAAGCCGCTGTTCCGCCCCGAGGGGACGGAGTCGCCGGCCGGCGTCGCTTTCCTGTAGCGCTTTCTATAGGTATGAAGGCTTGAATGTCCCGTCAATGGGATGACGCGCGCAGGTGTGAAATGACAGTCGACAGGCAGGCCCTTGGTTTCGGTTACGGTGAACACGCAGCTTATGCATCGAACCCCTGGGCTTCCCGCGGCAGACTTTATCCCGAGGCATCGAGCCCGACCCGTTCCGATTTCCAGCGCGACCGCGACCGCATCGTTCATACCACGGCCTTCCGGCGGCTGAAGCACAAGACGCAGGTCTTCATTGCCGCCGACGGAGACCACTACCGCACGCGGCTCACGCATACGATCGAAGTCGCTCAGATCGCTCGCGCTCTCGCCAGGGCGCTGAAACTGGACGAGGATCTCGCCGAGGGTGTGGCGCTCGTCCACGATTTCGGCCATACGCCGTTCGGGCACACCGGCGAGGACGCACTGCACGAGGTGCTGGAGCCCTATGGCGGCTTCGATCACAACGCCCAGTCGCTGCGCATCGTCACCAAGCTGGAACGGCGCTATGCGGAGTTCGACGGCCTCAATCTCACCTGGGAGAGTCTCGAAGGGCTCGTCAAACACAACGGCCCGCTGATGACGGCCGACGGGCAGGGCCTCCGCGGCCCGGTTCCGCAGCCGATTCTCGATTACTGCGCGCTTCACGACCTCGAGCTTGCGAGCTTTGCGAGCCTCGAGGCGCAGGTGGCGGCAATTGCCGACGATATCGCCTATAATACCCACGATATCGACGACGGTCTGCGTGCCGGCTATCTCACTTTCGAAATGCTGGAAGAGATACCGTTTCTCGCCCGGTTGATGCGCGAGGTCCACGACCGATATCCGGGCCTTGAAAGCAGCCGGTTCACGCATGAGATCATGCGGCGGCAGATCACCGCCATGGTGGAGGACGTCATCGCCGTGGCGCAGAAAAGGCTTGGTGAAGTCCGGCCGGAAAGCGCGAAAGACGTGCGATGCGCGGGCAGGGTCATGGCCACCTTCTCGGATGAGATGAGCGAGACGGACCGCCAGATCAAGAATTTGCTGATGACGCGCATCTATCGGCATCCGGAGGTGATGCGGGTACGGCAGGGAGCGGCATCGATCGTAACGGACCTCTACCGGGCCTTCATGGACGATCCGTCGCTGATGAAGGAGCATTACTGGATCGACCAGATCGCCGGTATGGCGGAGCCGGCCCGGGCGCGTCACGTCGGGGATTATCTCGCCGGTATGACCGATACTTTCGCGATAAGCGTGCATAGGCGCTTGTTTGACCATACGCCCGATTTGCGCTAGTGACGCCCCCGCGTGGAGGCTGCAGGTTCTCGATGGACCCGGCCTCCTTTGAATTTGCGCCATTCTCCAGTGTGGCTGGAAAAAGCGGACGGATTAGATGAACCTTTTCACAGACTTCGAAGCAAGAATTAACAGAATTCTGGAATCGATTGAGATTATTCGTGAAAAGCGATCCGAGCTGGACTTCGGGCGCATCAATGTAGAGCCGCCGCGTGATGCAAGTCACGGCGATGTGGCGACCAATGCCGCAATGGTGCTCGCCAAGCCCCTGGGCATGAACCCGCGCGCGCTTGCGGACCTTATCGTCGACAAGCTCGGGCAGGATCCGGAGGTTGCCGGCGTCTCCGTTGCCGGTCCCGGTTTCATCAATGTCCGCCTGTCGGTTTCCTATTGGCAGAAGCTTCTGGCAGCCATCACCCGTGCCGGCGTCGATTACGGACGCAGCACGTTCGGCGCCGGCCGCAAGATCAACGTGGAATATGTCTCGGCCAATCCGACGGGTCCGATGCATGTCGGCCATTGCCGCGGTGCGGTCGTCGGTGACGCGCTCGCCAACCTGCTGGCCTTTGCGGGCTATGACGTGACCAAGGAATACTACATCAACGACGCGGGTTCGCAGATCGAGGTGCTCGCCCGCTCGGCATTCCTGCGCTACCGTCAGGCGCTCGGCGAGGATATCGCCGAAATCCCGGCGGGACTCTACCCCGGTGACTATCTCGTGCCGGTGGGCGAGGCGCTCGCGGACGAGTACGGCACGAGCCTCAGGATCATGCCGGAGGACAAATGGGTGCCGCTCGTCAAGGAGCGAGTCATCGACGCGATGATGGCGATGATCCGTGAGGATCTGGCGGCACTCAACGTCAACCATGACGTGTTCTTTTCCGAGCGGGCCCTGCACGACAACGGTGCAGCGCGGATCCGCACGGCCATCAACGATTTGACCTTCAAGGGTCACGTCTACAAGGGCACGCTGCCGCCGCCGAAGGGGCAGCTGCCGGAAGATTGGGAGGACAGGGAGCAGACGCTCTTCCGCTCGACCGAGGTCGGCGACGACATCGATCGCCCGCTGATCAAGTCCGATGGCAGCTATACTTACTTCGCGGCCGATGTTGCTTACTTCAAGGACAAGTTCGATCGTGGTTTCCACGAGATGATCTATGTCCTCGGCGCCGACCATGGCGGCTACGTGAAGCGGCTGGAAGCGCTTGCGCGCGCGATCTCCGGCGGAACGGCGAAGCTGACGGTGCTGCTCTGCCAGCTCGTGAAGCTCTATCGCAACGGCGAGCCCGTGAAGATGTCCAAGCGCTCGGGCGATTTCGTGACGCTGCGCGACGTCGTCGACGAAGTCGGGCGCGATCCCGTGCGGTTCATGATGCTCTACCGCAAGAGCTCCGAGCCGCTCGACTTCGACTTCGCAAAGGTGACGGAACAGTCGAAGGACAACCCGGTCTTCTACGTTCAATACGCCCATGCGCGCTGCCGTTCCGTTTTCCGCCAGGCTGCGGAAGCATTCCCGGATCTTGATCTGTCCTCAGTCGATTTCGCGGCCGCGGCCGGCGCGATCGTCGATCCCACCGAAATGCAGCTCGTCGCCAAGCTTGCAGAATATCCCCGTGTGGTGGAGGCGGCAGCACTCTCGCACGAGCCTCACCGGATCGCTTTTTACCTGTATGATCTTGCCGCGGTCTTCCACGGACACTGGAACAAAGGTAAGGAAAACCCGGAATTACGTTTTGTTAACGATAAGAATAGAGAATTAAGCATTGCCAGACTCGGGCTGGTGCATGCTGTCGCCTCGGTATTGAAGTCAGGCCTGTCGATCACAGGCACTTCTGCACCGGATGAGATGCGGTAAGTCGTGTCACCAATTCCCCACAATGCACTGGCAATTCAACGCAGGCAGTTGTGAGTGGAGAGTATGGCAGACAAACAATTCGCACGAAGCGGGCCGGCAGAATTCGAACCATTGGCCGATGATGATCCGTTGAGCGAACTTGCCCGCATTGTCGGTTACGATGCTCGGCCAGCCGTTCAGCAACTGCAGGAACTTCAGCGCCATCAGGAGGCGATGCGGCGCGAGCCGGCCTTCGATCTCGAGGAGGAGCTCCTCCGCGCCTTCGATAGCTACGATACGCCCCATGCGGCGCCTGTTCGGCCCGATAGCGGCCTTGTCGAACATCCGTCTGCCGCAGTGCCGACCGATGGCCCGCACTCTGTCTTCGACGAGCAGGCTGCTCAGAATGCAGTCGTCGCCGATGTCGCTCCGGCCCCCGAGGAGGTCGCCGAGGCCGCCGCGTTGCCTTCGATCGAGACCCCGGTGGAATGGACGTCGAATGGCGATGTGGCTGCGGTCGCGGCGCCGCATGACGAACCGGCCGTGGACCTGGAGCGCGAGCTCGAATTGTCGCTTGGCTACGATGCGTCGCCGGATGCGACCGACGCTGCCCAGCCGGGTTCCGTACCTGCCGACGTAAGCGATGTTCCTATCTTCTCCGACTGGCAGGAGCCGCTTTCCGCCAAGCTGGCCGTAGCCGGCAAACTCGCCGAGCAGGCCGGGCTTGCAGAGCCCGTCTATGTCGACATGGCCGGCGATCTCGCCGGTGCGGTCCAGAGCGACGAGCTGGCGGACATTGCCGTCGCACCCCCGGAACTGCCGTCGCAACCGTCAGCTTCCACCGGCGCCGACCGGCTCCTGACCGATGTCGAGCGTTTTCCGGTGCCTGCCGCCGCAGAAGCCGCTGCGCCGGCCGTGGCCGAAACTCAGGATCGGCCCGCTCCGGCGGCGGTGAAGAAGAACAACTATCCCTTTACTCCGACGTTCAGCCGCGCGACTCCGGTAGCGTCGTCAGGCGGCGTTTCGCAGCAGCGGGCTTTTGCCACACCGACCGTCGAGACCGCTGTCGCAAGCGCGGCTGCCACAAGCCCGGCGGTCGTCGCGCAGAGCGTGTCGCCTGAACGTGCGCCCGAGATGCGTGCGGAAGCAGCGCCTCAGATCCCCGAAAACAGGATGCCGGAAGCGGAAGTCGAGCCGAGCTTCGACATCGAGGACTTCGAACTCGAATTGGCCGACATAGCGCTCGACCTCGATCTTGCGGACAGCCCGGTTGCCGAGGCGCCGGCGAGCGTTGTCGCTACGCAAGCCGCCGTAGCGCACCCGGCGCTCGTGGAAACGCCTGCGCAGCCGTATCTGCAGGCTATGGCCGCGCCACGCGAGCCGGAGACATTCGTCCATCAAGCGCCGGTATCGGCGCGGGACATGTCTGTGCCGGTGGAGCCCGAAAAGCCATCCGCCGACGTAGCCTTGCCTTTCGACCCGGCGATGATCGGCGAGACCGAAAGCGGCGTCGCACCGATCGGCGAACTGGACGTTCCACAACTCCCTCCGGTCGAGACCGAGGAAAAAGCAGCGGCTTATCCGGCCGATTACGATCTGGATATCGACGCCGAGATGGCGCAGCTGTTCAGCGCGCCGACGCCTGCTGCCAAGAACGGAGCAGACCTCGAGCCCGTGTCTGTATCGGCGGACAAGGCGGGTCCTGCACTCGCACCGGCCGATGATTTCGACGAGTTCGAGAAGGCGATGGAGGAAGACTTCCAGCGCTCGATGGCGGAGCGCCGGAGCGCAACGCAGGAAGCCGAGCGCGTGACGGCGATGCCCCATGCTCGGGCCGAGGAATATCGTGAAGAGGGTTATGGCCGGCGGTCTCAGCGCTCGATGCTGCTGGCCGCCAGCGTTGCCGGGATCATCATCGTCGGCGGCGCCGCCGTCTACGCTTGGATGGGCGGCAGCAACGCGGTGCTTTCCGGCGATGGTCCGAAGATCATCCTGGCGGACAAGGCGCCGGTGAAGGTCGTACCCGAGGAGAAGGGCGGCAAGACTGTGCCGAACCAGGACAAGGCGGTTTACGACCGCGTTGCCGGCGTCTCGGGCAAGGCGCCGCTCCAGCAGAGCCTGGTCTCCTCGACGGAGGAGCCGATGGACGTGGTGCAGCGGACGCTGACGCCGGAGACTTTGCCGCTCGAGGGACGTGGAGACGTCGAGATGTTGCCGGGTGCTTCGCCCGCCGACGACGACGAGGTCGCCCGCTTGCTGCCGGGGGCTGATGCCGGCAATGCGACTGATGAAGAGGAAGCGGTTCCCGCCGTTGCACCGCGCAAGGTCCGCACCATGATCGTCAAGCCGGACGGTACGCTTGTCCCCCGTGAGGAACCGGCTCCGCAACCGGAAAGCGCGGCGGTAGCAGCCGGCGGTGCGGCGCCGATCCCGGCCCGTGCGTCCGGTGAAGCGGTTGCCGCCGGTTCACAAGCCGAAGCAACCGCTGCCGCGCCGCCGGATCAGCTCGCTGCAGCGTCCGAAGGAGTCACTCCCGTTCGAAGCGTAAAGACGACCGCGCTGCCGCAGGCACGCCCGGCCGCTCAGCCGGAGGCGGCTGCTCCCGCCGCGGCCCCCGCGGAAAGCCAGCCGGCAACCGAAACGGCAGCCGCACCGCTGGCGACGGCTTCGGTTCCCGCCGGCAGCTACGTGATCCAGATTGCCTCTCTGCCTTCGGAGGCCGAGGCGCAGAAGAGCTACAACAATCTCTCCTCGAAGTTCGCGAGCGTGATCGGCGGTCGCGGGGTGGACATCCGCAAGGCAGAGATCGCCGGCAAGGGCACGTATTACCGGGTCAGGATCCCCGTCGGTTCGCGCGAGGAGGCCAATTCGCTTTGCTCTCGCTACAAAAGCGCCGGCGGAAGCTGCCTGGTAACGAAATAAACACGGCAAAGTCCGAAACGAGAACGGGCGCGGCAGGGATGCCGCGCCCGTTCTCGTTGTGCAAAGGGCTGGAGCGGGAAGTGAGCGGAAACCGCACACACTTTTCCCGCTCCGGGAAACATGCAGTATGCTTTTCGCATGAGCGAATCAAAAGCATTCATATCCGGCTGCAAGGGCCTCACGCTGACGCAGGAAGAACGCGACTTCTTTGCGGGCGAGCGCCCATGGGGCTTCATACTGTTCGGACGCAATATCGGCGAGGAAGAGCAGATCCGCGACCTGGTGGCGAGCCTGCGTGACAGCATCGGCAGCCCCCGGGCCCCGGTATTGATCGATCAGGAGGGCGGTCGCGTTCAGCGCATACGCCCGCCGCTCGTGCAGCAATATCCGAACGGCGCGGCCATCGGTGAAATCTATCGGCGGGACAGGGAACTCGGCCTGCGTGCCGCATGGCTCATGGGGCGTCTGCATGCCTTCGACCTGATGCGCTTCGGCATTACGGTCGATTGCCTGCCGGTACTCGATGTGCCGGTACCCGGCAGCCATGACGTGATCGGCAATCGTGCCTACGGGCATGACCCGGCGACGGTAACCGCGATCGGTCGCGCGATGAGCGAAGGTTTGAAGGCGGGCGGCATGCTGCCGGTGATGAAGCACATGCCCGGTCACGGCCGGACCTTCGTCGACTCGCATCACAACCTGCCGGTCGTCAGCGCCGGTCTCGATGAATTGAAGAGCAGCGATTTTCTGCCCTTCGCGGCAATGAAGGACGAAGCGATGGCCATGTCGGCGCACATGGTCTTCACTGCTATCGACCCGGACAACCCGGCGACGACCTCTGCGAAAGTCGTGCGCGAGATCATCCGGGGCCACATCGGCTTCGACGGTCTGCTGATGTCCGATGACGTCTCCATGAATGCGCTTGCCGGCGACATGACGGCACGTGCCGGCGGAATAATCGCCGCCGGTCTTGATCTCGTCTTGCATTGTCACGGCATTATGGAAGAAATGAAGGCCGTGGCAGATGTCGTTCCGGTTCTCTCCGGGGAGAGGCTCCGCCGGGCGAGGGCTGCCGAGGCCGCTTTCCGGGAACCGGACGACGCAGTCGAAGCTGCACTGCGCGCGGAGTTCAACGCAATGTTTGCGCTCGCCTAGGCTCTTGAGCCTGGCGGGCGGGTCCGTTGCTGAAAGGGCAGGGTCGTGAGCAAATCGGACGAAAGGCAGGAAATGCCTTCCGCGAAGGCGCCGATGGAGCCTTTGTGGCAGGACGAGTCTGCCCGTCGCGGATTGCACGAGGACGAGCTCGTCGTTGACATCGCCGGCTTCGAAGGTCCGCTGGACCTCCTGCTGCACCTTGCGCGCAGCCAGCGCGTCGATCTTTCCCGCATTTCGGTGCTGGCGCTCGCGGAACAATATATCGCCTTCGTCGAGCGGGCACGGTCTATCCGTATTGAGCTTGCAGCCGACTATCTCGTCATGGCGGCGTGGCTGGCCTATCTCAAGTCGCGCCTGCTCATCCCTCAGCCGGCAAAGGATGAAGGCCCATCGGGCGAGGAGATGGCCTCGGCGCTTGCGTTCCGCCTGAAACGTCTGGAGGCGATGCGCGACGCCGCGATGAAACTCGTGAACAGGAACCGCCTCGGCCGGGACATCTTCGTGCGCGGTGCGCCCGAGCACATCGTCACGGAGAGGAAGTCCGATTATGACGCCTCGCTCTACGACCTGCTGACAGCTTATGCGACGCTCAGGCAGCGTCAGGCGATAACCCAGGTGACGATCGAGAAGCGGCATGTCTGGTCGCTCGGCGATGCGCGTTTGATCCTGGCGAGAATGGTCGGGAGCCTTGACGACTGGACGGCGCTCGACCATTTCCTGATCCGCTACATGACAAGCCCGAAGGAGCGCGCGACGGCGATTGCGAGCTCCTTTGCGGCGTCACTCGAAATGGTGCGCGAAGGGCGGTTGGAAATCCGTCAGGAAGGGGCCTTCACGCCGATCTATCTGCGGCGCGGGCCAAATCCGTTCGATGCGGCAACCTTGGCGGAGATGGAGGCGGCGCGTGGCTGAAGCCCAGAAATTCCTGCCCGGTGACGAGGATTACGAGGAAGAATTTTCTTTCGATCCGAGGCTCGAGCAGGAAGCCGAGCGGATCGCCGAGGCCCTCGTATTTGCCTCCGCCCAACCGGTTTCAGAAGCCTATATCGCCGGGCGCCTGCCGCGCGGTGTGGACGTCGGAAGCGTGATGGCGAGGCTCAAGAACCGTTATGCGGGCAGCGGCGTCAACCTTGTTCAGGTCGCCGACCATTGGGCCTTCCGCACTGCCGCGGATCTGTCCTTCGTCGTCAATACGGACGAGCAGGAGGTCCGCAAACTGTCGCGCGCGGCGCTGGAGGTGCTGGCGATCATCGCCTATCACCAGCCGGTGACACGGGCAGAGATCGAGGATATCCGCGGCGTCCAGACTTCGAAGGGTACCCTCGACGTGCTCATGGAGGCAGGATGGGTGCGGTTCCGCGGTCGCAGGCGCACGCCCGGGCGTCCGGTGACGTTCGGCACGACGAGAGACTTCCTCGATCATTTCGGCCTCGAAGAGATCCGCGATCTTCCCGGCATCGAGGAACTGAAGGGGGCCGGCCTGCTGTCCGGGCGTGTCCCTTCCCATCTGAACATTCCGGTTCCGATCGGCGACGATGAGTTTGCCGAAAACGAGGATCCCATCACCCAGATGGACCTCGAAGAACTGGGCCTCTTGACACCGAAGCCTGAAGAAGACGATTAAAAATCCTGAGTATGGATATCGGCTTTAGGTATAGAACGGGATCTTCGGGTCGAGGAATGCAAGCATGGTTTCAGATGCGCGTAACGGCGCCGTCGCGATGACGAGGCGCTCGGGTGTGTCGTTCGCAGCGAACCTGGCATTCGAGAATATCAGCCATCGTTACCATTCCAAGGATACGATCAAGGGCGTAACGCTCAAGGCCGAAGCCGGCGAAGTGCTCTGCCTGCTCGGACCGTCCGGCTCCGGCAAGACAACGCTGTTGCGTATCGCCGCGGGCATCGAGAAGCAGACGGGCGGGCGCCTTCTGCTGAACGGACAGGAAATATCCGGCCCTTCCATCTTCGTTCCGCCCGAGCAACGCGGCGTCGGCCTGATGTTCCAGGACTTCGCCCTTTTTCCTCATATGACCATCCGTGAGAACGTCTGTTTCGGCTTGACCGAATTGCCGAAGAAGAAGGCATTGCTGCAGGCCGATGCCGCGCTGGAGCGGGTCGGCCTTCTGCATTATGCCGAGCGGTATCCGCATGTGCTCTCCGGCGGCGAGCAGCAGCGCGTGGCGCTGGCCCGTGCACTTGCGCCGCGGCCGGCGGTGCTGCTGATGGACGAGCCTTTTTCCGGCCTCGATTCCCGCCTGAAGGATTCTATCCGCGCCGACACGCTGGCCATACTGCGCGAGACGCGCGCGACCGCCATCGTCGTAACGCACGACGCCGAGGAGGCGATGCGTATGGCTGACCGGATCGCCCTCCTGAAGGACGGCCGCCTGGTGCAGGTCGGCACGGCGGACGAGCTCTATCGCCGGCCCTGCGATCTCTTCACTGCCGGCTTCTTCTCCGAAATAAACGTCTTCGATGCGCGCGTGCGGGACGGTCATGTCGAAACGCCGCTGGGGGTTGTGGCAACCGGGCAATATACGGAGGGGCAGCCACTGAGCGTAGCCGTGCGTCTTTCCGGCATCCGGCTCGACGAGACCGGTGGAGAAATTCCGGCGCGCATCGTGTCCCGGCGCTTCCTGGGCGTCGTGGAGCTTTTGGAACTCGCCGTGCCGCAGTCCGAACGCACGGTTCGCGCCCGCATCCGCGCCGATTTGCTGCCGCAAGGATTGCGTGACGTCACGCTTTCCGTTAACGAGCGCGACATATTGGTGTTTGAAAAAGACGCATCAACACCTTAGGGTCCGCCAAGAGGAGGCGTCCCCTGAGGGGTGCGCCTGAAAAATGACAACGTGCTGGGCTCTAATCTGTTTAGGGTCTCGAGGGAGTAAGTGGATGGGTTCCTTTAGTATCTGGCATTGGCTGATCGTTCTGGCGGTGGTTCTGCTGCTGTTCGGCCGCGGCAAGATCCCCGAGTTGATGGGCGACGTTGCCAAAGGCATCAAGAACTTCAAGAAGGGCATGGGCGACGACGAGGTCGCTTCGGCCGACAAATCGATCGACGGCAAGACCGTCGACCACAAATCTGACGAAGTCCGCTGACGGTCGGAAGCTGACGGGGCTGGGTGCGACAGGCACCCGGTAGCCCGCATCACGGGTTTTTAGGGCGCGTCGGATGCTTGATATCGGCTGGACCGAGCTTGTTGTTATCGCAATCGTCTTGATCATCGTCGTCGGTCCGAAGGACCTGCCGCCGATGCTGCGCGCGTTTGGACGGATGACGTCCAAGATGCGCGGAATGGCGTCCGATTTTCGGCGGCAGTTCGACGAGGCGCTGCGCGAAGCCGATCTCGACGACGTGCGCAAGACGATCAGCGATGCGCAAAGTCTCAATCCGACCGCGGCATTGCGGGATGCGATGAACCCGCTGCGGCAGCTCGGAAACGAGATCAAATCCGATCTGCAAAAGGCGACCACGCCCGACAGACCGCCAGCCTCCGCAACGCCCGAACCACTGGTCGAACCGGTCAATACCGACGCCGTCGGCGAAACGGCGGCAAAAGCCACGGAAAAGGTGGCGGCGGCAGCGGTGAGCTCGGCATCGAGGCAGATGGACCGTGCCGCCGACGTGCCGAAGGCGAGCGAACCGAAACCTGCGCCCAAGCCCAGAGCGCAGTCGAAGAAGCCAGGCACTTCCGTCACGAAGAAGGCCGCGGGCGAAACGGCGCCGAAGAAGTCGCCGGCGCGCAAGGCGCCGGGCGAAGCGCCGGCTGCGAATAAGTCGAAGACGCGCGCGGCTTCGCGCAAGAAAGGTGATGCATGAGCCGCGATATCGAGGACCGGCCGCAGCCGCTTATCGAGCATCTGATCGAACTGCGCACGCGGTTGATGTGGGCGGTGGGCGCATTCTTCGTGGCGTTCCTCGTCTGCTTCTATTTTGCCAAGCAGCTGTTCAACCTTCTTGTTCTGCCGTTCAAGTGGGCCGTGAGCTGGGCCGGGCTCAGCCACCGCAACGTCGAGCTCATCTACACGGCGCCGCAGGAGTTCTTCTTCACGCAGATCAAAGTCGCGATGTTCGGTGCGCTGGTGATCGCATTTCCGGTCATCGCGTCGCAGGTCTACAGGTTCGTTGCACCCGGCCTTTACAAGAACGAACGCGCTGCCTTCCTGCCGTTCCTCGTCGCTTCGCCACTCCTGTTCCTGCTTGGCGGCGCGCTGGTCTATTTCTTCTTCACGCCGATGGTCATGTGGTTCTTCCTCGCCATGGAACAGGGCGGCGGCGAAGGGCAGGTCGCCATCCAGCTCCTGCCGAAGGTGTCCGAGTATCTCAGCCTCATCATGTCTCTGGTCTTCGCCTTCGGTCTGGTGTTCCAGTTGCCGGTCATCACGACGCTCCTCGCGCGTGTCGGCTTCGTCACCTCCCAGGGGCTTGCCGAAAAGCGCAAATACGCGATCGTGATCGCCTTCGTGGTCGCAGCGGTTCTGACGCCGCCGGATCCGGTTTCCCAGATCGGCCTTGCGCTGCCAGCCATCCTTCTCTACGAAATTTCAATCTACACGGCGCGAATCGTCGAAAGGCGAAGGGCTGCCGAGGCCCTCGAGCGCGAGGCTGCCTCCGAGCAGGAAAGTTCGTCCGAGACGGCTGACCCCGCCAAGGGCTGACCGCGGAGTTCTTGCGCCGTTACTGCAGCGCCCGCGCTCTTCGGACGCGCGAGGGGCGCTGTGGCATTCTGAATCGCTGCAGGATTTCGTCGTCAACGGCTCCGATGTCATGCAGCAACCAACGCGTGGAACGACTATGCTCGATATCAAATGGATCCGTGAGAATGCAGACGCGCTCGATGAAGCCCTGGCGAAACGGGGTGCGGAGCCATTGTCGGCGTCCCTGATCGCACTTGACGAACGCCGCCGCGCAGTCCTCCAGTCGTTGCAGGACATGCAGTCGCGGCGCAATGCTGCGTCGAAGGAGATCGGCGCGGCGATGGCCCAGAAGAACAGCGAGCTGGCCGACAGGCTCAAGGCCGAAGTCGCCGACCTCAAGAATGCGTTGCCGGCGGCCGAAGAGGAAAGCCGCCGGATCGAGGCCGAGCTCTCGGATGCGCTGTCGCGCATCCCCAACACGCCGCTCGCCGACGTGCCCGTCGGTGCGGACGAAAGCGCAAATGTCGTGACCCGGGTCGTCGGCGCCAAGCCCGGCTGGAACCACAAGCCTCTCGAGCATTTCGAGATCGGCGAGGCGCTGGGACTGATGGACTTCGAAGGAGCGGCCCGGATTGCCGGCTCGCGCTTCACCATCCTGAAGGGCCAGCTTGCACGCCTCGAGCGGGCACTCGGCCAGTTCATGCTTGATCTGCACACCGGGGAGCATGGCTACATCGAGGTTCAGCCTCCATTGCTCGTCCGCGACGATGCGATGTACGGCACCGGACAGTTGCCGAAATTCTCCGACGATCTCTTCCGTACGACCGACGGGCGCTGGCTGATCCCGACCGCGGAAGTCCCGCTGACGAACATGGTGCGGGAGCAGATTCTCGACGGTGAAAAACTACCGTTGCGCTTCACTGCGCTGACCCCGTGCTTCCGCTCCGAGGCCGGTTCCGCAGGTCGTGACACCCGCGGCATGTTGCGCCAGCATCAGTTCAACAAGGTCGAACTGGTGTCGATCACCGACGCCGAAAGTTCGATAGACGAGCACGAGCGGATGACCGCTTGTGCCGAGGAGGTGCTGAAGCGCCTCGGCCTGCACTACCGCGTCATGACGCTCTGCACCGGCGATATGGGGTTCGGCGCGCGCAAGACCTATGATCTCGAGGTCTGGCTGCCGGGCCAGGACGCCTATCGCGAAATTTCCTCCTGCTCCGTCTGCGGCGATTTCCAGGCCCGCCGGATGAACGCACGTTACCGCGGGAAAGAAGAGAAGGGGACGAAGTTCGTCCACACGCTCAACGGATCCGGCGTCGCCCTCGGCCGGGCGCTGATTGCCGTGATCGAGAATTACCTGAATGATGACGGCTCGATCACGGTGCCGGACGTCCTTGTGCCCTATATGGGCGGCCTGCGGCGGATCGAGAAATCGGCCTAAGCACGAAGAAGCGGAAGAAGACCGGCAATGCGCATCCTGCTGACGAATGACGATGGCATTCACGCCGAGGGCCTCTCCGTGCTGGAACGGATCGCCCGGACGATATCGGACGACGTCTGGGTGGTGGCGCCGGAAGTGGACCAGAGCGGGCTTGCTCATTCTCTGACGCTTTCGGAGCCGCTGCGTCTGCGCCCGGT
Source organism: Sinorhizobium meliloti (assembly GCF_017876815.1). Taxonomy (NCBI): domain Bacteria; kingdom Pseudomonadati; phylum Pseudomonadota; class Alphaproteobacteria; order Hyphomicrobiales; family Rhizobiaceae; genus Ensifer; species Ensifer meliloti. The sequence continues at coordinate 3,533,893 of NZ_JAGIOS010000001.1, read as the reverse complement.
TTCCGAACGGCGGTTCGCGCTCCGGGGCACGCCGACCGATTGCGTGATCATGGCGGTCAAGAAGATCCTTGATCGCAAGCCCGACCTCGTCCTTTCCGGCGTCAATGTCGGCGCCAATCTTGCTGACGATGTCACTTATTCCGGAACGGTGGCCGGCGCCATCGAGGGAACGCTGCAGGGCATTCGTTCGATCGCGCTCAGCCAGGCCTATCAACATGCCGTCGGCCGCGACGTTCCCTGGGATGTAGCCGAGACGCACGCACCGGCGCTCATCCGCACATTGATGGGTGTCGACTTGCCGGACGGAACGCTCATCAACCTGAACTTTCCGAACTGCGCCGTCGATGCCGTTGCGGGCGTTGAAGTCACATCGCAGGGCAAGCTCGAATTCGGTCTCAGCATCGACGAGCGCACGGACGGACGCGGCTTTCCCTATTTCTGGCTCCGTTTCGGCGAGCGTGCCGGCGATTTCCGTTCAGGCACCGACATCAGGGCTCTCCGCGACAACAGGATTTCGGTAACCCCGCTTAAACTGGACATGACCGATCATGCCGCTCAGGAACGCATCGCGCAGGCATTGCGGGAAGGAAGTGTCGCTTGAACGGACGAATTTCGCAGCAGGAGGGGTTTGCAGCGATGGCGCTGCGGCTTCGCTCGGGCGGCATCGTCAATCATGAGCTGCTGAAGGCTGTGGAGCAGACGCCGCGGACGCTCTTCGCTCCGCCGCAATACCAGGACGAGGTCTACTCCAAACGGCTCATTCCGCTCGAGTGCGGTTCCTTCATGGAGGGCTGCGACATGGCCGTCCGGCTCCTGCACTGTCTCAATCTCAAGCCTGGCCAGCGCATACTCGAGGTCGGAACCGGCAGCGGCTTTACCGCGGCCGTGATGGGGCGGATCGCCGAGCGCGTGCTGACGATCGACAGGTATCAGACACTCGTCGCATCGGCGCAGAAAAACCTGGAGAAGGCGGGCCTGCGCAACGTCGTCGTCCGCCAGGCCGATGGCAGCGCAGGAGTGCCGGGCGAGGGCACCTTCGACCGGATTCTCATTACCGCCGCATTCAACAGCCTTCCCCGGACGTTCTCCGATCATCTCGTTTCGGGCGGCACCCTGCTGGTGCCGATCATGATGAGCGAAACGCATTGCCGCATCGTTCGCGTCAACCGTACCGGTAGCCGCTTCGACCGGGAAGATCTGTTCGACGCGCCTTACCTCCCGATCGTCCCACAGGTAGCGTCGTTCCTTTAGGGCGGGATGAGTGCGTTAAGACAATTTTAACCCGCTCCAGCCCCGTGCAAGCTTCCCGCTTTAGGTACCCGACCTGAAATCATCGTGATCCAGGCCGGGACAGCATGAACATGGCGCGGAGTGTGCATTTGCTCCGCATCGCGGTCGTCGTGCGATAGACGGAGACGGCATATGCAGATCGAGAACAGGTTGAACGCTGCCGCTGCGTCAGGCGACGGCTTGGGCAATCTTGCCGGGCGTTCGGCTGACCCGACCGGTGCCGCAGACAAGGGCGAGAGCGGGGTGCCGGTTCCGCCTACGGGCTTCGTCGATCCGACACCGCGCATTTCGCTTTCCGCCGACGCGCTGCTCTATCTCGGCCGGGCCAAAAGAACGCCTGAGAAATTGCCGCCTCTCACGAAGGACGAGTGGAACAATCGTCTTTCGCCGCAACTAGCGGCACGCGAACACCAGGCGTTCGGCAGGCTCGCCGAAACCGGTGACTACAGGGCATATTACCGGGCCTTCATCGACTATTATGACGGCCTTCGCCCGGAGGATCAGAACAGCCTGCGCTATTTCGGGACGCGCGAAGCGGCGGTCGCGGGCCTGCGGTCGCTCGATTATGATGCCGACAGCGGCCTCGACATGGATGCCGAATTCGAGAACCTGGTCAGCGTCTTTCTCGAGGAAGACAAGATTGCCCCTTCGCCGGCCACAACCACGATGTCGCCGGCAGAGCGCGCCTTTTTCGCCTGGGATGCGTCCAACATCAGCTATGAGGTAGATGCGCCCGAGCCGAGACCGATGACCGAAATCGAACGGCTTTATTCCGAGCTGCTATAGGGCCTGTTGAGATCCGGGATACCCGCCGCGGCTTGTTTGATCTCCTCATCCCTGTGCTCGTCACAGGGATCCAGTCAGGCCAAGTCCTTGGGCTGAAAGAACGCTTCCCCGCGCCGCAGACGCGGCGCTGCTCTCATCTCTGTGACAAGCACAGAGATGAGGTGCGGAGAGTTTGCAGACCTCCGATGTATGACCGGAGAACGCCCGCTCCGGCGCGGCTATGGTTAGCATTTCGCCAAAACGGTGCCGCCTTTAACCGGGCGGTAACTCTAATGCGCTTTAATCATTCTACAGCGAGTTGCGTTCGGAGTGGGTAAAGCGTCATGCGTAAATTTGTATCTCCCCAGGCAGGCAAGTCCGTGATCCGTCTCTGTGCGGCGATCCTGCTTGCGGGTGTAGCGACCGGTTGCAGTTCTGACGCCAGCCGCTTCGGCGGGCTCTTTTCGCGGTCCGACGACATAATGACGGGTTCGATCCCGCAGGGCTCGAGTACGGTACCGCGAGGCGATGTCGCGAGCGGCGGTGCGGCGCCCTCCTACGGGAACAGCGCAGCGCTCGGTCAATCCTATCCCTCCGGCGACGGCAACGGAGGCTACAATACGGCGGCCGCGCCGGTATCCAGCGCCCGTGTCGCATCGACGCCGATGAGCGTTCAGCGAACGAGCCTCGATGAGCCGTCGGCCGCATCCCGGCAGCCGCAGGTTCAGACCGCTTCCCTCGAATCGCAGGCTGCGGCCCTCCCGAAGGCGGAGCCGCTGGCGGGGGCTGCCAAGGATATGTCGGGCAAGGGGGGCTGGAGCGCCTCCAACGCGCCGACGATCATGGTCCGTCAAGGCGACACGGTTACGGTCCTCGCCAGACGGTTCGGCGTCCCCGAGAAGGAGATACTGAAGGCGAATGGCCTAAAATCGGCAAGCCAGGTAGAGCCGGGCCAACGCCTCGTTATTCCGACATTCGGTACCGCAGGCAGCGCCGCGAAAGCGGCTGCATCGGGTTCGATCGCCGACGTGGAGGGCGGCAAGAAGCGTCCGTCTCCGCTGCCGACCGATCAGCGCGAGGTGGCGATCCTCCCCGGCCAGTCCCAATCGCGTGAAAAGAGCGAAAGCCGCAGCGATGTCGCGGCGGGCAAGCTCAACAGCGCCGGCGAGGGCGGTGGAAATGGTGCCTATACGGTCAAGCCGGGCGACTCGCTCAACCGTATCGCGAAGGCGAACGGCGTTTCGGTCGCTGCCCTGAAGCAGGCAAACGGGCTTTCGACAGAAGCCATCCGCATCGGGCAAAAACTCAACATCCCGAGTGCCTCGGCGAAAACACCGGCGACCGATGCGGTGGTCACGGCTTCTGTTTCGGCCAAGAAGAACGAGGCCCAGGCGGCTTCGACGGAGCAGGGCAAGCTGACTGAAACCAAGGCGCCTGCCGCCAAGGAAAGCGTGTCGGAGGTTGCCATCCGGTCGGATGGTAACGAGGATCTTCCGAAATCGACCGGCATCGGAAAGTACCGTTGGCCGGTCCGTGGCGCGGTCGTCGCGGCCTATGGCGCCAATGTCGACGGCAACCGAAACGATGGCATCAACATCTCGGTGCCGGAGGGGACCCCCATCAAGGCAGCCGAGAACGGCGTCGTGATCTACTCGGGCAGCAGCCTGAAAGAACTCGGCAATGCCGTTCTGGTGCGCCACGACGACGGTACGGTGACGGTTTACGGCAACGCTGCCGAACTCAAGGTCCAACGCGGTCAGAAAGTCCAGCGCGGCCAGACGCTCGCATCCTCCGGCATGACAGGCAGAGCGACCCGGCCACAAGTTCACTTCGAGGTGCGCAAGAATGCGACCCCGGTCAACCCTGCGACCTATCTGGAATAAGCCATGGCACCGGCTGTGTCCGGCTGGTAGGCAAATCGAAAGCGCCGCGTGTCTGGCAAGACGCGCGGCGCTTGTGCGATCACGCCACCTGGCGGCAGGTGCTATTACGCAGGAGTGTCGAGCTGTCTGCGCAGACGACCGGCCAGATCCTGAATGAATTGCCAGGCGACGCGGCCGGACCTCGATCCTCGCGTCGTCGCCCATTCAAGAGCCTCGGCATGCAGCGCTTCGGGCTCGAGAGGCAATTTGAAGTACTGCGCATACCCGTCGACCATCGCCAGATAGTCGTCCTGGCTGCACTTGTAGAAACCCAGCCATAGCCCGAAGCGGTCGGATAGCGACACTTTTTCCTCGACGGCCTCCGAGGGGTTAATGGCGGTGGATTGTTCATTTTCCATCATGTTGCGGGGAAGCAGGTGTCTGCGGTTGGACGTCGCATAGAGCAGAACGTTTGCCGGGCGCCCCTCGACGCCGCCGTCGAGAACCGCCTTCAGCGACTTGTAGGAGGTATCGTCGTGATCGAAGGAGAGATCATCGCAGAAGACGATCACGGGCATCGGCGCCGCCTTCAGGATTTCCATCAGCACGGGCAGGGTGGCGATATCCTCCCGGTGTACTTCGACAAGCTTGATTGCGCTGCCGGTGTCGTGGGCGACCTTTGCGTGGACCGCCTTGACCAGTGACGATTTGCCCATGCCGCGGGCGCCCCACAGGAGCACGTTGTTCGCCGGATAGCCTTCGGCGAAGCGGAGCGTGTTGTCGAAGAGAATGTCGCGGACATGGTCGACGCCGGCGATGAGCGCGAGGTCGATGCGATTCGGCCTCGGGACGGGCTGCAGGTGGCGCGTGGCCGGTGCCCAGACGAAACACTCCGCCTCATGCCAATTGTTGACGGCATATGCCGGTCCGGCGATGCGCTCCATCGCGGCCGAAAGCTTCTGTATTTCGTTGAGCAGGACGTCGATCTTGCTTTCGGGCATTTCATGTATCTCCGGCAGGCTGAATTTCGAACTGGGCGGCCGACCCGCGCGATAACGGGCGTGCGTCAGCCCACCCAAATCCTTGAATCGCCGCGACGTTCATCCTCCGGTCGAATCCGTTGAAGCTGCCGCCGGCGGCGTTTTTCTCGGTAGCACGGCGGTTTGCGCTGGAAAAGACCGGCAGCCTGCAACCAGGGGGTTCTCCTGCTGCGGAATTTGTGCCAGAGGCAGGAGAAACGGGGAAGTGTACCGACGATTTGTGTTACGGGACGGCTTGCCTATATTCCGGCAGGTTTGCCGCGGGGGCAAGCGCGCAATTTGAACTCAAGGAGTGATCGATGTTTATTACCGAAGCTTTCGCGCAGACGGCGGCCCCTGGGGGCGGCGGCGCCGACATTCTGATGTCCATCCTGCCATTCCTGCTGATCTTCGTGGTGATGTATTTCCTGATCATCCGGCCGCAGCGTGCGCAGATGAAGCGCCGCGAAGAGCTCCTGAAGAACATCCGGCGCGGCGACCAGGTCGTCACCGGCGGCGGCATTGTCGGCAAGGTGACCAAGGTCGTCGACGATACGGAGCTCGAAGTGGAGATCGCCGAGGGCATCAAGGTCCGCGTCGTGCGCAGCGGCGTCTCCGAGGTTCGTGTGAAGGGCGAGCCCGTCAAGGAGTAACCCCGGCGCGGGTACTTGAAGAAGCGTGCGCGGTTTTCGCCCGCATACCGCGCCTTCGATCGGCATTGATCACGGTTTGATTTTGGAGCGACGCGAGGCCAAAATCACCGTGGTTAGGGCAAGGGCCGCGACCGGCAGAGACCGGCGGATGGAGCATTTCGAAATATGCCCAGGTTGTCGCCGTTCAAGAATATTCTCATCTGGCTGGTCGTCCTTGCGGGCCTCGCCTTCGCACTGCCGAATCTCCTTTCCAGAGAGCAGCTCGCGGACTGGCCGACCTGGCTGCCGCATCGGCAGGTGCCGCTCGGGCTCGATCTCAGGGGCGGTTCCCATATCGTCCTCAAGGTCAGCCGCGAAGACATCGTCGCGGAGCGCCTGCAATCGACCATCGACACGATCGCCGATGCGCTGAGACAGGCGGATATCCGCTATACGGGGCTGTCCGGAAGCGGGCAGGGTCTGCAGTTTCGTCTCCGCGATGCAACGAAAGCACCAGCGGCGCGTGACGCGCTGAAGGCGTTGGTCGCCCCCGTTCGACAGGGCGGGCTTTTCGGGAATTCCATCCAGGAACTGGTCTACGAGGAAAGCGCGACCAGCGACACGCTTCGGCTTCGCCTGACGGACGAGGGCATAGATCTGAGGGTCTCAGATGCCGTCGCCCAGTCCATCGAGGTCGTACGCCGGCGTGTCGGCGAAGTCATCGCGGTCGTGCCGATCATAGAGCGTCGCGGCGGTGACCGGCTGAGCGTGCAGGTCCCCGGTCTGGACGAGCCGCAAAGATTGAAGGATCTCCTCGGGCAGCGAGGAGATGTCGCCCTGAAGTGGCTGGATTCCTCGATGCCAGCACAACAGGCCGTCGATACGAGGCCGCCTGCGGGGTCCGAGGTCCTCTATTCGCTGGACGATCCGCCGATACCCTACCTCGTCGAGAGACGCGCCTTTGCTGCGGCGCCGGACTTCGTCGAGGCACAGCCGGGCTTCGATCCGGCAACGAGCGAACCTGTCGTCAATGCAAGGATTGCAGCCGGGGCTGCCGCGCGGGTCGCGCCGTTCCTGCAGTCGGATCCGCGGAAGCAGTTCGCGATCGTGCTCGACGGACAGGTTATCTCGACGTCCGTTCTGGATGGCGCGCTTTCCGGTGATGCCGTCCGGATTTCCGGAAATCTCTCGGAGGACGGGGCGAACGATCTTGCCGCCCTGATGCGGGCCGGCCCGCTTCCCGTTTCGCTGACGGTCATCGAGGAGCGCACCGTCGGTCCCGAGGACGGGGCTGACGCCGTTGCAAACGGCCTCACGGCGGGCCTGATCGCGGCCATTGCCGTAGCAGCCTGTATGATTGGCTTCTACGGCTTCTTCGGTGTCGTGGCCGTCATTGCCGTCATCGTCAACGTCGTGCTGATCATCGCGGTCCTGTCCGTCACCGGCGCCACGCTGACGCTGCCCGGAATTGCCGGGATCATCCTCACGATCGGAATTGCGGTCGACTCGAACGTGCTCATCTACGAGCGGCTCAGGGAAGAAGCGCGCACCAGCGGCAAACCCTTGCGAAGGGCGCTGGACGACGGATTCGAGCGCGTCTTGAGGAGCATCGTCGACGCGAATCTGACGATATTCATTGCCGGCGCCATCCTCCTCTATCTTGGGTCGGGCGCTATTCGGGGTTTTGCGGTTACGCTTGCCATCGGCAGCGTCACCACCATTCTGACGGCGCACAGCCTGACACGCCGCCTTATTCGCGGATGGTATCGCCGCCGGCTGCCGCAGCGTCTGCCGCGCGGCATTCGGACCGGATTTTTCAGCCGGGCGGATTTCCGTTTCATGGCGATCCGCAATCCGGTCTTTATTCTTATGACAGCATTGTCGCTTGCTTCGCTGGTTCTCCTGACGAGCCTCGGGCTCAACATGGGAGCAGATTTCAGGGGCGGCTCCGTCATCGAATTGAGAGCACGGACCGGCGTCGCCGATGGTGCCGACATCCGTGCCCGTCTCGACGAATTGAACCTCGGAGACGTTCAAGTCGAGGAACTTGGATCGGCGCGAGACGTTCTCGTCCGTATCCCGTCGCAGGAAGCCGGCGACAATGCCGAGCAGACGGCCGTCGGGCTGGTTCGCTCCGAACTTGAGGATCAATATGTCTTCCGGCGTGTCGAGGTGGTTGGCCCCGGTGTTTCCGGAGAGTTGACGCGGGCAGGGTCGCTCGCCGTTGCCGCAGCCGTGCTGGCCGTTCTGCTTTACGTGTGGCTTCGGTTCGGCCGGCGATTTGCCGTCGGAGCCATCGTCGCGACGTTGCACGATGTGCTGCTGACGCTCGGGTTCCTCGTTCTGACCGGCATCGAATTCAATCTCGCCAGCATCGCAGCGCTGCTGACGATCGTGTGCTACTCGCTGAGCGACACCATGGTGATTTATGATCGAGTCCGGGAGAATCTGGTGCGCTATCGAAGAATGCCGCTCTCTGTCCTGATCGACACGTCGATCAACCAGACCCTGTCGCGGACCGTCCTGACCGCCGTGACGACGCTCCTTGCTCTCGTTGCGCTGTATCTGTTCGGAGGCAGTGGTCTCGTCCAATCCTTCAGCGCGACACTCATATTCGGTGTGCTTGTGGGCACCGTGTCCTCGATCTATGTCGCGGGACCGCTGCTCATCCTCTTCAATCGCCGAAACAATCGTCTTGGAGGCACGCAGGACCCGGCGGAGCCGGATGCGTCGTCGGAGACGGAAGCAAAGGGTGCGGTGTGATCATGGCAAAAGGGATCGAAATGCGCGAAGCGCACTTTCCAGGACGCGCACCTGTCGACGCCTACGGCAATGGCGGCTTCCGCTTCGCCGATATGTCGCATCGCGGGTCGGTTCTGATGCTGCCTTCCGGCATATACGCCTGGGACGTTGCCGAAGGCGACGTGCTCGCGGTCGCGAAATTCCAGCGCATCTTCGATGAGGCGCGTGACGTCGAGGTGCTGCTCGTCGGCACCGGCCGGGAAATCCGTCCCTTGCCGGGAGACCTGAAGGAAGCGCTCAGGGCCGCCAACATCTCGTCCGATCCGATGAGCACCGGGGCGGCGGTGCGGACCTATAACGTGATGCTGGCGGAATCGCGCGCCGTCGCCGCGGCATTGATCGCGGTGTGAGGCGTTCGAAGGAAGCTCGGCGTGCAACAGTCCGATGATCAGATTCTCGCAACCTTGCGGGACACCGACCGCGATCGCTACCTGGCCTGTCTGCTTTCTCCGGCAGAGAAGCGCCACTCGCTCGCGGCGCTCTATGCCTTTTACGCGGAAATCGCCCGTGTCCGCGACATGGTCAAGGAGCCGCTCCCGGGCGAGATCCGGCTGCAATGGTGGCGTGACACTCTCGAAAACGAGCAGTCCGACGGCGCGGGGCATCCGCTGGCCGAAGCGCTCCTGCGTTGCATTCGCGAGCATCACCTTCCGGTTCGCGTCCTTCAGGACATGATCGATGCACGCATTTTCGATCTTTACGACGACCCGATGCAGGACAGGGCGGCGCTGGAGGGTTATGCCGGCGAAACCGCATCGGCACTCATTCAGCTTTCATCTCTCATCCTGGACCCCGACAACGCAGCGAGGTCTGCAGACGCAGCCGGCCATGCCGGGGTTGCTCAGACGGTTGCCGGTCTCCTGCTGCTTCTGCCGGTTCATGTCGGGCGTGGCCAGGTCTATCTTCCTGCCGAGCTTTTGAGCGCAACGGGCCTCGACAGGGAAACGCTTCTTGCCGGGACCGACGAGAGTGCGATCGAAAGGGCCGTTCGCGCCTTCTGCGGCCTCGGCCGCGATCATCTCGCCAAGGCACGTGAAGGCGCAGGCGCGATCTCGGGCCGGAATTTCTCGGCGTTCATTCCCGTTGCCCTCGCCGAACCGGTGTTCGATCGCGCGGAGGCCGCCGGAGCACGAATCCTTCGTCAGTCACTGCAGCCGCCGCAATGGCAGCGGCAATGGCGGATGTGGCGGGCGAGCCGGCGCCGGGAGTTTTAGCGTTCGCTAGCCGCCCGGCCGTCACGCTGGCGCAAGTCTCGCGGGATATGACCCTCCTCAATCGGAATCCCGTCGCTATCAAGGGACCCACGCAATGCTTTGGTTACTGCTCCTGGTGGCGATCGCCGCCGTCTGCCTGTTCTATATTCGGATGAACGCACGTGCAGAGCGCGATGCCGACAATCCGGATGCCGGGTCGGCGATCGTGGAATTCGGCCGGGCATTCCCCGACGAAGCGATCCGGGCGCTGCATTCGACCGTCGACAGAACGGCGATCTTCCTGCGGCTGCACGATGGCAAGGCCGGGTTCATACAATCGCACGGCACGCATTATGTCTGCCACGTCATTCAGCCCGGCAAGGTGCGGGTCAACACGTCCGAGAGTGGGCGGGGGCTAATCGTCCACTTCCCGGATTTCGCCTATCTGGACAATGCTTTCGAGTTTCGGACGGCCGCCGAGGCAGCCGAGGTTTCGCTCTGGCTGCTCGGCACTTTCAGTCCGAAATCGGAGTTGGAAGTAGCGGGTGACGCGGCGCAGGGTCTGGAGTGACCGGTTGAAACCGGAGTTCTCATCTCTCGTCAGACGGCTTGGTCGAGCCAGCTTGCGCAATCGCTCAGCGCGCGCGATGCCATCGCCTGCTTCTTGGCGAGCGCCTTCTCCTTGCCCCGGAAGCGTTTGGCACCCTCCGGCCTTGTCAGGGCGCCCGGCTCGAGCGGCGGAAACAGCCCGAAATTGATATTCATCGGCTGGAACGAGCGCTTGCCCGGTTCGTCGTCGGAGACGATGTGGCCGCCGGTGATGTGATCGAGGAGAGCACCGAAGGCCGTGGTCACCGGCGGTAGCACGGGAGACACGCCTTTGCGTTCCGCCGCGGCGAAGCGGCCCGCCAGGAGGCCGATGCTCGCGCTTTCCACATAGCCCTCGCAGCCGGTTATCTGGCCGGCAAAGCGCAGTCCCGGACGTGACTTGAGCGTCAGCGAATGATCGAGGAGCGTCGGTGAGTTGATATAGGTGTTGCGGTGCAGGCCGCCGAGCCTCGCAAACTCGGCATTCTGGAGCCCCGGAATCATCCGGAAGACTTCGCCTTGCGCGCCGTATTTCAGTTTCGTCTGGAAGCCGACCATGTTGTAGAGCGTGCCGAGCGCGTTGTCCTGCCTAAGCTGCACTACTGCATAGGGCTTGACCGACGGATTATGGGCATTGGTGAGGCCCATCGGCTTCATCGGCCCGTGACGCAGGGTCTCTCGGCCGCGCTCTGCCATCACTTCGATCGGAAGGCAGCCGTCGAAATAGGGCGTGCCTTCCCATTCCTTGAAGCCGGCCTTGTCGCCGGCAATGAGCGCATCGACGAAGGCGTCATACTGCTCCTGTGTGAGCGGGCAGTTGATATAATCCTTGCCCGTGCCGCCCGGGCCGACCTTGTCGTAGCGCGACTGGTGCCAGCAGATATCCATGTCGATCGTGTCGGCATGGACGATCGGTGCGATGGCGTCGAAGAAGGCGAGGGCATCGGCGCCGGTCTCCGCGCGGATCGCCTCGGCGAGGTCCGGTGCTGTCAGCGGGCCCGTCGCAATGATGGCGAGATCCCAGTCCTTCGGCGGCAGGCCCCGGATCTCTTCCCGAAGAACCGTGATCAGCGGATGGTCTGCGATCGCTGCGCTGACTGCCTCGGCAAAGCCTTCGCGGTCGACCGCGAGCGCACCGCCTGCAGGCACCTGGTTGAGATCGGCGCATCGCATGATGAGGGAGCCCGCAAGACGCATCTCCGCATGGAGCACGCCGACGGCATTGCTGGTCGCATCGTCGGAGCGGAAAGAATTTGAGCAGACGAGTTCGGCGAGGCTCTCGGTCTTGTGCGCATCGGTGCCACGCACGCCGCGCATTTCATGCAGGATGACCGGCACGCCCGCTTCGGCGATCTGCCAGGCGGCTTCCGACCCGGCGAGGCCGCCGCCGATGACGTGGATGGGCGAATGGGAGGACGTCGTTTTGTTCATGGGCGGCTTCCTACCACAGGCATCCGTCGCTTCCAAGAAACGAAAACGGCGCCCGAGGGCGCCGTCTTCAAGCCAAGCAATACTCGATCCGACTAGCGGAAGGAGCGAGCCGCGATGTTGCGGATGTCGTAGCGGGTAATGCCGATATCGTTCAGAGCGTGGTTGGAAAGGCTGCCCAGCTCGGCAACGGTACGGCGGTAGTTGATCCAGCTTTTTGCAATGCGAATCGGGTTCATGGTCGTTTCCTCAAGAAGATCGCTCGCGACAGTGATTGTCTGCGTCGTTGAGGTTCTTATACGCTTGTCTAACTGGGAGATGGAGTGCAAAGTAGATGCATCTGCTATGCATTTGTGCAGTGCATCGATCATTTCGTGAGCATGCATTTCGCCCGGCTCGAAAATGCGCCATCGATCAAGTATCGGTTAAGTTGCTTTCTCAGGGACTACTGCACGAGATCAGAACGGCCCAGCAGAATAAAAAAACGCCCACCGGCGGAGCCGGAAGGCGTTTGAAAGGCCACAATCTGGCGAAAGCTTTGATGCTTACTTGATTGCCTGACGGGCAACGTAGGGGATGTCTGCGCGGCCGATGCCGAGATCGGTCAGCTCACGGTCGCTCATGCGGCCGAGTTCGTTGCAGGTCTGACGATACTTGCGCCAGTTGTTGAAAGAACGTGCGAGGTTCATGATCCTATTCCTTTCTAGGTCGTTCGCCAGCGCTCTATCTCTCTTGCTGGCCATCATCTTATGAACCGGAATATAATCGGTTTGAGCCGGGATTACAGAGATAATGCTGCATCGCACCCATGCGCGACGTGCAAAGCTTTTCAACGGCGTTAACCGCGGCTTAACCTTTTGGTGCCGATGCGGGCTTCCTGCGCATTTCCAGACCGTTCCAAGGACCGTGGCGGTCTTTTAGGGCCTGTTGAGATTTCATCTGGAGTTTATGACGGCTGCTGCGAGATAGATGATGGCGTTGAGGCTCTCGTGGGTTTGTCGGCGTTCAGGGCGGTGCGGACAAGATTGCCGACTGCATGGCCCAGGAAACAACGTATCGGAGGTCTGCAATCTCTCCTCTCCTCATCTCTGTGCTTGTCACAGAGATCCAGCAGCGCCGCGTCTGCGGCGCGGGAAGCGTTGTTTCAGCCCAAGGACTTGGTCTGGCTGGATCCCTGTGACGAGCACAGGGATGAGGGAATCAAACAAGCCGCCCCGGGTATCCCGAATCTCAACAGACCTTAGAACGCGGCGCGCCGCCGTGCGGTTCTCGGTTTCACTGCGATGGGGGGAGGCAGAAATAAACAACGCCCGCTGGGGGAGGAGGTCCAGCGGGCGTTGCTTGATCTGATTGGCAACCGGGAGGAGGAGTGTCGCCAATCCGTATCGGGCGCGCTGGGAGGAGGAGTGCGCTGCCCGATCGATGATTGGAATATAGGCCGAACCCCCGGATTTTACCAGGGGCTGCCGCGAATGGCACCTATGCAAGTGATGCATGGCTCAGGCGCCGAATGATCACAGAATGCCGAAATAATGGGCAAGTGGATCGTTATACAAAATGCGCCGGGATATCTGAGGGAAAATGACGCCCGTCGGGGGAGGAGGACCGGCGGGCGTCATAAAGGCGATTGGCAACCGGGAGGAGGAGTGTTGCCAATCCATCGAAGCGGCGATGGGAGGAGGAGTGCGCTGCTTCGAATTCTGTCGAGCTTAAGCCCGGATCTTTGCGGGACTTCCCGCTGCGGGCGATCATTCCCGCCGGCGCCCGGCCGGCTATCACCGCGGCGCCTCGATGATTGGAATATAGTGGCCTCAAATCGATTTGTGCAGTGCAATGTCCACATGGAAGATATGCGGATTGCGCAACGCGGATGGCCGTCCGCCGTCCCGACAATGGATGGCGCGGATCCAGTGGCTGTTACGCGTCGGGACGCGGCATCACGTTTCTGCCGGCATCCTCTGCTAAGGAGCCTCAAGCTTGCCGTTCGAAGCGCGGGCTGCGAGCGGGCAATGGGCGCGAGCATTTTCCCTTTGATCCGTTGAAAACGAGTGTTATAGAGACGCCGCGCTCGGGAGCCCTGAACCTTTCGCATGGCCCAAGAATATCCGCGGCATTCCGCTGATGAAATCTTGTGAGGAATGCGATTTGGGCGGTGCGATCGTCTGAACGCGGGTATGGTGAAATTGGTAGACACGCCAGATTTAGGTTCTGGTGCCGCAAGGCGTGGGAGTTCAAGTCTCTCTACCCGCACCAGGACGATATAGCAGTCACGCGTCGGTATTCGGCGCTGAGGAGGGCCGGCAAGGCGCCATTTTGCTTGCAAAGCGGTCGGAATTGCGTAAAGCCACTCCCGGCAAATGGATCGGCTCACGTGCTCGCCTAGCCTTTCAAGGGAAGAGCACTGTCAACGTGAAGTGAAGGTTTTAACATGCAGGTTATCGAAACGCTCGCTCAAGGGCTGAAGCGCGAACTCAAGGTCGTTATCCCGGCCGACGAAATGCAGGCTCGGATGAACGAGCGCCTCGTCGAGGTGAAGGATCGTGTCCGCATCAATGGCTTCCGTCCCGGCAAGGTGCCGGTTGCGCACCTGAAGAAGGTTTACGGCAAGTCGATCATGGCCGATCTCGTCAACGAGATCGTTCGTGAAAAGCCGACGGAAATCCTCACGAGCCGCGGCGAGAAGTCGGCAACCCAGCCCGAAATCGCGATGACCGAGGACGAGGCGGAAGCCGACAAGATCCTGAACGCCCAAGCCGATTTCGAATTCACGGTCGCCTACGAAATCATTCCGCCGATCGAACTCAAGGATGCAAGCGGCATCAAGGTCACCCGTGAGGTCGTCGACGTCAGCGAGGATGAAGTCAACGAGCAGATCCAGCGCATCGCCGAGAGCGCCCGCACCTACGAATCGAAGAAGGGCAAGGCTGCCAATGGCGACCGCGTCACGGTCGACTATCTCGGCAAGGTCGACGGCGAAGCCTTCGACGGCGGCAAGGACGAAGATGCTGAGCTCGTGCTCGGGTCCAACCGCTTCATCCCGGGCTTCGAGGAGCAGCTTGTCGGCGTAAAGGCCGGCGATGAAAAGACCATCACGGTCACGTTCCCGGCGGATTATCCGGCAGCCAACCTTGCCGGCAAGGAAGCGACCTTCGACATCACCGTCAAGGACGTCGCTGCCGCTGCCCCGATCGAGATCAACGACGAGCTCGCAACGAAGCTCGGCCTCGAATCCGTCGACAAGCTGAAGGAAATCGTCCGCGGCCAGATCGAAAGCCAGTTCGGCTCGATCACCCGCCAGAAGGTCAAGCGTCAGCTTCTCGACCAGCTCGACGAACTCTATCAGTTCGATACACCCGAGCGCCTCGTCGATGCCGAGTTCGAGAACATCTGGCGCCAGATCAACACCGACCTGCAGCAGGCCGGCAAGACCTTCGCCGATGAAGACACGACGGAAGAGGAAGCGCGAGCCGAATATCGCAAGCTCGCCGAGCGTCGCGTCCGCCTCGGTCTGGTTCTCTCCGAGATCGGCGAAAAGGCCGGCGTTCAGGTCAGCGATGACGAGATGCAGCGTTCGCTGTTCGAGCAGCTGCGCCAGTTCCCCGGCCAGGAAAAGGAAATCCTCGAATATTTCCGCAACACGCCCGGTGCTGCCGCCTCGCTGCGCGCACCGCTTTTCGAAGAGAAGGTTGTCGACCACCTGCTCACCGAGGTTTCGGTGACCGACAAGAAGGTCTCGAAGGAAGAGCTGACGGCTGACGACGAGGGCGACGAAAAGCCGGCCAAGAAGACGGCCTCCAAGAAGAAGGCAGCCGCCAAGGCCGAAGCCGGCGAGGGCGAAGAAGCCGCCGCGCCGAAGAAGAAGGCCCCGGCCAAGAAGAAGGCTGCGGACGAGAGCGCCGAGTAACCGCATCTCTCAGGACACGAAGAGGCCGCCTCCGGGCGGCTTTTTCTTTTCTGCAGAGGGAAAGCTGCTCCGCACTTCTCCGGGAAGTGCTTACAGCGCCGCGCGTCTTATCAGACGCGCAAAGGTCGCTGCAGCACTTTGATCTGCTGCATGTTTTTGTCCTTTAATCGGATACGATTAAAGGAGACATGCAGTAGGCCAAGCCCGGCTTAGGAGCCGGGCTTTTTGCTTTCAGGACGTGGCAGGCAGGCGCGGCGCTTGAACCGCGCCCGATCGGATCACGTCATCATTCCGCCGCTTCCGCGTAGCTCTCGATCGGCGGGCAGGTGCAGACGAGATTGCGGTCGCCATAGACATTGTCGACACGGTTGACCGGCGACCAGTATTTGTCCACGCGGAAGGCGCCCGGTGGGAAGCAGGCCTGCTCGCGCGAATAGGGCCGGTCCCAGTCGCCGACGAGGTCCTCGACCGTATGCGGCGCGTTCTTCAGCGGATTGTTGACCTTGTCCATCCGGCCGTCCTCGATGGCGCGGGCCTCTTCGCGGATTGCCAGCATGGCGTCGCAGAAGCGGTCGAGCTCGGCCTTCGTTTCCGATTCCGTGGGTTCGATCATCAGTGTGCCCGCGACCGGCCAGCTCATCGTCGGTGCATGGAAGCCGCAGTCGATCAGGCGCTTGGCGACGTCATCGACCGTGACGCCGGCGCTTTCGGCGAGCGGACGGGTATCGATGATGCATTCATGCGCGACCCGGCCTTTCGCCGACTTGTAGAGCACGTCATAGGCACCCTTCAGCCGGGCGGCGACGTAATTGGCGTTGAGGATCGCCACCTTGGTCGCTTGCGTCAGGCCTTCGCCGCCCATCATCAGGCAGTAGCTCCAGGAGATCGGCAGGATCGAGGCCGACCCGAACGGTGCGGCGGATACGGCGCCCTCGTGCCCGTCGGTCTGCGGGTGTCCCGGAAGGAAGGGGGCGAGATGCGACTTGACGCCGATCGGGCCCATGCCGGGACCGCCGCCGCCATGCGGAATGCAGAAGGTCTTGTGCAGGTTCAAATGGCTGACATCCGAGCCGATGTCGCCAGGGCGGGAAAGGCCAACCATCGCATTCATGTTGGCGCCGTCCAGATAGACCTGGCCACCGTGCTTATGCACGACCTCGCAGACTTCGCGGACGTTCTCCTCGAACACGCCGTGCGTCGAGGGATAGGTGATCATGCAGCAGGAGAGGGTGTCCGCATACTGCTCCGCTTTGGCGCGGAAATCGTCCATATCGATCTCGCCGGCGTCGCTCACCTTGACGACCACCACCTTCATGCCGGCCATCTGCGCCGAGGCCGGGTTGGTGCCGTGCGCCGAGGTCGGTATCAGGCAGACGTCGCGATGCTCGTTGCCGTTGGCGATATGGTAGGCGCGGATCGCGAGCAGACCGGCATATTCACCCTGGGCACCCGAGTTCGGCTGCATCGAGATCGCATCGTAGCCGGTGATCGCGCAGAGCTTTTGCGACAGGTCTTCGATGAGATGCTGATAGCCGAGTGCCTGGTCGGCCGGCACGAAGGGATGGATTTCCGAGAACTCCGGCCAGGTGATCGGCAGCATCTCCGCGGTCGCGTTGAGCTTCATCGTGCAGGAGCCGAGCGGGATCATCGCGCGGTCGAGCGCAAGATCGCGATCGGCGAGGCGGCGCATGTAACGCGTCATCTCGCTCTCGGCGCGGTTCATATGGAAGATCGGATGGGTGAGATAGGCGCTGGTGCGCAGCAGTTCCTGCGGCAGGCGGTAGTCCGGCTCGAACTCCTCGACCTTGAAATCGCCCCCGAAGGCGCGCCAGACGGCCTCGAGCGTGACCGGCCTCGAACGCTCGTCGAGACTGATGCCGATCCTGGTCGTGCCGATCTTGCGAAGGTTTACCTCCTCGGCCACGGCGGCTTTGAGGATGATGCCTTGCAGCTTGCCGACTTCGACGGTGATCGTATCGAAGAAGACATCCGGCTCGACGGTATAGCCGAGCTTCTCCAATCCCATGGCAAGCCGGACCGTCTTCTGGTGCACGCTCTGGGCGATCGCCTTTATTCCGTCCGGACCGTGGAAGACCGCATACATGGAGGCCATGACGGCAAGCAGCACCTGCGCGGTACAGATGTTCGATGTCGCCTTTTCGCGCCGGATATGCTGTTCACGGGTCTGGAGCGACAGCCGGTAGGCGCGGTTGCCCCGCGCATCGACCGACACGCCCACGAGGCGGCCGGGCATGGAGCGCTTATAGGCATCCTTGACCGCCATATAGGCGGCGTGCGGTCCGCCGTAGCCGACCGGAACGCCGAAGCGCTGGGTCGAACCGATCGCGATGTCGGCGCCCATTTCACCCGGAGACTTCAGAAGCGCCAGCGCCAGCGGATCGGCTGCTACGGCGGCGATTGCCCCCTGCCCATGGAGTTTGGCGATCAGGCCCGAGAAGTCGCGGACATGGCCGTAGGTACCGGGGTACTGGAAAATCGCGCCGAAGACGCCGGCAGCGTCCAGATCCTCGAACGGATCGCCGAGGACGATCTGCCAGCCGAGCGGCTCCGCCCGGGTCTTCAGGAGCGCAATCGTCTGGGGATGGCAGTTCTCATCGATGAAAAACGCCTTCGCCTTGGACTTTGCGACGCGCTCGGCAATGGCCATTGCTTCGGCTGCCGCCGTCGCCTCGTCGAGCAACGAGGCGTTCGCGACGTCCAGGCCGGTCAAATCGCAAACCATGGTCTGGTAGTTGAGCAGGGCTTCCAGCCGCCCCTGGCTGATTTCCGGCTGATAGGGCGTATAGGCGGTGTACCAGGCCGGATTCTCGAGGATATTGCGCTGGATGACCGGCGGGGTGATGGTCCCGTAGTAGCCCTGACCGATCAGGGAGACGAGCTTCCGGTTGCGGTTCGCCGTCTCGCGCAGCTTGTCGAGTGCCTCGCGCTCGGTCATCGGCGCGCCCCAGGCAAGCGGCGTCCGCTGGCGGATCGACGGCGGCACGGTGTCGTCTATGAGCGCGTCGAGGCTCGGATAGCCGACGACCTTCAGCATCTCGTCCATCTCGGCCGGCGAAGGGCCGATGTGACGTCGATTGGCGAAGTCGTAAGGCTTGTAATCGGTGAAGGTAAAGTCCTTGGGCATGCTCATCAGGCGACGAACTCCTTGTAGGCCGCTTCGTCCAGGAGCGCATTGGCAGCGTCCGGATCGGCGAGCTTCAGCTTGAAGAACCAGGCCGCGCCTTGCGGATCGCTGTTGACGAGCGACGGATCGTCGACGATCGCCTGATTGACCTCGACGATTTCTCCATCAAGCGGACAATAGACGTCCGAAGCCGCCTTGACGGACTCGACCGTCGCGGCCGAGTCGCCCTTGGAGAAGCTGGCACCCGCTTCCGGCAGTTCCACGAAGACAAGATCGCCGAGCTGGCCAGCGGCATGCTCCGTGATGCCGACGGTCGCGACGTCGCCATCGATCTTCAGCCATTCGTGTTCCTCGGTGAATTTCAGCATACGCAGGTTCTCCTGATCAGCGTTTGTAGGTTTGTTTGATGAAGGGCAGGGCAGTGACGGCGATGGGCAGGTATTTGCCGCGCACCTCTGCGAACAGTCTGGTGCCGACTTCGGCGTGCTCGGCGTCGACATAGCCCATGGCGACCGGTCCATCCACGCTTGGACCGAAGCCGCCGGAGGTGACGGTTCCTGCCGCCGTTCTGCCCTCCTCATCGGCGAAGAGATTGGCATTGCCGCGGACCGGCGCCCGGCCTTCGGGCCTCAGGCCGACACGCCGCCTGGAAACTCCGTCGGTTAGCTCGGCCAGTATCCGGCCGGCGCCCGGAAAGCCGCCGGCGCGCTCACCGCCGGCGCGGCGGCTTTTCTGGATCGCCCATTCGAGGCCTGCTTCGATGGGGCTCGTATTCGTGTCGATATCGTTGCCATAGAGACAAAGCCCCGCTTCGAGGCGGAGCGAGTCGCGCGCGCCGAGCCCGATGGGCAGAACGTCGGGATGTTCGAGCAGGCGCTGCGTCACATCCACAGCCGCTTCCGCGGGAATGGATATCTCGAAGCCATCCTCGCCGGTGTAGCCGGAGCGGGAGATGATGCAGCTCACATCGTGAAGGTCGGCTTCGGTGACATCCATGAAGCGCATCGACGAGACGTCCGCCCAGAGTTCGCAGAGGACCGCTCCGGCCCGGGGTCCCTGAAGGGCGATCAGGGCACGGTCGGTCAGCATGGTCACGTCGCAGACGCTGCCGAGACCGTCCTTGAGATGCGCAAGATCGGCATCCTTGCAGGCCGCGTTGACGACGAGGAAGAGATGATCGCCGCGATTGACGATCATCAGGTCGTCGAGAATGCCGCCTGCGGCATTGGTGAAGAGGCCGTAGCGCTGTCGGCCTTCCGCGAGGCCGAGAACATCCGCCGGCACGAGCTTTTCCAGCGCCAGCGCCGCGTCCTCGATTTTTCCCGATTTCGGCCGCACGACGATCTGTCCCATGTGGGACACGTCGAAGAGGCCGGCGGCGGCGCGGGTATGCAGGTGCTCCTTCAATACGCCTTCCGGGTATTGGACCGGCATGTCGTAACCGGCGAAGGGCACCATGCGTGCACCGAGCGAAAGGTGCAGCGCGTGCAAAGGCGTGTGTTTCAAGGTGGAAACGTCTTCCAAGTCCGGCCTCCAGGTCTGGCGCGTTTTCGCGCCGGCTCACAATACCGGCGTCATGCGCCGACAAATTCGAGCCCCCTCTGTCCCTTTGCCTGAGATTGTTATCCCTTCGGCGAGCGCGAACGCTTCTCTCCAGAGTCCTACCGGCACCTTGCTGGTCCTTTGGCCTGAGAGTTTCCGGGGCGGTTGCTCCTTCGGCACCGGATCGAACCGGTTTCTCCCAACGAGGTCGAATCCAGATAACGGCGAAGGCCGGATTTTGGCAAGGGCCTATGTCGCGACCAAACATATTTTTGTCGCCCTGACTTCATCCTCCGCGACAAGTGCGGCAAAATCGGCCTTTGCAATTTCTTTGGGCAGCGGATAGGGAAGACCGAAGAGAGGTGGCCATGACAGGGCGCGAGCGGAAATGGGGAATTGCGATGCGGCTGCTCGCAGCCTTCGCACTCCTATTCCTGTCCTTCGCCCATAAGCCAGCCCTTGCGAAAGCGGCCGGCCCGGCGATTTCCGGCGAATATCTTCTCCCCGACGGCACCTTCGCCGATATCTGCTTCGGCACGGGCGGCGTCGATCATGACGCCGGCCACGGCAAGTCGTCGTCATCTGCTCCCGTTTGCGAAGCCTGCCGGCTCGCCGCCTCCGTGCTCCTGCCGGCGGCGCCCGATGAAAGCCTGCCGGCCGAAAACGGCGACTGGACTGCCGGAACGCCGATCGTCGCCGCCGAGGCGGTGCTTCTGCCCCTGCGCCTGCTGCCGCCACCGCGCGGCCCGCCGGCCCAGCCGTAAATCTCCTCGAATCCAACCCAGAATTTCTTGCGCCGCTATGCGGCATTGACCCACGAAGGCCGCGTTCCGGCACGTGGTTCGGAGATTACGACATGAACACGATCAGACTTTCCTTGCTTGCCACCGGCCTCACATTCGCCGCCACAGGGCTCGCCCATGCGCATGCGACATTCGAGACGGGCAGCGCGCCGGCCGAAACGACCGTCAACGCCACGCTTCAGGTGCCGCATGGCTGCGACGGCAAGGCGACGACCGAAGTGCGGGTGCAGCTGCCGGAGGGATTCGTCTTTGCCAAGCCCCAGCCTAAGCCCGGCTGGGAGCTGGAGATCATCAAGGGCGACTACCGGAAAACCTATGACGATCACGGCACCAAGGTTTCCTCCGGTCCCTTGGAAATTCGCTGGAAAGGCGGCAACCTTCCCGACGAACATTACGACACCTTCGTCGTGCGCGGAAAACTCGCGGGCTTCGACAAGGAGACCGTGCTTGCCTTTCCGACGACGCAGCTTTGCGGCGCCGACGGCAAGGTGGTCTGGGATCAGGTGGCGGCGGAGGGCGAGGACGCCCATTCCCTCGAGCATCCGGCGCCGACGATCACCGTCACCATGGCGGCGGGCGACGAGCATTCCGGTCACGGAGGGCATCATCAGTCCGCGCCCAAAACGGTGAGGCTCGGCGATCTCGAGATCTCGGGCGGAGCCGTGAAGGCCATGCTGCCCGGCGCCAAGGTCGGCGGCGGCGGATTCGTGGTCAGGAACGGCGGCAGTGCCGACGACCGGCTGCTTGCCGTCGAGAGCCCGGCCGCGGGCCGGGTCGAACTCCATGAAATGACGATGGAGAACGACGTCATGAAAATGCGCAAGCTCGAGGACGGCATTGCCGTTCCCGCCGGCGGAACCGTCGAGCTGAAGAGCGGCGGCCTGCATCTCATGTTCATGGAGGTGAAGAAGCCCTTTGCCGAAGGCGATGCCGTGCCCGTGACGCTCACCTTCGAGAAGGCGGGGGAGGTCGACTATGTCCTGCCGGTCGGCACCGCCGCGGGCAACGCTCACTCCGGCCACAGCCATCAATAGAACACTGACAGGAAAGCGCGTCGACCGGCTCAGGATCCCTGAACGAGCCGGTCGAGCATTTCGGTGATTTCGTCCAGTTCCTGTTCATCGCCGGCAGGCTTGTCTTCCCGCCGGCGATCGCCTCCGCCCCCGTCCTCGTCCTCGTTCTCGGCGTTTTCGAGATAGCGGCGCAGCGTTTCGGCCTGCGTCTGTTGCGGCAGACGGCGCTCTGCAGCGATCAGCATGAGGTGCAGCGGCAGCGCGCTTCTGACCTTCGGGACCGGCGCCTGCTCTTGGCCGCGCGCGCAAAGCAGTGTGATTGCCTCGTCGGCAGGTCCATCGCCACGCAAGCGCGTGGGCGGCTTCAATGCATCCGCCGCATAGGCCGCCGTCGTCGCGGAGATGGTAACGACCTGGGTCATCCTGTCAGTCCTCGGGCATGATAATCCTTTCCTGTGCCAGACTGCGCTTGCGAGCAGGTGAAATCGGGTGATCGGATTTTAGGAAAATCGTAACGATTCGAGGGCTGCGGGGCTGAACATTGCGCAATTTTGTGTACCGTCGGTTGAACGGCATGTACAATCGCAGCCGTAACCGAGAACCGGCGCGGCTTCTGCGCCGGAAAAAATCTAGTTCATAAAAGTCATATTGAAGAAGTTCACTCACGAAAGGACGTAAGTCTATGCGCGCGATCGTATTGTTGTTGGCGATCTTTGCTCTCAGCGCGTGCTCGCAAACAGGAAGGCCCAGCGCCGAACGGTACTATACGGGAGAAGGCCAATACTATAGCGGCGTCGTACCCCCGACGCCTCTCTGAAGCATGTCGCTCAGGTCTATAGCGGCTTTAAGAACGACACGCATCAATCGAAGCCCCAAATGCGGCGCACGAACCCGCTTCCGTCGCATCGCAAGAGGGCTGTCGCTGCATGCCTCACGAGAGGCGCCCGCGCACCGTGCCCGTGACGTCCTGGCGGTCGGCACCGCTGCGGCAACGCTCACTCCGGGCGCAGCCATCATAGCGACCGGCTTGCGGTACCTGACCGGTTCGACACCCAAGTGGGCCGGTTGGGGGAATACGGGAGCTGCACTTGATGGTAGAGATCACGGAATCGTGTTCATCGGCGGTTGAATCGCATATACAATTGCAGGTGCAACGGAGAGCCGATGCAGCGCGTCGGCGCGACCCGGTTGCGGAAATCTATATGCGAAAGGACATACTCTATGCGGGCAATCGGAATGTTGGTGGCGGTCTTCGTTCTCAGCGCGTGCTCACAAACGGCGACGCCCAGCGCCGAACGGTATTATGGAGGGGACGGGCAATACTATCCCGGCTTGATACCCCCGAAGCGCTGATGAGACGTTGCATGCGGCATCGCGCCTCCGACAATCGGTTCCGATTTCTCGGGACCGATGTAGGAGCCCGGATGGTGTAAGAAGCGCTGCCGCAGGACCGTGTGGATTGCGCGGTTGGGAATTGATCCTGCGCGAATGGCAGAATATCAATGGCCGTCAAACTGTTAGAAAAGGTACGGGGGCCTATGCGCAAGATCGTGTTGTTGCTCGCACTCGCCACGCTGGCGGCGTGCTCGCACACCGGGGACCGGGTGGTCGGCGGTGACGGGGATTACTATCAAGGTCTCGTCCCGCCGAGGTGATCGTCACCTCCGAGGTGATCGTCACCTCCAAGGTGATCGCCGCCTCCGAGGTGAGTGTCACCTCCCGAGGTGAGTGTCACCTCCCGAGGTGAGTGTCACCTCTGCGCGGCCAATTCCATTGCGAGCCAAACGGCGGCGCCGGCTCGCACGGCAAAAACGGAGGCGCTGCGACTGCGCCGCCTCCGTCAGGGAACCGGTTCACCCACACCTTGAAGAACATCGGCCGCTGCGCAATTCCGCGAGCGTCCTTGGCCGGTCCGGGTGCTTAATAGCCTACGCGAACACCACCGGGGCTCGCGGCGCTGAAATTGGGAACGGGATTCGGCCCGTACCACTGAGCATAGGTCGTGTTGTTTCCGCCGGTGCTGGTGCACCCCGACAGGACGGCAAGCGCCAATAGGGCGGTCAGATATTTGAGGGGCATGAACTCTCCGATTCTGCTTCGTCAGACGCGCATAAATTGCGGTATCCTGAGCCGCCCGTCCATCGCTTTCACATTGACTCTTTTGCTTTTTCCTTTCGGAGTGACAGCCGGCTGCCGCGTCCGCACATTGATGCCTGGAAGTGGTGCTACATCATCAGGTCGAAATCTTCAGGCAACGGGGAGGGCTGCAATGACCGGAAGGCCGCGCCTGTTCGGAGCGGAGTACAGCGTTTACGTGCGGATCGTGCGGCTGGCGCTGGCCGAGAAGGGAACGGACTACGAACTCGTCCCCGTAGACATCTTCGCGAGCGATGGCCCGCCACAGGACTATCTGGAGCGGCATCCCTTCGGTCGCATCCCTGCCTTCGAATATGAGGGCTTCAGGCTTTACGAGACCGGCGCGATAACGCGCTACGTCGATGACGTGTTCGACGGGAGGAGGCTTCAACCTCTCGATCCGCGGGAGCGCGCCCGCTGCAGCCAGCTGATGAGTATCGCCGACAACTACGCCTATCCCACTCTGGTCTGGGGAGTCTACGTGGAACGCGTCTCAAAGCCGGCGAGCGGCGCGGCCGCTGACGAGAACGCAATCGCCGCTGCGCTGCCGAAAGCAAGGACCTGCCTCAAGGCGATTTCCGAAATTATGGGAACGGCGCCATGGCTCGCAGGCGAGACCATGTCGCTCGCCGACCTCTATGCCGCCCCGATATTCGACTATTTCCTCAGGGCGCCGGAAGGGCAGGAAATGCTCCGGGAGCACGAGATGCTGGCGGCGTGGTGGGCGCGGATGTCGGTGAGGCGCTCGATGATGGAGACGCGGCCCGCATAGCCTGAGTTTCCTCTTCCGTGAAGCCCGCGGATATCCCTGTGCAGAACATAGATATGGCCGCTTCCAGGGAGGCGGCCATATCGATTACTGCGTCATTTCAGTGGCTGTGCGTCGTAACCAATGGCTGACTACACTACAACTTCTGCCGCTGTCTCAGCTGCACCCGCTCGTGGCGCCGCATGTGTCGCACTTCTCGCAAGTGCCATTCCTGACCATCGTGAAGTTCTGGCACTCGGAGCACATGTTGCCGGTATAGCCCTGCATGATCGAGCGGGCGCGGCGTTCGGCTTCGACTTTCTTTGCCTCGGACTTCGCCGCAGCGGCCTCTGCCGCGGCCTTGTCGGAAAAGAGGGCAGTCACCTCCTGTTCCGCCTCTTCGGCAATCTCCTCGGCGAGTTCGACGGCTCGTTCCTCGTAATCGCGCTTGAAGGCGACGACTTCGGAAGTGGCGGCGGCGATTGCCGGCTCCAGCTTGCGCACGGCATTGCCGGAGATCGAGGTTACGGAAGCGCCGGCCGAGGCGCGGGCCGGGGCGGCCGTCGACGCACCCTTCGGTTCGGAGCGCTCGCCGGTGCCGCCGACGATGGACGGCTTGTAGCCGCGGGTCCAGCCGGTGGAGACGAGGTTGGTCTTGCCTTCCTGAATGCCGCGGCCGAGCGCGGTATTGCTGAAGTCGGAGGTGTCGACGTGAGCAAGGTCGTGGCGGCCGAGATAGGAAACGGCAAGCTCGCGGAAGACATAGTCGAGGATCGACGTCGCGTTCTTGATCGCGTCGTTGCCCTGGACCATGCCGGCCGGCTCGAACTTGGTGAAGGTGAAGGCCTCCACATATTCCTCGAGCGGCACGCCATATTGCAGGCCGAGCGAGATGGCGATGGCGAAGTTGTTCATCATCGCCCGGAAGGCCGCACCTTCCTTGTGCATGTCGATGAAGATCTCGCCGAGCCGTCCATCGCCGAATTCGCCGGTGCGCAGATACACCTTGTGGCCGCCGACGATCGCCTTCTGGGTATAGCCCTGCCGGCGGTTCGGCAGTTTCTCGCGGGCGCGCACCACCTTCTCGATGACGCGCTCGATGATCTTCTCGGTGACGGCGACCGCCTGGGCGGCTGCCGGCGCCTGCATCAGCTCCTCGATCGCGTCCTCGTCTTCCTCGTCCTCGATCAGCGAGGCGTTCAGCGGCTGCGAGAGCTTGGAACCGTCGCGGTAGAGCGCATTCGCCTTCAGCGCGAGCTTCCAGGAGAGCATGTAGGCGTTCTTGCAATCCTCGACGGTCGCCTCGTTCGGCATGTTGATCGTCTTGGAGATTGCGCCCGAAATGAAGGGCTGGGCGGCCGCCATCATGCGGATATGGCTTTCGACCGAGAGGTAGCGCTTGCCGATCTTGCCGCAGGGATTGGCGCAATCGAAGACCGGCAGGTGCTCTGCTTTCAGGAACGGTGCCCCTTCGAGCGTCATCGCGCCGCAGACATGGATGTTGGCGGCTTCGATGTCCTTCCTGGAGAAGCCCAGATGCTCGAGCAGGTTGAAGTCCATCGAGGCGAGCTGCTCATCGCTGACCTTCAGCGTCTCCTTCAGGAAGTCGGCGCCGAGCGTCCACTGGTTGAAGACGAACTTGATGTCGAAGGCAGCCTTAAGCGCCGCATTGACGGCTTCGATCTTCTCGTCGGTGAAGCCCTTGGCCTTGAGCGTCGTGGGATTGATGGCCGGGGCCTGGTTGAGGTTACCGTGGCCGACGGCATAAGCCTCCATCTCGGCGATCTGGCTTTCCGAGTAGCCGAGCGTGCGCAACGCCTCGGGAACCGCGCGGTTGATGATCTTGAAATAGCCGCCGCCGGCGAGCTTCTTGAATTTCACCAGGGCGAAATCGGGCTCGATGCCGGTCGTGTCGCAATCCATGACGAGCCCGATCGTACCGGTCGGCGCGATCACGGTGGCCTGGGCGTTGCGGTAGCCGTGCTTCTCGCCGAGCTCGACCGCCTTGTCCCAGGCGCCCTTGGCATGGGCGATCAGATCCTGGTCCGGGCAGTCGCCGTGGACGAGCGCGACCGGGTTGACGGACAGGCCCTCATAACCGGCGGTCTCGCCGTGAGCCGCGCGGCGGTGATTGCGCATGACGCGCAGCATGTTGTCGCGGTTCGGCGCAAAGCCGGGGAAGGGGCCGAGCTTTGCGGAGATCTCGGCCGAGGTGGCATAGGCGACGCCGGTCATGATCGCGGTCAGCGCGCCGGCGATGGCGCGGCCCTCGGGCGAGTCGTAGGGAATGCCTGACGACATCAGCAGGCCGCCGATATTCGCATAGCCGAGGCCGAGCGTGCGGTATTCGTAGGAGAGCTCGGCGATCTCGCGGGACGGGAACTGCGCCATCATCACAGAGACTTCGAGAACGACGGTCCAGAGACGGACGGCATGCTCGTAGTCGCCGATATTGATCCGCTTGGTCGCGGCATCCTTGAACTGCATCAGGTTGAGCGAGGCGAGATTGCAGGCCGTGTCGTCCAGGAACATGTATTCCGAGCACGGGTTGGAGGCGCGGATCGGGCCTGCAGCCGGGCAGGTGTGCCAGTCGTTCATCGTCGTGTTGAAGTGCAGGCCCGGATCGGCCGAGGCCCAGGCCGCGTGGGAGATCGACTCCCAGAGGTCGCGCGCCTTCAGGGTCTTCATGACGCGGCCGTCCTTGCGGGCGGTCAGGTGCCAATCGCCATCCGCCTCCACGGCGCGCAGGAAGTCGTCCTTGATCGAGACCGAGTTGTTGGAGTTCTGGCCGGAAACCGTGAGATAGGCCTCCGAATCCCAATCCGTGTCATAGGTCTTGAACTGGATGTCCTTATAGCCCTGCCGCGCGAACTGGATGACGCGCTTGACATAGTTTTCCGGAACCAGCGCCTGCTTGGCGGCACGGATCTCGCGCTTCAGCGCCGGGTTCTGCTTGGGATCGAAGCAGGCATCGTCGCTGCCGTCGCAATTGATGCAGGCCTTCATGATCGCCTTCAGGTGCTTGGCGACGATCTTGGAGCCGGTGACGAGGGCGGCGACCTTCTGCTCTTCCTTGACCTTCCAGTTGATGTATTCCTCGATGTCGGGATGGTCGATGTCGACGACGACCATCTTGGCGGCGCGGCGCGTCGTGCCGCCCGACTTGATGGCGCCCGCGGCGCGGTCGCCGATCTTCAGGAAGCTCATGAGCCCGGAGGACTTGCCGCCGCCCGAGAGCCTTTCGCCTTCGGCGCGCAGATGCGAGAAGTTGGAGCCGGTGCCGGAGCCGTATTTGAAGAGGCGCGCCTCACGCACCCAGAGATCCATGATGCCGCCCTCGTTGACGAGGTCGTCCGCGACCGACTGAATGAAGCAGGCGTGCGGCTGCGGGTGTTCGTAAGCGGACTTCGACTTCGTCAGCTTGCCGGTGAAGGGATCGACGTAGAAATGGCCCTGGCCGGGGCCGTCGATGCCATAGGCCCAGTGGAGGCCGGTGTTGAACCATTGCGGCGAGTTCGGAGCAACGCGCTGGGTGGCGAGCATGTAGGCGAGCTCGTCGCGGAAGGCGCTGGCGTCCTCTTCCGTGTCGAAATAGCCGCCCTTCCAGCCCCAATAGGCCCAGGTGCCGGCCAGGCGATCGAAAACCTGGCGGGCATCGGTTTCGGAGCCGTACTGCTCTTCCTTCGGCAGCGCCTTCAGCGCGTCGTTGTCCGGAACCGAGCGCCAGAGGAAGGACGGCACGTCGTTTTCCTCGACACGCTTCAGCTTTGCCGGCACACCGGCCTTGCGGAAATATTTCTGGGCGAGAATATCGGCGGCGACCTGCGAGAACTGCGCCGGCACGTCGATATCCGCAAGGCGGAAGACCACCGACCCGTCCGGGTTCTTGATCTCACTCGTCGCCTTGCGGAACTCAATCTCGGCATAGGCGGATTGCCCTGCCTTCGTGAAACGGCGCTCGATCTTCATTGTCCCGTCCTTTGTTGCCATGCGCTAAAGCGCAGTTAACCTCGCCCGGCCGCGATGGATCTCGCAGCCAGCCTGAAAATTTCTGTCGATGTGAGGAAACCCAGCTCCTGGGTAATCCTGTATCTTGTGATGATGCTGGCTGCAAACACTAAATATAGTATTAACAGGCTCTTTACGCCAGCTCGAAATGCCGCTTGAGCGACCCAAATTTCGCGCAAAATTCCGCCACTGCAGCCGCTCGGGGTCATCCGCCCGGGCCGCATGTCGGAACCGACGATTTGGGGGTGTGAACCGGCCTCTGAACTTCCCGGTCCGCCGCCGTCGCAACGTGAAATCCATTAACCGTGAATCGCCTCGGGGCGTCAAGGGGTGGTTTGTGACGGAAGTTTGAGCGCTATATCTTGTGTGGGTCGACTGTGGAAAACGGGGACATCGATCAATCCGTTGAAAAACAGGGACTTCCACCGCTTGCCTGCGAAGATGAGCTAGCGGCAGGCCCAAATTCAAATTTTTATGGATGAAAAAGCGGGTACAAGACGCGGCCTAGCGCTACTCGCGATTGCGAATCAGGTGGGTGTGTGATGCGGCCCGTTTTGGTGATTCGGAGGGGCGACGTTGGGACTCCCCTGGCGCCCGCACCCCGCGTCTTAACTCATTAGAATCGATCACGTTAACGATTTTAGTTGCGGGGCGCCTAGGTTCAGGAAACGTATCGGAGGACTGCAATCTCTCCTGCCTCATCTCTGTGCTTGTCACAGAGATCCAGCAGCGCCGCGTCTGCGGCGCGGAAAGCGTTCTTTCAGCCCAAGGACTTGGTCTGGCTGGATCCCTGTGACGAGCACAGGGATGAGGTAATCAAACAAGCCGCGGCGGGAATCCCGAATCTCAACAGGCCTTAGCCCACGCGTTTCTGCAGTTCCCTAGCGCCGTTGGGAGCGTTGACCTTGCCTGAGGTGATGAAGAAGGCAAAGACGTCGCGGGGTGCCATCTCGGGCTGGCGTTCCGGCGCAGCTTTCTCCAGGTCGTCCGGCTCACCGCCGGCGGCAAAGGTCTTCAGCCGCTCGGCCCAGCGATCGAGATCTTTCGGCGGATAGCAGGTCTTCACCTCGTCGCTGCCCTTCTGCAGCCGTGCATAGACGAAATCACCCGTGACATCGGCGATCATCGGGTAGTCCGCATGCTCGGCGAGAACGACGGCAACCTTGTATTTTTCAATGAGCTTGACGAAGTCCGGAACCTGGAAGCTGGGGTTGCGGACTTCGACCACGTGGCGGAGCTTCAGGCCGTCCTGCTTTTCCGGCAGGAGCTTCAGGAATCCCTCGAAATCCTCCGCATCGAATTTCTTGGTCGGCGCGAACTGCCAGAGGATGGGACCGAGGCGGTCGCCGAGTTCCGTCAGCCCCTGCGTCAGGAACCGCTCCATGGATTCACCGGCTTCGGACAGGACCCTGCGATTTGTCACGAAGCGGCTGGCCTTCAGCGAAAAAATGAAGCCGTCGGGAACCTCCGCCGCCCACTTGGCAAAAGTCGCCGGCTTCTGTGAGCTGTAATAGGTGCCGTTGACCTCGATCGTCCGCAATTCCTTGCCGGCGAATTCGAGCTGCCGCTTTTTCGGAAGATCGTCCGGATAGAAGGTGCCTTCCCAGGGTTCGAAGTTCCATCCGCCGATGCCGACACGGATCTGTCCCGAATCTGCCATCCTCTTCCTCCTCGATGCTCACTCAGACACGCAAAACCGCTGTAGCCGGGGCGAATCAGAGACGCCACCCGCTTTCAGGAGGCCACGCATCACTCCGCCGCAACCACCTTCTTCACCGGCCGGCGCTCCAGAAGCTCCTTCAGGAACTGGCCGGTATAGGAGCGCGGCTCCTTCACGACCTCTTCCGGCGTCCCTTGCGCAATGACCTCGCCACCGCCGTCGCCGCCTTCCGGGCCGAAGTCGATGATCCAGTCGGCCGTCTTGATGACTTCGAGATTGTGCTCGATGACCACCACGGAATTACCCTGATTGACGAGCTCATGCAGAACTTCAAGAAGCTTGGCTACGTCGTGGAAATGCAAGCCGGTTGTCGGCTCGTCCAGAATATAGAGCGTGCGCCCGGTTGAGCGTTTCGACAGCTCCTTGGCGAGCTTGACGCGCTGGGCCTCGCCGCCTGAAAGTGTGTTCGCCTGCTGGCCGATCTTGATATAGCCGAGGCCCACCTGGTTCAGTGTCACCAGCTTGTCGCGCACCGCCGGAACGGCCGCGAAGAACTCGACGCCTTCCTCCACCGTCATGTCGAGCACATCGGCGATCGACTTGCCCTTGAAGTGAACGTCCAGCGTCTCGCGATTGTAGCGCTTGCCGTGACAGACGTCGCAGGTGACGTAGACATCCGGCAGGAAGTGCATCTCGATCTTGATGACGCCGTCGCCCTGGCAGGCCTCGCAGCGGCCGCCCTTGACGTTGAAGGAGAAGCGGCCCGGCTGGTAGCCGCGCGCCTTTGCTTCCGGCAACCCGGCAAACCAGTCGCGAATGGGCGTGAAGGCTCCGGTATAGGTCGCCGGGTTGGAGCGCGGCGTGCGCCCGATCGGCGACTGGTCGATGTCGATCACCTTGTCGATATGCTCGAAGCCGTCGATGCGGTCGTGTTCGGCCGGATTTTCGCGCGCGCCCATGACGCGGCGGGCGGCAGCCTTGTAGAGCGTCTCGATCAGGAAGGTGGACTTGCCCCCGCCCGATACGCCGGTGACGGCGGTGAAGACACCGAGCGGGATCGACGCGGTCACGTTCTTCAGATTGTTGGCACGCGCGCCGACGACGGTGACTTCCTTTTTCTTCTTCGGTTTGCGCCGTTCGCCGGGCACGGCAACGGAAAGCTCGCCGGAGAGATATTTCCCCGTCAACGACTTCGGATTGGACATGATATCGGAAGGGGTCCCTTCCGCAATGACCTCGCCACCGTGAATGCCGGCCGCCGGGCCGATGTCGACGACATAATCGGCCGTCAGGATCGCATCTTCGTCATGCTCCACGACGATGACCGTGTTGCCGATGTCGCGCAGATGCCGCAGCGTATCCAGGAGGCGGGCATTGTCGCGCTGGTGCAGGCCGATCGAGGGCTCGTCGAGAACGTAGAGAACACCCGTCAGCCCTGAGCCGATCTGCGACGCGAGCCGGATGCGCTGGCTTTCGCCGCCCGAAAGCGTGCCGGAATTGCGCGAAAGGCTCAAATACTCGAGGCCGACGTCGTTCAGGAATCGCAGGCGCTCGCGGATCTCCTTGAGGATGCGCACGGCGATCTCGTTCTGCTTCGTGCTGAGATGCTCGGGCAAGACCTCGAACCAGTCGCGTGCGGCGCGGATCGACATTTCGGAGACCTCGCCGATATGCAGCGCGTGGATCTTGACGGCAAGCGCTTCCGGTTTCAGCCGGTAACCGGCACAGGCGGGGCAGGGGGCCGCCGACATATAGCGCTCGATCTCCTCGCGCGCCCAGGCGCTGTCGGTCTCCTTCCAGCGGCGTTCGAGATTCGGCACGATGCCCTCGAACGTCTTCGTCGTGTTGTAGGATCGGGCGCCGTCCTGATAGTGGAAGGTGATCTTGTCCTTCGTTCCGTGGAGAATAGCTTCCTGTGCTTCCTCGGAAAGCTCGCTCCAGCGGCTGCCGAGCTTGAAGCCGAAAACCGTGCCGAGGGCCTCGAGCGTCTGGTTGTAGTAGGGCGACGTGGATTTCGCCCAGGGTGCAATGGCGCCGTCCCTGAGGGTGCGGTTCGGCTCCGGAACGATCAGCGCCTCGTCGATCTTCTGCTGGCTGCCCAGCCCGTCGCAGGTCGTGCAGGCTCCGAAGGGATTGTTGAAGGAGAAAAGCCGCGGTTCGATCTCGGGAATGGTGAAACCCGAGACGGGACAGGCGAACTTCTCGGAAAACAGCACCCGCTCATGCGTTTCGTTCAGCGACTTGTTGGCCGAGCCGCCGGCGGAGGTCTCTTCCGGAGGCAGGGGGCGGTCGGCGAATTCGGCGATCGCCAAGCCGTCGGCGAGCGTAAGACAGGTTTCGATACTGTCGGCGAGACGGGTTCCGATATCGGGCCGCACCACGACACGGTCGACGACCACGTCGATGTCGTGCTTGTACTTCTTGTCGAGCGCCGGCACGTCGGCAATCTCGTAAAATTGCCCGTCTACCTTTACGCGCTGGAAGCCCTTCTTCATCAACTCGGCGAGCTCTTTCCTGTACTCGCCCTTGCGCCCGCGCACGAGCGGGGCCAGCATGTAGAGGCGCGTCCCCTCGCCGAACTCCAGCACCCGGTCGACCATCTGGCTGACCGTCTGGCTTTCGATCGGCAGGCCTGTGGCGGGAGAATAGGGCACGCCGACGCGCGCGAAGAGCAGGCGCAGATAGTCGTAGATCTCGGTAACGGTTCCGACAGTCGAACGCGGGTTGCGCGACGTGGTCTTCTGCTCGATCGAGATCGCCGGCGAGAGCCCGTCGATCTGATCGACGTCGGGCTTCTGCATCATTTCCAGGAACTGGCGCGCATAGGCCGAGAGGCTCTCGACATAGCGCCGCTGGCCCTCGGCGTAGATCGTGTCGAAGGCGAGCGACGATTTGCCGGAGCCCGAAAGGCCGGTCATCACGATCAGCTTGTTGCGCGGCAGATCAAGGTCGATGCCCTTGAGATTGTGCTCGCGAGCGCCGCGAATGGAGATGGTCTTGAGTTCGCTCATCGGAAGGCCAGCTTTGTATGTCGGTTGAAAGCCCCCTATGTAATGACGGCCGCGCCCATGTCGAGGCGCAATCGGCAAAAGAGGCGGCTCAATTGCGATTCGGTTGACAGGATCATAGAGGAATACTAGAACAAAAAAAGAACAAACTCTGCCATATCCACGCCAAATCAGCTGTGGATTATGCGCGATACGGGGCGTATCGGCGGCGGCGGCCCGTTAAGGTGTTTGCTCATGAGACATTGGAGAGCCGGCCGAGCGGTCCGGCGGCAAGAACGGGAAAAGCGATATGGCTGGTAGCGTCAACAAGGTGATCTTGATCGGAAACGTCGGGGCCGACCCGGAAATCCGGCGCACGCAGGACGGCCGGCCGATCGCCAACCTCAGAATTGCCACATCCGAGACCTGGCGCGACCGTAATTCGGGCGAGCGCCGCGAGAAGACGGAGTGGCACACGGTCGTCGTCTTCAACGAAGGCCTCTGCAAGGTCGTCGAACAATATGTGAAGAAAGGCGCCAAGCTCTACATCGAAGGCCAGCTGCAGACGCGCAAGTGGCAGGATCAGACCGGCAATGACCGCTATTCGACCGAGGTCGTCCTTCAGGGCTTCAACTCGACCCTGACGATGCTTGACGGTCGCGGAGGCGAGGGCGGCGGCGCAGGTCGCGGCGGCAGCGACTACGGCGGTGGCGGCTACGAGGAATACGATCAGTCGCGGCCCTCCTCGGGCGGCGCCCGGTCGGGCGGTCAATCGAACCAGCCGAACCAGGGCGGCAACTTCTCGCGCGATCTCGACGACGACATTCCGTTCTGATCGACTGCGCCAGCCAGTCCGAGACCATCCGGCCCGCTTCGTTGCGGGCCGTTCTCGTTGTGCGTTCAGACCTGAAACGCCGAACGCACGCCGTCCACGACGAATTGAACGGCGAGTGCCGCAAGGATGACGCCGAGGAGGCGGGTGAGGATCGCCCGGCCGGTGACGCCCAGGAACCGGTCGATACGCTCGGCGATCACCAGCGCCAGGAACAGTATCGCCATCGATGCGGCGATGACGACGATGAGCTGCACCCGCTCCAGTGCCGAGGGAAATGAGCTGCCGAGAAGGATGGTTGCCGAGATCGCTCCCGGCCCGGCAATCAGGGGCAGTGCGAGAGGGAAGACCGCGATATTGTGGAGGTGGTCCTTCGTGATCGCCGTTTCCCCGGCCTTCTCCTTTCGCTCCTGGCGTTTCTCGAAAATCATCTCGAAAGCGATCCAGAAGAGCAGCATGCCGCCGGCGATCCGGAAGGCGCCGATCGAGATGCCGAGCAGACCGAGGATGCCGTCGCCGAATAGCGCAAAGGCGGCGAGGATGAAAAAAGCGATGAGCGAGCCGCGGGTCGCGACCTGGAAGCGCTGCTGCCGGCTCAAGCCGACGGTCAGGCTCAGGAAGATCGGCGCAAGGCCGGGCGGATCAAGCGTGACGAGCAGCGTCGTCAGCGCATTGATCAAGAGATCGACGTCGAACATCCGTGTCCCCTTCCGGATTTTACCCCGGCTATTCCCGGTGGTGTGGCCCGCATTGTTAGGCAAGCGGTGCGAGCTTGGAAAGAGCGGGTAGCCAAGCGCAACGCAATGGCTTAAACCAGCGCCATCCCCGAGGCGCGCAGCTTTCCTTGCGAGCTCCTTTCCTTGCCCTAGAAAAGCCTGTTCCTGCGGCAAAAGACTGTTCAAAACACCGGCCGAAAATTGGCGCTCCGAGCCGCATTCGGCTATAAAAAACCGACTGATTCTGAACAAAGATCGTGATCACCATTGACTGAGCAAAGCACCCCCGGCGGCGGAAAAAATCCGCCAGGCATCGAGCCGATTTCCATCATCGAGGAAATGCAGCGGTCGTATCTCGATTACGCCATGAGCGTGATCGTGTCGCGTGCGCTTCCCGATGTGCGCGACGGTCTCAAACCCGTTCACCGCCGCATCCTCTACGGGATGAGCGAGCTCGGCATCGACTGGAACAAGAAATACGTAAAATGCGCCCGCGTCACCGGTGACGTGATGGGTAAATACCATCCGCACGGCAACACGGCGATTTACGATGCGCTCGCACGCATGGCGCAGGACTGGTCTCTGCGGCTGCCGCTGATCGACGGTCAGGGCAACTTCGGCTCCGTCGACGGCGATCCGCCGGCGGCGGAACGTTATACCGAGTGCCGGCTGCAGAAGGCGGCGCATTCGCTGCTGGACGATCTCGACAAGGACACGGTCGATTTCCGCGACAACTATGACGGCACCTTGCACGAGCCCGTCGTCGTCCCGGCAAAGTTCCCGAACCTGCTCGTCAACGGCGCCGGTGGCATCGCCGTCGGCATGGCGACCAATATCCCGCCGCATAACCTCGTAGAGGTGATCGACGGCTGTATCGCCCTGATCGACAATCCCGCGATCGAGCTGCCGGAGCTGATGCAGATCATTCCGGGACCGGATTTTCCGACCGGGGCGCTGATCCTCGGCCGTTCGGGCATCCGTCAGGCCTACGAGACCGGCCGCGGCTCCGTCATCATGCGCGGGCGTGCCCATATCGAGCCTATGCGCGGCGATCGCGAGCAGATCATCATTACCGAGATCCCCTATCAGGTGAACAAGGCGACGATGATCGAGAAGATGGCCGAGCTCGTCCGCGAGAAGCGGATCGAGGGCATCTCCGATCTTCGCGACGAATCCGACCGCCAGGGCTATCGCGTCGTCATCGAACTGAAGCGCGACGCCAACGCCGAAGTGATCCTCAACCAGCTTTACCGCTACACGCCCCTGCAGACCTCCTTCGGCTGCAACATGGTGGCGCTGAACGGCGGCAAGCCGGAGCAGATGACGCTGCTCGACATGCTGCGCGCCTTCGTCTCCTTCCGCGAGGACGTCGTCAGCCGGCGCACGAAATACCTGCTGCGCAAGGCGCGCGAGCGGGCGCATGTGCTGGTCGGTCTCGCGATTGCCGTCGCGAATATCGACGAGGTGATCAAGCTCATCCGCCAGGCGCCGGATCCGCAGACCGCGCGCGAACAGCTGATGGAGCGCCGCTGGCCGGCGCACGACGTCGATGCGCTCATCCGGCTGATCGACGACCCGCGCCACCGGATCAACGACGACGCTACCTATAACCTGTCCGAAGAACAGGCCCGCGCGATCCTCGACCTGCGCCTGCAGCGCCTGACCGCGCTCGGCCGCGACGAGATCGGCGACGAACTCAACAAGATCGGCGAGGAGATCAAGGATTACCTCGACATCCTGTCGTCCCGGCTCCGCATCATGCAGATCGTCAAGAACGAGCTTACCGCGGTCCGGGACGAGTTCGGCACGCCGCGCCGCACCGAGATCGCCGAAGGCGGTCCGGACATGGACGACGAGGACCTGATCGCGCAGGAGGACATGGTGGTGACCGTGTCCCATCTGGGCTACATCAAGCGTGTGCCGCTGACGACCTATCGGGCGCAGCGCCGCGGCGGCAAGGGCCGCTCGGGCATGGCCACCCGCGACGAGGATTTCGTTACCAGGCTGTTCGTCGCCAATACGCACACGCCGGTTCTGTTCTTCTCCTCCCGCGGCATCGTCTACAAGGAGAAGGTCTGGCGGCTTCCGATCGGCACGCCGCAGTCGCGCGGCAAGGCGCTGATCAACATGCTGCCGCTGGAACCCGGCGAGCGCATCACCACGATCATGCCGCTGCCCGAGGACGAGACGACCTGGGAAAACCTCGACGTCATGTTCTCGACGACCCGCGGCACGGTCCGTCGCAACAAGCTCTCCGACTTCGTCCAGGTCAACCGCAACGGCAAGATCGCGATGAAGCTCGAGGAGGAGGGCGACGAGATCCTCTCGGTCGACACCTGCACCGAGTTCGACGACGTGGTGCTCACGACGGCGCTCGGCCAGTGCATCCGCTTCCCCGTCGCCGATGTCCGCGTCTTCGCGGGCCGCAACTCGATCGGCGTTCGCGGCATTTCGCTCGGTGACGGCGACCGGATCATCTCCATGGCCATCGTCGCTCACGTCGAAGCCGAGCCGTGGGAGCGTGCCGCCTATCTGAAGCGATCGGCCGCGGAGCGTCGCGCCTTGACCGGTGAAGAAGAGGAAATCGTGCTTGTCGGCGAGGAGGTCACCAATGGCGGCGAACTCACCAACGAGCGCTACGAGGAACTGAAGGCGCGCGAGCAATTCATCCTGACGGTCTCGATGAAAGGCTTCGGCAAGCGTTCCTCGTCCTATGACTTCCGTACTTCAGGCCGCGGCGGCAAGGGCATTCGCGCCACCGATACCTCGAAGACGGCGGAAATCGGCGAACTCGTCGCCGCCTTCCCGATCGAGCACAACGACCAGATCATGCTCGTTTCCGATGGAGGTCAGCTCATCCGGGTCCCGGTGGAAGGCATTCGCCTGGCGAGCCGCGCCACCAAGGGCGTGACCATTTTCTCCACCGCCAAGGACGAGAAGGTCGTTTCGGTCGAGCGGATCACTGAGCCGGATGGCGACGAGGAGATCGAAGCCGTAGGTGCCGAAGGCGTCATGGCCGAACCGGAGTCGCCGCCGGACACCACGTCGACACCGGACGAGTGATCTAAGCGCAGGAAAGATTTCAAGGCCCGGGGCTATCCAGCGTCGGGCCTTATCATATGTGCAAAGGTCACCCAGAAGGTGCGCTCGGGGTTGGGCTTGAGTTCTTCGAGTGCCGACTGCGCGGCCTACTAGGAAACGTATCCGGGACTGCAATCTCTCCTCGCCCTCATCTCTGTGCTTGTCACAGAGATGAGGGCAGCGCCGCGTCTGCGGCGCGGGGAATGTTCTTTCAGCCCAAGGACTTGGCCTGGCTGGATCCCTGTGACGAGCACAGGGATGAGGAGGTCAAGCACATCCTCGTTCCATCGCTGTATCGGCGAAAGGCGCCGTCAGTTCTTGAAAACGACGCAGGCGCCGCCGCTTTTTCGTATGGCGGCGCAAAGCTGATCGGCTTCGGCGCGCGTCTGCCGGCCGATGCGGGCAGCGTAGCGGCGCCTGGATCCGAAGCTGGCATTACGCTCCCGCACCAGAACCGCCTTTTCGCTGTTGATCGGAGCGGGCAATCTTTTCACGGCATTCAGGAACAGCCGCTGCGCCATGGATTTCTGATAGTGGGCCGAGAGCTGAACGCCCCAGGGCGCCCAGACGGCTTCATCGGCGATAACCAGCTCGCGCAAGCGCCGCGTATTGGCGAGCGCGACGCAGCCATCGAGGAAGCTTTTGTCCTTGTCGAGTTCGATGTTGAGCGACTTCGGTGGATTGTCGCGCCAGTCTTCGACGGAATAGGCGGTGATCGCCAGCACGTAATCCCGCGTTTCATAGGGTAAGCGGTCTTTTTCCAGGAAGCGCTCCAGGCCTGCTTCGCCGGCATTGTAGGCCGCCGCCGCAAAACCGAGATTGCCGTAACGGGACTTGAGCTCGCTCAGATACTCGGCGGATTTGCCCAGCGCCGCCACCGCGTCGAAGCTGTCCGACAGGCCGCGCAGCTTTGCCGTCGCGGGCATGAACTGGGCAATTCCTTCTGCGCCCTTCGGGCTGATGGCGTCCGGCTGGAAAAGGCTTTCGCGCCAGATCAGACGGGCGAAGAAAGCGGCGGGCAGGTCGTTCGCCTTGGCATAATGTTCGATGATGCCGCAGACGTCCCGGGCGAAATTGTCGGGGGTGATGCAGAGACGGAGGAAGGGGTTTTCAGTCGACACCCCCGAGTAGAGGCATTTCCGCGGCGGAGCCGGCGCGTCGGTGCGCGCCTCCGCGGCCCCGGAGTGGCCGGAGACAAAACACATGACCACGGACAATACGGCCGCGGCGACGCGTGCCAGATGTCCTTTCAGGGTGCTCCGGATGCGGCTTGTGCCTGCCTTTTCGTACTCGACCATGCGGCCCTCGGCGACCAACGAGTGCATATAGATAGCATCTTCGTCGCGGACGAGAAATCGGGCTGCAAAGCTTTCAGTCGGGAGAACCGGTGCGCAGGATCAGTTGCATGAAGGTGAGGTCGAGCCAGCGGCCGAATTTCGTGCCGACCTCCTTCATATGGCCGGTCTCGCGAAAACCGAGTTGCTCATGGAGACGGATCGACGGCAGGTTTCCCGACTCGATCCCCGCGATCATCACGTGCTTGCCAAGTGCTTCGGCCCGATCGATGAGCTCGAGCATCAGCGCCCGGCCTATGCCGCCGCCGCGCTGGTCCGCCCGCACATAGACCGAGTGCTCGACCGTGTGCCGGTATCCGTCGAAGGCGCGCCACTCGCCAAAGGAGGCGTAGCCGACGACCTCGCCGTCAAGGGAAAGGGCGGCAAGCACCGGGAAGCCGGCAGCATTGCGTGCTTTCAACCAGGTCTTCCGATTGGCGACGTCGACAAGGGTCTCGTTCCAGATCGCCGTCGTGTTCGCCACAGCGTCATTGTAGATCGCGCATATCGCCGGAAGATCGGTTTCGGCGGCGTCTCTGATCTCCATACTCTTCCTCCGGGTCCAGCGGACTTTTCAGCTCAACAGCCGAATCTCTTTTTGTCCACCAGATCACGATGTCTTTAGGTCGGGTCGACCTAAAGACATGAACGTGATCGATTCCAAAAAGTGAGAGCGGGATGCGGGCGGAAAACCGCACACACTTTTCCTCATCCCGCTCTAACCCCTCAGCTCCGCGTCGGCAATCGCGGCCACTGCTAAAGTGCTTTCCGGACTTTCTCCGTCGCCAAGGAACCAGGCCGCCGACAGGCCGGCATAGGCGATGATCCACTGCAGGAGCCTCTTCGGCTCCAGCCGCGCCTCATGGGCGACGATTGCAAGCTGTCTGGTTAGGCGCCCCGGAGCGCTTACGACGGGAAGCTCCAGATTGCAGAAGAGATTGGCGTAATCGAAACCGCGGTCGCCACAGAGGCCCTTGGGATCTATGGCCAGCCAGCCCCGGGCATCGAAGTCGAGAATGTTGCCGTGGTGAATGTCTCCATGCAGGACGACCGGGACATCGGGCGTGGATAGGAGATGTTGGGCAGCGTCTGCGCAGGTCCTGAGAATACCGCCATGGAGGCGGGCTGCAGGGGCCAGCGCCTGGAACCAGCGCTCGAGCGGTGCGAGACCCGCCGGCGGGGAGGGGCGTGGTGCATGCAGCATGGCAACGGCGCGGCAGGCGATCCGGGTGGCGTCGTCGTCGCTGCCGGTCATCGCCATATGAAAAAGCGAACGGCGGCTCTCCGACCGTTCGAGGAGGATGGCGCTATCGGTTGCGGCGTAAACCTGGGCGGCGCCGTGACCGTCCCACCATCGCATCAACTGCCCGCCAGACCTTTCTTCCGGCTCGTCTGCCACCTTGAGCATCGCCGGCAGGCCGCGCCAGCGAACGGGCAGCAGCCGGCTCGTCCTCGTGAGGATCGGGTCGCCCGCGGGCTCGAGAGACCATTCATCGATGAAAGACGTGAACATCGGGGCAGCATAATCGATTCGCTGCGCAAGGAGCCCCGCGCATTGGGCGGGGCTCCTTCCTCCTTATCGATTTCAGGCGACGTTTTCGAGCGACGGATAATCCGTATAACCCTTGGCGCCACCGCCATAGAAGGTCGCCTGGTCCGGTGCATTCAGGGCCACGTTGTCTCTCAAACGACGAACGAGATCCGGATTGGCGATGAAGGGTTTGCCGAAAGCAACCAAATCGGCTTCGCCGCTTTCGACCGTCTTCAGCGCCAGACCGCGATCGTATCCGTTGTTCGTCATCCAGGCCGCCCTGCCGCCGGCCGCTGCGTAGGCGGCACGGAGGCTTGTGTAGTCGAAGGGGCGATCGCCCTGCT
The DNA here is from genome assembly GCF_017876815.1 of Sinorhizobium meliloti. Lineage (NCBI taxonomy): Bacteria > Pseudomonadati > Pseudomonadota > Alphaproteobacteria > Hyphomicrobiales > Rhizobiaceae > Ensifer > Ensifer meliloti. Next base: position 3,492,530 of record NZ_JAGIOS010000001.1, on the reverse strand, counting down.
GGTGGTCACGCGCTCCGCCGGTGGCGCCTTCGATGACGTGCACATAGGCGAGCGGATATCGGGCGAGGCCTTCGACGACATAGGTGAAGAGCGGCTGCGGGTCCGGATCGAAGGCGTCGTTGGCGGGGGTCACGGGAGAGATGCGGATCCCGACCCGGCCAGCGCCGATCTCCTTGGTAACGGCATCGACCACCTCGAAGAGAAAGCGGGCGCGGTTCTCGATCGAGCCGCCATAGGCGTCCGTGCGTTCATTGGAGCCGGAGCGCAGGAACTGGTCGATCAGATAGCCGTTGGCAGCATGGATCTCGACGCCGTCGAATCCGGCTTCGATCGCGGCCCGAGAGGCCTTGCGGTAATCCTCGACGATGCCGGCGATCTCCGCCGGTTCGAGCGCCCTCGGCTCGGAGGTTTCGGCAAAGCTGCCCGTCCCATCGGGATTGACGAGGTAGGTCTTCGATTTGGCGCGGATAGCCGAAGGGGCGACCGGTTTGCCGCCCTGCGGCTGGAGCGAGTCGTGGGATATCCGCCCGACATGCCACATCTGCACGACGATCTTGCCACCGGCTTTGTGGACCGAATCCGTGACCTTGCGCCAGCCGGCGAGGGCCTCCGGTTTGTAAAGCCCGGGCACGTCGGCATAGCCCTGGCCCTGGTGGCTTATTGCCGTCCCTTCGGTGATCAGCAGGCCGGCGGATGCGCGCTGCTCGTAATAGGCGACGTTAAGATCATTGGGCACTGCCTGGGGTGAACGGTTCCGGGTCAGAGGTGCCATCACCACGCGGTTGCTGAGGCTGATATCGCCGATCGTGATCGGGTCGAAGAGAGAGGCCATGGATTGTCCTTTCCATTGCGTTTGAGACTTGGGAGGAAGTGGGGGTTATCAGAGATCGCCGATGGTCTTCAGAAACGCTGTGATGGTCTCCTCATTGCGCCGGTAGAAGACCCATTGGCCGACGCGGCGGGTCGTCACCAGACCGGCGCGCTGCAGCACGGCGAGATGAGATGAAACCGTCGACTGCGACAGGCCGCATCTTTCGAACTGCCCTGCGCAGACGCCCATGTCGAGCGGATGCTCCTGGCCGGAGAAATGCGCCTGCGGCTCCTTCAGCCAGGTCAGGATCTCCATGCGCGTCGGATGCGCCAGTGCTTTCAGAATTTCGTCTCTATCCATCGTATTTCGGCGTATTCAGTTTTCTCGATATATATATCGCTAAAATTCGATACTGGAAGTCACAACGTCGTGAATGCTGTGGGCTACAAAGGAAGCGGGCCATAAACGCCGGGCAAAATGCCGACAAAAAAAGAGGGCCACAAGAAACTTGGGCCCTTTCAGTTGTGAAGGTTTCAAACCTCCAGAGGGGAACAGCTGCTGCAGCGGCTGGGGAGGAGAAAGCCGCTAGATGCACCAGCTGAAAAAGATATGGGTAGGGCCGTAGCCGCTTTCAATAGCCGTTCCCAAGATTTTCGCAACTGAGGGCTGTGGGGCTCCGCCAGGCAAAAAAAAGAGGGCCACAAGAAAAACTTGGGCCCTTGTAGTTGTGAAGGTAATTAAAACCTCCAGAGGGGAACAGCTGCTGCGGTGGCACTGGGAGGAGAAGCCACCAAAGATGCATCAGCTGAGTGTGGTATGCTGCTTTTTTGGGCTATCGGCAATCATTTAATATGCATGACAGCCATGCCGTTTGCGCATCGCTGCTCATTTTTGCAGCGCACAAGGATTCGGTTTGCGAAGAGCTTCGCTTTCCCTTGAAAAGAGCCGAGGAATAACAAAGGCTTACGCAGGCTTTTGGCAATTGCTCACAAATCGGGCAATTGAACGGATCGTCAGAAGTTCCAGTTTCTCGCTTTAGCGACGATGTAATCGCGGAAGACTTTCAGCTTCGCTGCGTTCTTCAGTTCGTCCGGATAGCAGAAATAGGTATCGAAAGAGGGGATATCGGCGCTTATCGGCAGTTGAATGAGGCCGGGATCGCGACCGACGATATAGTCCGGAAGCATGGCGATGCCGATGCCGAGCAGGCAGGCGCGCTTGATCGATGTCTGGCTGTTGATCTGCAGATGCGATATGCGCGGATTGTCGGAATCGCGTCCGGCAATCTCCAGCCAGTTCACGTCGAGCAGATAGTTGGGGGCGGGCTCGCCGAAGGTGATGATCCGGTGATTGTCGAGATCGTCAAGCGACTGCGGCTCGCCATATTTGTTGATGTAGGACGGCGCGGCATAGACATGCATGTGCACCGTGAAGAGCTTGCGCTGGATCAGATCCGACTGTTGCGGCTGCCGCAGCCTGATGGCGCAGTCCGCATGGCGCATGTTCACGTCCAGTTCCTCGTTGTCGAGGATGAGCTGTACCTGGATTTCCGGATACAAGGACATGAATTCCTGGATCTTGTCGGTCAGCCACCCCTGGCCGAGGCCGACCGTGGTCGTGATCCGCAACTTGCCGCTTGGCTTGTCCGTCGTCTCGCTAAGCTGGGCCTTGACGCTTTCGAGCTTCATCAGCACGTCGTGCGCCGTGCGATAGAGCATTTCGCCCTGTTCGGTCAGGATCAAGCCGCGGGCGTGCCGATGAAAGAGCTTGATGCCGACGTCCTGCTCGAGCGAACTGACCTGCCGGCTGATCGCCGACTGCGAAAGGTGGAGTTTGTCTGCCGCGTGCGTGAACGAGCCAGCCTCGGCCGCCGCATGGAAAATGCGCAGTTTGTCCCAGTCCAGCGACATAGAATCCCCCATAAAGGCTCAGCCGGAGAAGCTTGCCACTTTTCTCCGGAGACGACCGATGCATGTTCCCACTCAGAGCCGCGCCCCCGATCCCGGCGCGCGCCCTGTTCAGCAGCTTCTATTCGGCTGCAATTGCGACGGGCATATGACCCGCAAGGTATTTCTCCGCTTCGAGCGCAGCCATGCAACCCATGCCGGCGGCGGTAACCGCCTGGCGATAGATGTCGTCGGTCACGTCGCCGGCGGCGAAGACGCCCGCGACGTCGGTCGCGGTGGAATCCGGCGCAGTCCAGAGATACCCGTTCGGCTTCTGGCGAAGTTTGCCCTTGAAGAGTTCGACCGCAGGCGCATGACCGATCGCGACGAAAACACCGTCGATTGCCATGTCGGATGTTTCCCCGGTCTTGGTGTTGCGAAGCTTCACGCCGTTGACCGAGGCCGGCATCGGCGGCTTTGCAGGCGTCCCGAGATATTCCAGAACCTCGTGGTCCCAGATCACCTTGACGTTCGGCTTTGCGAAAAGGCGCTCTTGCAGGATCTTTTCAGCACGAAAAGCATCCCGGCGGTGAACGACGGTGACGGTCTTCGCCAGATTGGAGAGATAAAGCGCTTCCTCCACGGCGGAGTTGCCGCCGCCGACGACGATGACTTCCTTGTTGCGGTAAAAGAACCCGTCGCAGGTAGCACAGGCGGAAACGCCAAATCCCATGAAGGTCGGCTCGGTTTCGATGCCGAGCCATTTCGCTTTGGCGCCGGTGGCGATGATCAAAGCGTCCGCCGTCCAATCCGTGCCGCTATCCGTCTTGATCCGGAAGGGGCGGACGGACAGGTCGACATCGGTTACGAGGTCGTTGACGATTTCCGTGCCGACGTGGATCGCCTGATTCAGCATCTGCTCCATCATCCAGGGTCCCTGGACCGGATCGGCATAGCCCGGATAATTCTCCACATCCGTGGTGATCATCAGCTGGCCGCCCTGTTCCATGCCGGCGATGAGGACCGGCGAAAGCATGGCCCGCGCGGTATAGATGGCAGCGGTATAACCGGCAGGTCCGGAACCGATAATCAGCACTTTCGTGTGGCGCGCAGTCATGCTTTTGTCCTTCGTCCGCCGGAGAGAGCCGGGAGCGTCCTCCGGTGCAATCCGATAATGCAAATATTGCCTTACTTTAGGTATTCACGGCGCGCACTTTCAAGGGCGCGCGCTCTGATACACACAAGTGGTTGCGTGGTCAGCGTCGTTTTGACACCAGATCGGGCATATTTGCATCGGTTTTGACCCGCAGTACCGTCATAAGACGCTCCAGGGCCCGTGCGTACAAGGTTTTTGTGCATGCAACTGCAAGCGCTCTCGTATCGGCATTCGGTTACGTGCTACCCAAGCACGGAGAAAGCGCCGTGAAGGCCGCCGCCGGGCGGCTCTTGGTGCGGACGGATCGGCGCTGCGGTTTCGGCCTGTCGTGCAGTTGATCGGCGGATAAAATAAGGCCTTCCCCGCAAGGCCGACAGGATTGGGGATTTGGGCAATGGTCGTACGCGTCGAGCTCGATGCCATCGATATGAAGATACTGCGCGAACTGCAGGACGACGGCCGGATCACGAATGTGGAATTGGCCGAGAGAGTGGGGATCTCGGCTCCTCCGTGCCTGCGCCGCGTGCGCAAGCTCGAGGAGGCCGGCGTCATCAGAGGCTATCGTGCGCTTCTGAATGCGTCCGCGTTGGGATACGACCTCGTCGCCTTCTGCATGGTCGGCCTCAAGCACCAGTCCGACGCCAATCTCAAGGCGTTTGCCGCCCGCACCGCCTCGTGGCCGCTTGTTCGCGAGGCCTGGATGGTGTCCGGGGAATCGGACTTTCTGCTGCAGTGCGTGGCCGAAAACCTTGCGAGCTTTCAGGATTTTGTTATTGAAGAACTGACCGCCACCGAGAATGTCGACACGGTGCGGACGATGCTGACGATCCGTCAAGTGAAGGACGCATGTCAGGTAGAAATCTGATGTGCAGGGCGGCCCGGCCGCCGCGCATCGCAACCAAACGCCTCGCGGACCGAATGAATTGAACAATTTCCAGGACGAGAGCGAGGGAGCCCTGCCGCTTCCGGCGACGCGGGACGGCCATATGATCCCCAAGCTTCCCCTTTCAGCCTTCATCATCTGCTTGAATGAGGAGGCCTATCTCGGCAAGTGCATCGAGAGTCTCGAGCGCTGCGCGGAAATCGTGATCGTCGATTCCGGGTCGACGGACGGCACCGCCGCTTTGGTGCAATCCTATATCGACGCGGGCTGGCCCATCCGTTTCATGTACGAGCCGTGGCGCGGCTATGCCGGGCAGAAGCAGTTTGCGCTCGAGCAATGCAGCCAGCCCTGGTGCTTCAACATCGACGCGGACGAGAGATTGGATAAGGCGCTGCGAGAACTGCTGCCTGAACTGCTCGCAGCATCAGACGAGATCGTCGGCTGGCGGGTGGCGCGTCGCCCCTATCTGATCGGCTATGGCTATACCCCAGAAAACGTCCGCGAGCGCCGGAACTTGCGGCTGATCCGGCGCGGCAAGGGACGTTACGACCTCAGTCAGAAAGTCCATGAAGGCATCGTGCCCGAGGGAAATGTCGGCAATGCCCGGACCGGCAGTCTCCTTCATTTCCGCCCGCTGGTCATGGACGAGCAGATTCTGAAGGAAAACAAATATTCAACGCTGAAAGCGGACCAGCAGGTCGAGTCCGGAAAACGGCCGCGCTTTTACAAGCTCATCTTCACCCCGCCGATCTATTTTCTCAGGCTCTATTTCCGCAACGGTCTCTGGCGCTGCGGCCTGTCGGGCTTCATCGAGGCCATGACCGGGGCGGTCTATGCCTTCCTGACGGCGGCGAAGATCTACCAGCGGCACGCTCTGAAGGCGCGCCCGAATGTGGATGATGCGCTTTCGCACTGATCGATCAAGGGGTTCGGCATGAAGGTCATGCATATTCACTTCGGCACGGAGGGCGGTGCGGAGCGGTTCTTCGTCAATCTCGTCAATGCGCTGCACGAGAGGGGCGTCGAACAGCGGGCACTGATCCGACCGGGCCGCAGCTGGCGCAAGGACCTGGAGAACGGTGCTACGATCTATGAAGGGGTTTTTCGGCGCATTTCGCTTTCTCGCTTCCTCCTGAAATGGCGAATGAACCGGGTCCTTCGCGAGTTCGAGCCGGACGTCATAATGGCCTGGCAGTTGCGGGCGAGCCGCTTCATGCCGGCTCATGCCAAGGCATTTCGCATCTCCCGGCTGGGGGATTATCCCGAACATCTCGGCTACTATACCAATGTCCAGACGCTCGTCTGCATCACACCGGATATGGCCGCCAAGGTTCGTGAACTTGGCTGGAAGCGCGACATCGAGGTGATTGCGAACTTCACCCGCGCAAGGCCTGCACCGCCCGTAGCGCGGGCCGACCTGCAGACACCGGCGGACGCCTTCGTCGTGGTCGGCATGGGCCGCTTCGTCAAGCGTAAGGGTTTCGCAGGGCTCATCCGCGCCGTGAAGGAGGTGGAGAACACCTATCTTTGGCTTGTCGGGGACGGTCCGGAACGAGAACAGCTCGAGCAGCTGACCGACGAACTCGGGCTTCGCGATCGCGTCCGCTTCACCGGATGGCAAACCAACGCCTATGGTTTTCTGTCCGCCGGCGACGCCTTCGTCATCAACTCGTCGCACGAGCCTCTCGGCAATGTCTGCTTCGAAGGCTGGGGCGCCGGAAAGCCCACGATAGCCTCGCGCGCTGAGGGGCCATCCTGGGTGATGACGCATGAGAGCGACGCTCTCATGGTCGATTGCGGCGATGACGTGGGTCTTGCGGCGGCCATTCGCCGGCTGCGCGACGATCCGGCGCTTCGCGAGAGGCTGAGCGCCGGCGGCAGCGAAACCTTGCGCACGCGATTCTCCGAAAAAGCGATCACCGACGCTTATCTCGACCTGTTCGACAGAGGTGTCGCAAAGCGATGAAAGTCACTCACTTTCATTTCGGCAAGGACGGCGGCGCCGAGCGCTTCTTCGTACACCTGGTCAATGCGCTTGCGGAACGCGGCGTCGAGCAGACGGCGATCATCCGCCCCGGGCGCGGCTGGCGGCGAGACATCGAAGGCGCCGCGAAGATCCGGGAAAGCCATTTTCGCAACCTCTCGCTCGATCGAATCCTGCTCCCGTTGAAGGTGAAGCACATGGCCCGGCGCGAGAAGCCGGATGTCCTGATGGCTTGGGCGCCCCGGGCAAGCGAACTGATGCCGAACTACAAAGGCGCATTCAAGATCTCGCGCCTCGGCGATTATCCGACCCGCCTGAGCTATTTCAGAAACACCGACTGCATCGTGTGCAACACGCCGGGCATTGCCGAGCGCGTCAGCGACCTGGGCTGGAAACGGGAGATAAGGGTCATCTCCAATTTCACCGGGACCGGGCGTGTCGTGGCGGTTGACCGCGCAAAGCTCGATACGCCCGCCGATGCGCCCGTCGTGATGTCCATGGGCCGCTTCGTCGAGCGGAAAGGGTTTCATACGCTGATCGAAGCGGTCGCCAGACTGCCGGGGGTCTATCTTTGGCTGCTTGGCGATGGAGAGGAGCGTGACAATCTGCACAAACTCGCGACGGACCTCGGCGTTTCCGGCCGCGTTCGCTTTGCCGGCTGGCAGGACGACACGAGACCTTTCCTGGCTGCGGTCGATGTCTTTGTGATGTCGTCCAGCCACGAGCCGCTCGGCAACGTCATCCTCGAGTCCTGGGCCCAGGGTACGCCGGTCGTATCGACCCGTTCCGAAGGGCCGCAATGGTTCATGCGCGACGGCGAAAACGGTCTGATGGTCGATATCGGCGATGCCGAGGGTTTCGCCCGCGCCATCGAGCAGATCGTGGCCGACAATTCCCTAAGAACGCGCCTGGCCGAGCGCGGACACGAGACGCTTGTCGGGCAGTTTTCCAGAGAAGCGATCACTGACGCCTATCTGCAGCTGTTGGCCTCGAAGCCGTAGCCAAGATCAACGCATCAGGCTTTCGTAAACCGCTGCGATCGCGCGGGCTTCCTGCTCGATGGCGAAGTTTTTGGAGGTCCGTGCCAGACCATTGGCGCTTGCGGCGGCAAGCCGCGGCCGGTCGTCCATGAAGGCGGCTGCCGCATCGACCATCGCCTTGAGATCGTCGGCCGCAATGATGAGGCCCGTCTCCTCGGAGCCGCCGGTTACCAGTTCCGAAAACGCGCCGACATCGGTTGCCACGACGGGGACCCCGGTCGCCATTGCTTCGAGCGGCGTCAGGCCGAAGCCTTCCCAGCGTTGCGGGGCGACAAAGAGATCGAGAGCGCGGTACCAGTCGGGAATATTCGTGTGTTCGCCTACGAACAGGATACGGTCGGCGAGGCCGGCCTTGGCGACGCGCTCCTTCAGTTCCGACTCGAAGGCGAGGTGAGGGCCGGTGGCCCGCCCCGCAACGATCGCACCCCAGTCCGGACGGCAGGGCAGGAGGGCGATCATGCTGTCGACGAAGAGGTCGGTCCCTTTCTGATGGCGTACGCGCCCGAAGCATCCGACGAATTTCTTCGCGGGATCGAGGCCGAGCGCCTTCTTCGCCTCCGTCTTGTCGAAGGGTGGCTGAAAGCGCTTGGTGTCGATCCCATGCAGGATGACGGTGTTCGGTACATCGAGATAGGCGGCCGTCCTGCCGCTGGTGGCGATCACCGCGTCCATCCGGCGGATGAGGAACTTGCTCCATCCGGTATGCCGGCGCTGCGAAGCGGAGGTAAAGACGATCCGGAGCTTCATGCGCAGCAGGTCGCGCAGAAGGATGGCCGGGAGCATTTCGACGTTTCGACGCGCGTGCCAAACGCGGCAGGGCCGGCCTTCGGGCCTCTTCCAGAGATGAATGAGATCGCGAAAGCGAACCGACGGAAGGCTCTTGGGAAGGCCTGGTCCGAGAACCGCGATCTTCTGTCCAAGGGCACGCTGCACAGGCACCAGCTGGATGATTGTCGAGGTAACGCCGGACAGACGCTGCTTGAAATTGGGCGCGATCACTTCGACGTCGCGGATATCGACCACCTGTGCGCTCTCCTTGCGCCTGCGACAATCAATTCAAGGGAGGAGGGGCGGCGCGGGACCGCGCGCGCGCCCCGAAAGGCAGGTCAGCCCCATTGAACGGCGAGAATCTCATACGCCTTGGATCCGCCGGGTGCATTGACTTCGATCGAATCGCCGACTTCCTTGCCGATCAGCGCGCGGGCGATCGGAGAGGAGATGGAAATGCGTCCCTGTTTGACGTCGGCCTCCTGATCGCCGACGATCTGATAGGTCTTTTCTTCTTCCGTATCCTCGTCGACGAGCTTCACCCTTGCGCCGAACTTGATCTTCGATCCGGACATTTTCGAAAGATCGATGACTTCGGCGCGCGCGATCAGGTCTTCGAGTTCGGAAATTCTTCCCTCGTTATGGCTCTGCGCTTCCTTTGCCGCATGATATTCGGCGTTCTCCGACAAGTCGCCATGGGCGCGGGCCTCGGCGATCGCTTCGATGATGCGCGGCCGTTCTTCCTGCTGGCGCCAGCGCAGCTCCTCCTGCAGATTGACGAATCCACCCTGTGTCATGGGCACCTTGTCGACCATTTCATCATCCTTCATCAAGCACGCGGCGCCGCCTTTCGGCGGCGCCAGCGCAAAAGAAAACGGCCTCCGGAGCGCAAGCACCGGAACCGTCCTAACAAACCGAACCGATCTTATAACAGAATCGGAAGTCCGAAAGCCAGATTTTTCGCGATCCTCGCGCGGCGCTTCATATCGATCCGCGGCCTCCGGCGGGTTGGGGTAAAGGTGAAATTCTGCAGTAAAGCCTCTTTACCTCAACCGCGATTGAGGTCGTATCAGTGCCGGCTCCATACCAATTACACGGGGCCGAATCATGAGTTTAGTCGAAGAGGAATCACAAGTGGCCGATCCGGCGCCGCAGACGGAGGTCGACCTGGAGGAGGGGAGCTGGAGCGAGCTCCTGCGCCCGCGCCACCTCGCCGCAACCGTGACGCTGTGCCTGGGCGTCGCGCTTTTTGCCTTCAACGAGTTCTTCGTCTCGACGGCACTGCCGACGGCCGTCGCGGAGTTTGGCGGAGCCGCCCTGTTGTCCTGGGCCTTCACGCTTTACCTCGTTTTCGCCATCGTCGGTGGCGCCTTGGCGGCGAGCCTGAAGGTCCGGTTCGGCGCGCGCAATACGCTGATCGTCGCCGCGCTCGTCTTCGCAACGGGCACGGCCATCGCGACGATGGCGAGCAGCATGCCGCAGGTTCTGGCCGGGAGGGTGCTCCAGGGATTTGGGGAGGGTATCATTGCCGCCCTGTGCTACGCACTGATACCGGAGCTCTTTCCGCAGCGGCTGGTGCCCAAGATCTTCGGCGCAGAAGCGATCGTATGGGCTGCCGCCGCCTTCGGCGGGCCGCTCATATCCGGCCTGCTCACGGAATATTGGTCTTGGCGCGCCGCCTTCTTCGTCAACATACCGGCAGCCGCAATCTTCATAGCGCTCGTCGTCGCGATCCTTCGTCAACCAAAGCAAAGTCCAAGGGCGGCCGGATCGGTACCCTTGCTGCGGCTGGTGGCGTTCGGCTTCGGCATAATGCTGATCTCGCTCTCCAATACGGCTGCCGACGGCTACAGCATGTCGGCGCTGCTGGCGGCGGCACTTGCGGTCTTCGTCGCGACCGTTCACTTCGACCGCCGATCGCCGCAGTCCATCCTTCCATTCGGCGCGTTTTCGTTCGATCGCCCGCTCGGAACAGGGCTTTGGGTCGTGCTGCTGATGCCTCTGGCACAAGCCTCGGGCTCCGTCTATCTCGTCTACGCGCTGCAACATCTTTGGGGCTTCGGCCCGACCGCCGCGGGCTTTTCAAACGCCTTGATGGCCATATCCTGGAGCCTGACGGCGATCATCGTCGCGAGCCTGCGCTCCCACGAGACGCGCGTGCGGCTGGTCTGGACCGGGCCGCTGTTCCTTTGCCTCGGCCTCGGCGGCTTGACGCTCGCCGTCGCCTCCGGCGAATACGGCCTTGTCTTCGTCAGCCAGAGTGCTGTCGGAGCCGGATTCGGCCTTTGCTGGGGAACGCTGAGCCAGCTGCTGATGAACGTCTCGTCCATTGAGGAACGCGACAAGACCTCGGCGCTGCTGCCGACGCTGCAATCAGCCGGCTACGCGATCGGCGCGGCCGTTTTCGGAGCGGTCGCCAACGCCGGAGGATTCGACGAAGGTGTCAGCGCCCGGGTGATTTCGGCCGCAATGCTGGGTGTTTTCGCGCTCGGCTGCGTTCTCGCCGCCGCGTCGCTCGTCTTCGGGATCAGGACCCTGCGGCTGGCGCGATGCGAAGGCAGGGCAACCATCCAGTAGCGTTCACCGAGCCGCGGACGGCGCAAGGCCGGCTTTGAACGGATGCGGGAAAAGGCCGGGGCGGCGGCGGCCGAGCAGGGCATCCTGTTCGGCGACGCGGCCCAGCGAGGGCGTGACGGTTGCGAGGAGCGCGCCTGTCTGCGAGCGTATCCTGACCTTCAGGGAACCATAATCCGCGTCGCGGCCGATCCTGTCGGCGATACGCTGGGCGTAATAGAGCGCCGATCCCTCATCGAAGTGAAGGATACCCTCGTCATCGGTGAAACAATCGTCGTCCCAATGGAGATCGAAGAAATATAGCTGCATGTCGTTGCCCCAACCACGCGCGTCACGGGTGATCCGTTTCCGCATGTTGGGACATGGAACCATGCCGCAATGGAACGCAGCCTGAATCGGACATTCAGGCTGCGTTCACAAGCGTAAATCCGCAATGGTCAGGTTTCGAAGTAGCTCTGCAGCGGACGCACTTCGAGGTTGCCCGCCTTCAGTGCCTTGATGGCGAGTGCCGCGGCCTCGGCGCCGGCCATCGTGGTGTAATAGGGCACCTTCTGCATCAGCGTCGCGCGGCGAAGCGATTTCGAGTCGGAGATCGCCTTGTTGCCGTCGGTCGTGTTGATCACGAGCTGGACCTGCCGGTTGCGGATGGCGTCCTCGACATGTGGCCGTCCTTCCAGGACCTTGTTGATCTTGGTTGCAACGATGCCCTGCTCGCCGAGGAAGCGCGCCGTGCCGCCGGTCGCCATGACCTTGAAGCCGATGTCGGAGAGAATGCGGATCGCGGGCAGCACCCGTTCCTTGTCCTCGTCGCGAACCGAGACGAAGACCGTTCCGTCGCGCGGCAGGTCGACGCCGGCGCCGAGCTGCGACTTGGCAAAGGCCAGCGCATAATCGGTGTCGAGCCCGATGACCTCGCCGGTCGAACGCATTTCCGGGCCGAGCAGCGTATCGACGCCCGGGAAGCGGGCGAAGGGGAAGACGGCCTCCTTGACGGCGATATGTTTCAGGTTGCGCGGATTCGGCTTCTTGCCATAGGCGGCGATCGCCTCGTCGAGCATTTCGCCGGCCATGACGCGGGCGGCGATCTTGGCGATCGGCGCGCCGATCGTCTTGGCGACGAAGGGAACGGTGCGTGAGGCGCGCGGGTTTACTTCGAGCACATAGATGGTGCCGTCCTTGATGGCGAACTGCACGTTCATCAGGCCGCCGACGTTCAGCGCTCTGGCGAGCGCCCCCGTCTGACGCTCCAGTTCGTCGACCATGTCCGTGCCGAGCGAATGCACCGGCAGCGAGCAGGCGGAGTCGCCCGAGTGGATGCCGGCCTCCTCGATATGCTCCATGATGCCCGAAACGAAGACATCCTTGCCGTCACAAAGGCAATCGACGTCCACTTCGATCGCATTCGTCAGGTAGCTGTCGAAGAGGAGCGGGTTCTTGCCGAGCAAGGTGTTGATCTGGCCGGTCTTGTCGTTCGGATAGCGCTGCTTGATATCTTCAGGAACCAGCCCCGGAACGGTGTCGAGCAAATAGCTCTGCAGCATGCTTTCCGAATGGATGATCTGCATGGCGCGGCCGCCGAGAACATAGGACGGGCGCACGACCAGCGGGAAGCCGATTTCGCCGGCAACGAGGCGGGCCTGCTCGACGGAGTAGGCAATGCCGTTGTTCGGCTGGTTGAGATCGAGCTTCATCAGGAGCTTCTGGAAGCGATCACGGTCCTCGGCGAGATCGATCGCGTCCGGCGCGGTGCCGAGGATCGGGATGCCGTTCTTTTCCAGCGCTTCGGCAAGCTTCAGCGGAGTCTGGCCGCCGAACTGGACAATGACGCCATGCAACGTGCCGTTTTCCTGTTCGGCACGCATGATCTCGATCACATCCTCTGCCGTCAGGGGCTCGAAATAGAGCCGGTCGGAGGTGTCGTAGTCGGTCGAAACCGTCTCCGGGTTGCAGTTGATCATGATCGCTTCGTAGCCGGCGTCCTTCAGTGCGAAGGCGGCATGGCAGCAGCAGTAGTCGAATTCGATGCCCTGGCCGATCCGGTTCGGGCCGCCGCCGAGGATGACGACCTTTTTCCGGTCGGAAACCTGCGCCTCCGACCGGGCGGCACCGACGAAAGGCGTCTCATAGGTCGAATACATGTAAGCGGTCGGCGATGCGAACTCGGCCGCGCAGGTGTCGATGCGCTTGTAGACGGGGCGCACGTTCAGTGCGTTGCGGAGCTCGGCCACCTCTTTCGGACGCTTGCCGGTAAGCGTCGCAAGCCGGGCGTCGGAGAAGCCCATTGCCTTCAGCATGCGCAGGTTCTCGGCGTCGGCGGGCAGGCCGTGCTCGCGGATGCGCGCCTCCATGTCGACGATCGCCTTGAACTGGGCAATGAACCAGGGGTCGATCTTGCAGGCTTCATGCACTTCGGCTTCGCTCATGCCGAGACGCAGCGCCTGTGCGACCATGCGCAGGCGGTCCGGCGTCGGCGTGCCGAGCGCGGCGCGGATGGCATTGCGGCCGTCGCCATTGTCGTCGAAATCAGGCACCTCGATCTCGTCAAGTCCGGTCAGTCCGGTCTCGAGACCGCGCAGCGCCTTCTGCAGCGATTCGGCGAAGGTCCGGCCGATCGCCATGACTTCGCCCACCGACTTCATTGCGGTCGTGAGCGTCGGCTCGGCTCCCGGGAATTTCTCGAAGGCGAAGCGCGGGATCTTGGTGACGACGTAGTCGATCGAAGGCTCGAAGGATGCAGGCGTCGCGCCGCCGGTGATATCGTTTTCGAGTTCGTCGAGCGTATAGCCGACTGCGAGCTTGGCGGCGATCTTGGCAATCGGGAAGCCGGTGGCCTTCGATGCGAGTGCGGAGGAGCGCGAGACGCGCGGGTTCATCTCGATGACGACGAGGCGGCCATTCTCGGGATTGACGGCGAACTGGACGTTCGAGCCGCCCGTTTCGACGCCGATCTCGCGCAGCACCGCGATCGAGGCGTTGCGCATGATCTGATATTCCTTGTCGGTCAAGGTCAGTGCCGGCGCAACGGTGATCGAATCGCCCGTGTGGACGCCCATCGGATCGATGTTCTCGATCGAGCAGATGATGATGCAGTTGTCCGCCTTGTCGCGGACGACCTCCATTTCATATTCCTTCCAGCCGAGGACCGATTCCTCGATCAGGACTTCCGTCGTCGGCGACGCGTCGAGACCGCTGCCGACGATCTCGAAGAACTCCGAACGGTTATAGGCGATGCCGCCCCCGGTGCCGCCGAGCGTGAAGGACGGCCGGATGATCGCGGGGAGGCCCACATCGTCGAGCGCCTGTGCGGCGATCGCCATGGCGTGGTTCACATAGCGCTGCTTGCGATCGCCTTCGCCGAGGTTCCACTGGTTTTCGAGTTCGTCCAGCGCCTTGTCGAGTTCGTCACCGGAAAGCTTCGCCTTGAGCGCTGAGCGCTCCGCCTCGTGCGACTTGCGGTCGTGGTCCTTGATGTCCGTGGCGTTCGCCAGACGCGACTTGGGCGTCTCGAGGCCGATATGCGCCATGGCCTCGCGGAACAGGGCGCGGTCTTCCGCCTTGTCGATCGCCTCGGGCTTCGCACCGATCATCTCGACATTGTAGCGGTCGAGCACGCCCATGCGGCGCAGCGACAGGGCCGTGTTGAGCGCCGTCTGTCCGCCCATGGTCGGCAGCAGCGCGTCGGGGCGTTCCTTGGCGATGATCTTGGCGACGACCTCTGGCGTGATCGGTTCGACATAGGTCGCGTCCGCCAGACCCGGATCGGTCATGATCGTCGCCGGGTTGGAGTTGACCAGGATGACGCGGTAGCCTTCCTCCTTCAACGCCTTGCACGCCTGGGTGCCGGAGTAGTCGAATTCGCATGCCTGACCGATGACGATCGGCCCCGCGCCGATGATGAGGATCGATTTGATGTCTTGGCGCTTCGGCATGGGCAATCATCCGTTTCTAGCTGCGCGAAAAACCGGCCAGGTTGGGAGGTCACCGGCCGGGTCGCGCATTGATGGTCTTTTCAGGCTAGAAGCGGCTTATAGGCAAATGTTTTCGCCAGCGGAACCCCGAAAATTCGGGAATCGACAAGAAAGCAAAGATATTTGTTCCGCCTCTCGAACCTACGGTTCTCCGATAGAAACACTACTGCTGCGCCACCCGCTCGGCGGACGGGATCACCAATACCTTCACCTCGCCGGCAGCGGCGGGATTTGAAATGACATCAGGTGCTTCATCGAGCGATATGCGCCGTGAAATCATCCGGTCGATCTCGATCGCGCCTGTCGCAACCAGGTCGGCCGCGCGGCGGTGGACGAAGGGATTGATAAAGGAGCCAAGCACGCGGAGCTCGCGGAAGAGAATGTCGAACGGTTCGATTTCGACCTTTTCTCCTTGCGGCAGCACGCCGAGGATCACGACCGTACCGCCCGCCTTGGCGAGGCGCGTCGACTGCTTCACCGTTTCCGCGACTCCGGCGCACTCGATGACGACATCGACACCTCCGGGGACGAGACCCACCGGACCCGCGATCGCCTCGACCACGTCGCCGGCCGACGGGTCGACCGTTGCGGTGGCGCCGACTTCCTCGGCCAGGCGACGCTTCGTTGCCTGGCGTGTCGAGAGAATGACCGTCGTGGCGCCGGCGAGCCTTGCGAGTTGCACCGTCAGCAGGCCGATCACGCCGCCGCCCAGGATCGCCACCGTCGACCCCGCTTTGATTCCCGAAAGATCGACACCGTGCAGGCAGCAGGCGAGAGGCTCGCAGAAAGCGCCGTGCACGGGATCGAGAGTAAGCGGAATTTCGAAGGCCTGCTTCCGCGGCACCAGGACGTATTCGGCGAAGCCGCCGTCGCGATGGATGCCGATCGCGCGCAGGTTCCGGCAGAGATTGACCCGGCCCGCCTGGCACTGCGGGCAGCGGCCGCAGGAGATGTTGGGATCTCCGGTGATCCTCGCACCCGGTGCGATATCTCGAACGGCGCTCCCGGCCTCGACGACGATGCCGCAAAATTCGTGGCCGAGCGTGACCGGCGGCGTCGACGGAAATTCTCCATGAAGGAGATGACGATCGGTCCCGCAGATGCCGCAGGCTTCCACTTTGACGAGCAGATCGTCAGGCCCGGGCTCAGGAATCCCAACGTTCCGAACGGAGATATTGCCGACCGACTCAAGACGCACTGCCTTCATCTGTTCCTCCCGCCGCCTGTTTTCCATTGGAGCCGAACACGGCGCGAGCGTCAATCCTGCCGCCTTGCCCTTTAGGCCGGCAGCTCCGCTCGACAAAACGATGCGCCGGATGCAACCGGGTGGCGGCGATTGCGTTTTACAAGGATCGCCGCCCCGGCTTATAAAATCACTCAGCGCGCTAAAGTAGAGGCGACGCCTTCTGGAGGACAGATCATGGAATGGAAGGGCCGCCGCCAGTCCGGAAACATCGAGGATCAGCGCGGGGCCGGCCCCCGGGGAGGCGGCCCTTTCGGCCGTGGCGGTGGATTCCGCCTGCCCGGTGGCGGCGGCGGAATGCGTCGCGCCGGCGGCGGCATGAGCTTTGGCACGCTCATCTTCCTCGTGATTCTCTATTTCGTCCTGAAGGCAATGGGCATCGACCTGCTTCAGGTGCTCGAAGGCGGTGGTCCGGCGAACATGCCGGGCTTCGAGCAGAGCGACGGGTCGGGGGCGCCGCAGGGCACGGCCGAGGAAGAAGAGATGAAGGCCTTCATGGCCACGGTTCTTGCCGAAACGGAAGACACCTGGAACGGCATCTTCCAGGCGAGCGGCGAGCAATATGAGGAACCGAGGCTGGTGCTGTTCAACGGCTCGGTCCGTTCGGCCTGCGGCTTTGCCTCTTCCGCCTCGGGTCCCTTCTATTGCCCCGGCGACCGCAAGGTCTATCTCGATATGAGTTTCTTCGACGAGCTGGCCCAGAAATTCGAAGCTTCCGGCGATTTCGCCCAGGCCTATGTGCTTGCGCATGAGGTCGGTCATCACGTCCAGAACCTGATCGGCGTATTGCCCAAATTCAATGAGATGCGGCAGCGCATGAGCGAGGCCGAGGCGAACCAGATGTCGGTCCGGGTCGAGCTGCAGGCGGACTGCTTCGCCGGGATCTGGGGCAAATACACCGAGCAGAAGGGGCTCCTGGAACGAGGCGATCTGGAGGAGGCGCTAAACGCTGCGACCCAGATCGGCGACGACACATTGCAGAAGCGCATGCAGGGCTATGTCGTCCCGGAAAGTTTCAATCACGGCACGTCGGAGCAGCGGATGCGGTGGTTCCAGCGGGGCTTCGACAGTGGCAAGATGTCGGATTGCGACACCTTCTCCGGCGCTGTCTGATCACATCACCGGACCGGGCAGCCCGTCCGGCGATTCTCCGTCATTTCCGCCGCTCACTGTCCATGTGCATGAGCTGTGCTTCCGAACCGCCTTTCCCGGACCATTCCTCTACCATGCGGGTCGCCGGCACCTCCCGGCGCCCTTTGCGCGCCTTCGTGGACTTCCTGAAGTCGGAGCGGCGAGGCAATGATGCACGCGGAGGCGAATGCGAGCTATAAGTACAACCGATCGGTATGATCAGAAACTTTGACATGTTCACGTATTGTTTCGGACCAGGCAAGCCGTTACACCTATTCTGGTAACGTCGTTCACGTTCTGTCTCCGCTCCGGCGGAAAGCGGGGAGAGAGCTTCATGCTCGACAAGAAATTCGTGAGACGCGGTCTGTTCCTCGTCTTCCTCATTCTCTTCCTCGACATCATGGGCATCGCGATCATCGTGCCGGTGTTGCCGACCTATCTCGAGGAACTGACCGGCGCGGATATCGGCGAGGCCGCGGTCGACGGTGGATGGCTGTTGCTCGTCTACTCGGCGATGCAGTTTCTCTTCGCACCGCTTATCGGGAATCTGAGCGATCGATTCGGGCGTCGGCCGGTCCTGCTTGCGTCCGTGCTGACCTTTGCGCTCGACAACCTGATCTGCGCGCTTGCGACCAGCTATTGGATGCTCTTCATCGGGCGCAGCCTTGCCGGCATCAGCGGCGCGAGCTTCGGCACGGCATCCGCCTACATTGCCGATGTCAGCGACGATGAGAATCGCGCCAAGAACTTCGGGCTGATCGGCATTGCCTTCGGCACCGGTTTTGCGCTCGGCCCGGTCATCGGAGGTTTCCTCGGCGAATTGGGCCCGAGAGTGCCCTTTTATGGTGCGGCAGCGCTTTCATTCCTCAATTTCATCATGGGGGTCTTTCTCCTGCCCGAGACGCTCGCCCCGGCCAACCGGCGGCGCTTCGAATGGCACCGGGCAAACCCGCTCGGCGCGCTCAAGCAGATGCGCCATTACCCGGGCATCGGCTGGGTAGGCCTCGTCTTCTTCCTCTACTGGCTGGCTCACGCCGTCTACCCGGCCGTCTGGTCCTTCGTCGGCTCCTATCGCTACGGGTGGAGCGAAGGGCAGATCGGGCTTTCGCTGGGGATCTTCGGCGTCGGCGGCGCAATCGTGATGGCGCTGGTGCTCCCGCGTGTCGTGCCGGCACTGGGAGAAAGGCGAACGGCGGCACTCGGGCTCACCTTCACGGCCCTCGGGATGGCGGGCTATGCGGCCGCCTGGGAGGGGTGGATGGTCTACGCGGTGATCGTCGCGACCGCGCTCGAAAGCCTAGCCGATCCACCGCTCCGCAGCATAGCCTCCGTCCATGTCCCGCCGTCGGCACAGGGCGAGCTGCAAGGTGCGCTCACCAGCATATCGAGCATTACGACGATCCTCGGACCTCTGATGTTCACGCAGATTTTCGCCTTTTTCACCGACCCTGCAGCCGCCCATAGCTTTGCCGGCGCTCCCTATGCCCTGGCAGGCTGCTTGATCGTCGCCGCGCTGGTGATCTTCCTTGCCAAGGTCGGCGCCGGCCGGGGAGGCGCCGTCCGCGGTGCCGTGCGAGCGTGACGGAGGCTTAGGACCTGTGGACACTTATGGATAGGGGTTTGATTTTGCACAAATCGGTCAATGCCAAGGATTTTTCCGCAGCAAAGGGTTGCCCCCTTTGCAAGGGAAAAGCCGCCGGCAGTGGGCGATTTGTGCAAAACCCTTCGGGCGGCCCATATTGCGGTGCCTTGTCGCGAAAAATCCGGCTTGCAGGCGGACGGCCTGCGGCGCCGGATTTTCCACGAAAGTCCCTCGCAATATGGGCCGTCAAATCCCTATCCATAAGTGTCCACAGGTCCTAGCGGTCCGTTGCTTCCATGCCTGCAGATTGATCAATTTTCTTGATCAATCGATGAAAAATTGAGCAGTTCGGCCTTTACCGCTGGCGCAAGCCCTGGTGGTGCTCTAATTCGTTCTCTCTTCTTCATTTTTCCCTTTGCCCATTGCCGGTGCAGAGCCAGGATTCCTCATGCTGACCGCGACCAAAGACCTCGTGCTTGCGCAGAGCGACAATTCATGGCCCACGCATTTTCGCGCGAGCCTCTATCTTGGCGTGCCGTTCATCGGCGCCCAGCTCGCCCAATTGGCGATCAATACGACGGACGTGCTCATGGTCGGCCAGCTGGGTGCCACTCAGCTGGCGGCAATCATCCTCGCGACGCAGGTCTTCTTCACGATCTTCATCTTCGGCAGCGGATTTGCTAATGCGGTCGTTCCCATGGTCGCTCAGGCGCAGGGCCGGGGCGATCAGGTCTCCGTGCGGCGCTCGGTACGAATGGGCATGTGGGTGGTGCTGCTTTACGGCGTGCTGACTGCGCCGGTCCTCTGGATGGCCGAGCCGATCCTTCTCTTTGCCGGCCAGAAACCCGAGGTCGCTGCGCTCGCCGGAGAATATCTGCATATCGCCCAGTGGGCGATCTTTCCCAGCCTCATTTTCATGGTCCTCAGGGCATTTTTGAGCGGGCTCGAGCGGGCAGGGGTGATCCTCTACGTGACGCTCGTGACATTGGTTCTGAACGCCGCGCTTTGCTATGTCCTTATTTTCGGCCATTTCGGTTTTCCGGAGCTGGGCATCTTCGGCGCGGCCGTCGCCGCTCTCGGCGTGGCGCTGCTCGGTGCGGCGTTGACGATCGGCTATATCCGCCGGCAACCGGAACTGCATCGCTTCGAGCTGTTCGTCCGCTTCTGGCGGCCGGATTGGCCGGCTTTCGGAGAGGTGGTCCATCTCGGCATTCCGATCTCGGTGACGATTCTCGCGGAAGTCAGCCTGTTTACCGTGGCTTCGCTGCTCATGGGCACGATCGGAACCATCGAACTGGCTGCCCATGGCATAGCACTCCAGTTCGCATCGATTGCCTTCATGATCCCGCTCGGCCTGGCGCAGGCCGGAACGGTGCGCATTGGATTGGCCTATGGCAGCGGCGACATGGTAGGCGTGAAGCGTGCCGCAATTGCCGTGCTGACGCTCGGCGTCGGCTTTGCTGCCGTCGGCAGCACCATCTTCGCTCTGTTCCCGCATGAGCTTGCCGGCCTCTACCTCGATACGAGGCGGCCCGATGCAGCCGAGGTTCTCGCCTTTGCAGGACCGCTGATCGTCATCGCGGGCGCCTTCCAGCTCGTCGACGGCCTCCAGGCCATTGCCGCCGGCATGCTGCGCGGCCTCAAGGACACGACCATACCTATGATCCTGGCGATGATAGCCTATTGGCCGATCGGCTTCTTCTGCGCCTGGGCTTTTGCCTTTCCGCTGGGTTTCGGCGGCGTCGGCGTCTGGTTCGGTTTTGTCCTGGGGCTCGCGTCTGCGGCCTTGCTGCTCAATTGGCGCTTCTTCCGTCTGCTCCGTAGGGTGAGCGCGGCGCCGGCCGCTTCTTAGCAGATTGCTGGAAACGTGTTGCGGTGGTGTTTGGCGAGACGTCTGGTCGCTCACGCCTGTGGCTCGTCGCCGATATGCTGCAACAGCAACCCCAAGCGGGGTAATGTGTTCGGTGACAACCACCCATATAACGTCGTCGGCAATCCGATGGTATTCGTGGCGCAGGATGTTGCCGATGCCGCGAATCTGCTTCCATGGAACATCCGGCGCGATCGTCAGCAGTTCGTCTGGAACGTGGCGGGTTGCTTCGAGATGATTTCCAAAGCGCGCTGAATGGCGAGGCGCAACAGCCAGTCCCGTTCAAAGTCGCCCAGCGACTTTCCGGCGGCATGAGTCTCGATGCCGTGGATGGCTTCCAGGATTTCGGCGAGAACCTTGCGCTTGGCCATTAGAAAACGCGGACCGCGGATTTCTCGATATCGGTGCGGAGCATCGGACGAAGGCTGTTTCGAGTAGTGACATCCACCTCTATGGAAAGCTTCTCCTCAAGGAACTGCTTGATACCGCACGGGCCTCATCGCGAGCCGTCGAACCGAAAAGATACAAGGCGCGCCCATGCTCTGAACGGCATCGGCGTGTTGCTGGAGCTTTCTGTTCTATATGCAGCTGCGCAAAGAAAAAGCCGGACGGGCAGGGGAGACCGTCCGGCTTGTAGAAGCGATCGCATCAGGGGAAGAATGGGATCGCTTGTGAAACTTCCGGCGAGAAGTTTCCTGGAGGCATTGGTTTCAGCTGTGGCAAGCGACGACACTCGAACTCGTCATTTCCGCCTGCGTCTATCGGCCAGCGGCAACAGTACGGTCGCGCGGTCACGGTCCTCGTCTCGCAGCGCATGGATCGTCGCAACGACCATCGCGAAGAACATCGCCATCGAAAATAGAGCAAGTCCCATGGCCGTCTCCTTTCGTCGGTTTAAACGGCATGTACTCAAAAAAGTTCCCGTTAACTTGGGTTCACGTTACGGCTTGCAGTGTGAAACCCTCTTGAACGTTGCATTCATCTAGCATTCAGCCTTTTGCCGCCGCTGTTTCCCGGGGAACAGGGCGCAAGGATCGTACAACCCTTGCGGTCCGCGGCCGTCCGTGACAAAAGGCTTCACCAAACGGAAACAGGCGCGATGACCACGGCTTTCTATCCCGGCTCCTTCGATCCGATCACCAACGGGCATCTCGATGTACTCGTGCAGGCATTGAACGTCGCAGCCAAAGTCATCGTCGCGATTGGCGTTCATCCCGGCAAGGCACCGCTTTTCTCCTTCGACGAAAGGGCGGATCTCATCCGGGCCGCGCTTGAGGAGACGTTGCCGGAGAGGGCAGCCGACATATCCGTCGTCTCTTTCGACAACCTGGTGGTGGATGCCGCCCGCGAGCACGGCGCAAGGCTGCTGGTCCGGGGGCTCCGCGATGGAACGGACCTCGACTACGAGATGCAGATGGCGGGCATGAACCGGCAGATGGCCCCTGACATTCAGACCCTGTTCCTGCCGGCAGGTACCGCCTCCCGGCCCATTACGGCCACATTGGTTCGGCAGATCGCGGCTATGGGCGGTGACGTCAGCGCTTTCGTCCCTGGGGCGGTTCACCAGGCGCTGCAGGCGAAGCGCAAATAAGCTTTACATCACGCAAGGAGTCCCAATGAAGATTCTCCAATTCGCTGTTGCCGGAGCCTTGGCGCTCGCCGCCTTCACGGGAGGTGCGCTGGCGCAGTCCGGCGAAAATATCCTGACGGTTCAGCTCGAGGACGGCCCCGTCGTCATCGAGTTGCGCCCGGATATCGCCCCGAAGCACGTCCAGCAGATCAAGGAACTGGCCGCGGCAGGCGAATATGACAATGTCGCCTTTCATCGTGTCATCAAGGGCTTCATGGCCCAGACCGGCGACGTCGAATTCGGCGACATGAAGGACGGTTTCCAGGGCGACCGCGCCGGAACCGGCGGCTCGTCCAAGCCCAACCTTCCGGCCGAGTTCTCCGACGTTCCCTTCGAGCGCGGCACCGTCGGAATGGCCCGCGCGCAGGATCCCGACAGCGCCAACTCGCAGTTCTTCATCATGCTCGCGCCCGGTGACTTCCTCAACGGCCAATACACGGTCGTCGGCAAGGTCGTCGAAGGCATGGAGAATGTCGACAAGATTAAGCTCGGCGATGACGCCAATAATGGTGCCGTCGCCGATCCAGACCGCATGATCAGCGTTAAGGTCGGCAGGTAAGACTGAAAACAGAAGGAGAAGAATCATGGCCGAGATCAAGGATCCGGAAAACACGATCATCATGGAAACCACAAAGGGCAGGGTGGTGATCGAGCTGCGGCCGGATGTGGCTCCGGGCCATGTCGCCCGCATCAAGGAGCTGACGCGTGAAGGCGCCTATGACGGGGTGGTCTTTCACCGCGTGATCGAGGATTTCATGGCCCAGACCGGCGACGTGCAATACGGCAAGACCGGCGGCGAGCAGTTCAACCCGTCCCGTGCGGGCATGGGCGGCTCCTCCAAGCCGGACCTGAAAGCCGAATTCTCCGATGTTTCACACGTGCGCGGAACGTGCTCCATGGCGCGCAGCCAGATGCCGAACTCGGCCAATTCCCAGTTCTTCATCTGCTTCACCGATGCTCCCTGGCTCAACAAGCAGTATTCTGTCTGGGGCCAGGTCGTCGAAGGAATGGAGAATATCGACAACATCAAGCGCGGCGAACCGGTCCGCGATCCGGATACCATCGTTTCGATGCGGGTTGCCGCCGACGCCTGATCTGGGCTACTGCATGTTTCCTTGGATCGTCCCCGATGCAAGGACGGAACATGCAGCGGTTCGAAGTGCTACGGCCTTTGCGCGTCTTGTCAGACGCGCGGCGCTGTAGCGCACTGACCTGCCCGCCCCGATCGCGCGAGCCGCCGGGGCGGGTTTGCTTTTAATTGATACCATAGATGCGCGTAGACCTGTTCGATTTCGACCTGCCGGAAAATTCCATTGCGCTGAGGCCCGCAAGCCCGCGCGATAGTGCCCGCATGCTCGTCGTTCGCCCCGACGGCGCACCGGTTCTCGAAGATCGCGGCGTCCTCGATCTGCCGTCGTTCCTGCGGCCGGGAGATGCGCTGGTCTTCAACGACACCAAGGTCATACCGGCGCAGCTCGAAGGCGTTCGCTACCGGGGTGAGGATATAAGCACGCCCGTGTCGCTGACGCTGCATATGCGGGTTGCACCCAGTCGCTGGAAAGCTTTCGCCCGCCCGGCCCGCCGATTGAAGCCCGGGGACCGGATCAGCTTCGGACATGGCGGCAATGCCTGCCTGCTCGGTTCGCTGGAGGCCGTGGTCGAGGAAAAAGGCGATGCCGGCGAGGTGACGCTTCGCTTCGATCTCTCGGGCCCCTCGCTCGATGAGGCGATCATGGCCGTCGGACACATTCCCTTGCCGCCTTACATCGCATCCAAGCGTGCCGACGACGAGCAGGACCGGACCGACTACCAGACCGTCTATGCGCGCGAGGAGGGGGCGGTAGCCGCGCCGACTGCAGGGCTGCATTTCACCGACCGCCTTTTCGCCAAACTCGACGAAGGCGGGATCGAACGGTATTTCGTCACGCTGCATGTAGGTGCGGGAACCTTCCTCCCGGTCAAGGCAGACGATACCGCCGACCACGTGATGCACGAGGAAATCGGCCACGTCGACCCGGTGACCGCTGCGAAGCTCAATGCCGTGCGCGAACGCGGCGGCCGCATCGTCTGTGTCGGCACGACATCGCTTCGGCTGATCGAGAGCGCAGCCGCCGAAGACGGGAACATCCGTCCTTGGTCGGGCGCAACCGGGATTTTCATCACGCCGGGCTATCGCTTTCGCGCAGTCGATATGCTGATGACCAATTTCCACCTGCCGAAATCGACCCTGTTCATGCTGGTCTCGGCGTTTGCGGGGCTCGAAACGATGCACGCGGCCTATGCCCACGCGATCGCAACGGGTTACCGCTTCTATTCCTACGGCGATTCGAGCCTGCTCTTCCGGAAAGATTAAATGACCGAGACGTTCCAATTCAAACTGCTTGCGGCTGACGGCAATGCGCGCCGCGGCGAAGTCGTGACCCCCCGCGGGACGATCCGTACGCCTGCCTTCATGCCGGTCGGTACCGTCGGCACGGTCAAGGCGATGTATCTCGACCAGGTGCGCGATCTGGGCGCCGATATCATTCTGGGCAATACCTATCACCTGATGCTGCGCCCGGGCGCCGAACGGGTCGCCAGGCTTGGCGGGCTGCACAAGTTCATCCGCTGGGAACGGCCGATCCTGACCGACAGCGGCGGCTTCCAGGTCATGTCGCTGTCGAGCTTGCGCAAGCTCAACGAACAGGGCGTGACCTTCAAGAGCCATGTCGATGGCGCGCTCTATCACATGTCGCCGGAACGCTCGATCGAGATCCAGGGCCTGCTCGGCAGCGACATTCAGATGCAGCTCGACGAATGCGTGGCGCTGCCGGCGGAACCCGACGAAATCGAACGTGCGATGGAAATGTCGCTGCGCTGGGCGGAGCGCTGCAAGGTCGCCTTCGGCGATCAGCCTGGCAAGGCGATGTTCGGGATCGTACAGGGCGGCGACATTCCCAGGCTGCGCGAACGCTCGGCCCTGGCACTCAGGGATCTCGACCTCAAGGGCTATGCCGTTGGGGGTCTCGCCGTCGGTGAGCCGCAGGAGGTCATGCTCGGCATGCTGGACGTGACCTGCCCCGTCCTGCCGGCCGACAAGCCGCGCTATCTGATGGGCGTCGGGACGCCGGACGATATCCTGAAGTCCGTCGCGCATGGGATCGACATGTTCGACTGCGTCATGCCGACCCGCTCCGGACGCCATGGCCTCGCCTTCACGCGCTACGGCCGCATCAATCTGCGCAACGCCCGACATGCGGAAGACACGCGCCCGCTCGACGAACAGTCTTCCTGTCCGGCGACTCGCGACTATTCGCGCGCCTATCTGCACCACCTGATTCGTTCAAACGAATCGCTCGGCGGCATGCTGCTCAGCTGGAACAATCTGGCCTATTATCAGGAGCTGATGGCCGGCATCCGCAAGGCTATCGAAGAAGGGCGCTATACCGATTTCATGGCGGAGACCATGGAAGGCTGGCAACGCGGCGATCTGCCACCGGTGTGAGCTTCACGGCCAGAGCATTCCCATTCTTTTTCGGGATCGCGGAAATGCTCCATCCCTTTAACATTCATAGGAATGTCCGTCCGACGCCGCGCAGTCGAGCGACGATTGCACACAACGTTCTGGCCGAAGGATAGAGGCCACGGCTGTCGCCGCCTCAACCATGACCACGCCGTTGAGCCGGTAACGGCAATCTGCGCGCCCGAAAGTTAGGCGCTTCCTGAGCCACGTCGTCGCCGACGACCTCCACCGACGGAAACGAAATGAGCTTGCCGGCGGCGATGGTTTCATTTCAGCATCTGAGTTTATCGCTCTATTCTGGAAGTCGGAATCGGAAATTCCGATAGCAGAATTCTAATAAATAGGTTTGCGGAGGTCGTCCGCTTGTAGAACTCTCCCAGCAAAAAACGTCCGGGGCATTGTTGACCGTTCAACGGGGGTAGGAGACAACATGAAAAGCATGGTAGCTATAGCATCGGTATCGCTGTCTATATTCTGCAGTTCGGCAATGGCAGGCTCAACGCTTGATCGCGTCAATGAAAGAAAAGAGATGGTCGTCGCCACCAATGTCGGCTGGCCTCCGCAGGGTTTTCTCGATGAGAACAACGTCCTTGTCGGCTTTGACATCGATGTCGCCAATGAAATCGGCAAACGGTTGGGCGCGAATGTACGTTTCGAAACCCCGGAATGGGCAACCATGACGGGAGGCCACTGGCAGGGACGTTTCGACCTCGGGGTCGGTTCCGTTGCTCCAACCAAGGCGCGGGCAGAGGTCATCGATTTCGCCGGAATCTATTATTACAGCCCTTATGTCTACGTCGTTCATGCCGAGAGCAGCATTCAATCGGAAGAGGATCTGGATGGTAAGATTATCGGCGTCGAAACAGGCACGGCATCCGAGGACTTCATCAACCGTCGCCTGGAGATCGATGCGCCGGGCTTGCCGCCGGTCCAATACAATCTCGAACCGGGCGAAGTGCGCACGTTTCCGGATTCAATGATGCCCTTCGATGACCTGCGTCTTGGAAACGGGGTTCGATTGGACGCTGTCATCGCCCCCGAGCAGACCGCCCAAAATGCAGTCAGAAACGGCTATCCCGTTCGTATCCTCGAGGGCGTGTATCCCTTTCGGTCGCCTGCGGTCGTCATTGCCGATAAGGCGACTCGGAATGGACCGCTAGGATCGGTGAAATCATCAAAGCGATGAAGGCTGACGGCACGCTTGGAAAACTGACGACCAAATGGTACGGCGCTGACTACAGCAAGGACTGATAACGCTACGAAGAGTGGCTTCGGAGACGCCTAATCCGTGAGGCGGAGACAGAGCATTCGGTCTTTCTGGAACCGGTGCCCTGGTTCTTGCCCGTGTCAAGGAAAGGCCGCTCGTCGTCCATGGGACGTCTCGGATCTGGAAATCAGCTGATCGCCGTAGCAGTTTTCCTGCCGGGACGTGCTTCCTCCCTGGACTTAGCTAGAGGTGATTATCGAGGATAGCGATTGAATATCAATAAGATATTGAAACTTTTTAATGTCTATATTCAGAGACCGTAACGACTCGACGTCATCGGAGAGGGCGATGTTTCGTGGCCGCTCCTATTCCGCGAATGCTTCTCTACCGACTTTGCGTGGTGGTTCCTAGCGAATTTCCGCGGGCACCGCAGCACGACGTGAAACTTTTGCCGGAGCCGCAGGGGCACGGATCCTTGCTCCTGCGCTGCAATCGGCCGATCAGGGGCAGCATGATCGCGGAGGGCACCAGCGCCGCCAACAGGATCGTCAGCTTGGCCGAGAGGCCGGGTATGACGAGGCGGCGGCCTGTTTTGAAGCCGCGCCACGCCTTTTCAGCGACATAGCCCGCCTCGAGCTTGGGCAAGATCTTGAACAGTGCCACGCGATTGGCGCCTGAGGTTGCCAGAAATTCCGTCGAGACCGGGCCCGGCGCCACGCAAGTGACGGTCACGCCCGTGTGACGCAGTTCCTGGTGCAGCGCTTCCGAAAAGGAGCGGACGAAGCCCTTGCTGGCATAGTAGAGCGCCATATACGGACCCGGCGTGAAGCTCGCGACCGAACCGAGATTGATGACGCCGCCGCGACGGCGCGCGACCATGCCCGGCAGGAGGCGCAAGGTGAGTTCGGTAAGGGCGCGGATGTTGAGGTCGACGAGGCCGAGCTGTTCATCGAGCGGCAGGACCGTCGCGCCGCCGCGCAATCCATAACCGGCGCTGTTGACGAGTACGTCGCAGAACAGGCCGTTTGCGGACAGGAAGTCCTCGAGACCGAGCGCCGCATCATCAGCCAGGAAATCCAGCGGGACCGTGAACGCCTCGCCTCCGGCGTTCCGGATATCGTCGGCGGCCGCCGCCAGCGCCACTTCCGAACGCGCCACCAGTACGACCGGTGCACCATCCCTCGCGGCCACTTCGGCGATTGCCTTGCCGATTCCCCGGGAGGCACCGACGACGACGACAGCGGGACGAAGTTGATCGCCCGGCCTCATCGCGCCGCTCCGGAACCTGCCGCAGCGGTTACGTCGCGCCCGGATGCAAGCCCTTCCAGCTCCGCGGTGACTTCGCCGTTCAATATCCTCTCGAACCGCTCGAGGGCACGCGCGACGTTGGCGCCATCCATGACCCGGTGGTCATAGTGGATGCGCACGGTGACCGAGCCATCGTTGTCGATCGGGCCGTAATTGAGAAGCGAGGTTAACGGCGTGAGGGGGTTGAGCGATTCCGCGCCGAGGCCCGAATAGACCGACAGCTGAAATGTACCGAAACGGCGCGCCCTTTGCCGGCCGATGTTCAATCCGAGCCACATGAGAAGCCATCTGATCGGACCGGGGAGGCGGGCGATCTTCAGGGCGCGCCGGAATTCCTTGACCTCCAGCACGGGACTGGTTCGCGCCGTCTGCATCAAGGACCCCAGCTCCGCGATCGGACGGCGCTCCGGATTCTTGATCGTCGTCAGCAGCACGATTCGTTCGCCCTCGTACTCCCTTTCATGCGCGATGGAAGCGATGCTTCCCGGATATTCGTATAGCTGCGGTCTGGGAAATTTGACGTAAGCGCGCCGCAACTCGGGCGTCTCCTGAGCGAGAAGGCCGTATCCTTTTAGGAAGAGCGCCGTCCAGGATGGCCTGCTTTCAAGCGATGTTCTGGCCTCGAGCAACGGCCCGAGATTCATCCGCCGCTGCACGCTCACCCGCGGCACCTTCATCGAAAATCGCATGAGATCCCCGACCAGGCGCCGAGACGCTGAAAGCTTGAGGGCTCGGCCTCGCATCATGCACCTCTAGTAAATGTAAGGAATGATCCGCTTGGTGTCCGCCATGTAGTCGCGATACTCGGAGCCGAACATTTCCATCATCATGCGTTCCTCCTTGTCCACTCTCAGAAGAAAGAGGACCGCGAAACCGGCAAGACCCGCCAGCCCTGCGACCCAGTTCGGCAGAAGAAACGCCTGGCCTACGCCCATCAGCAGGAACGAAGTATACATGGGATGGCGGACCAGGGCGTAAGGACCGCGGCGAATCAGTTCGTGCTTGTCGCGAATCTCGAGCGTGATCGACCAGTTGCGACCGAGTTCCTTGTGGGTTCTGCGAAAGACCCACATGGCCAGACAGAAAATCACGGCACCGAGCACGACGGCCCAGAGCCGGGCAGGGTGGTCGGCCCCCTCCGGGATCCCGGTAGCGACATAAAAAGCGGGAATGATCGCGAGGCCAAGCAGGGCCGCCGCCAGGCCCAGCTTTTCGGAGGTTGAGCGGCGGTGGCTGACGACACGCACGCGCTTCGCGCGGCGTTCATAAGGGCGGCGAATGAAGTACCAGGCAACGATTCCGAGCACCCAGGCGATCTCGCCGATGGAGGATACCGACATGTCTAGTTCCCCAAGTCCTTAGCCTGCGCCTGGCGTCAACGATCGGGCGGGAACCTTCTTCAGCCGATGCTTCGCAGCGTGATTCTATTTCGAACGGTGACGGTTGGATCGCGAGCTCTGTGCCCGTCGCCTCTCAACCTCCGTTCATCTCCCGAAGCCTTGTAATGAATTCCTGCGGCCTAAGCCAGATGCCGGGTGTCTTATAGCCCATGGAGCGGGCGATTTCGGCCACGAAGGCGTTGCAGTTGTAGAGCGACGCGTGCCAGAACTTCGACTTGGCTTTCAGTTTGTCGATGAAAGCCACGACCTTGTTGTATTCCGCCTGCGTCAGCATGACGCGCCAGCTTGCCGAGCGGTATTCTTCCTCAAGGTCACCGTCGCTCGCGCCGGTTTCAGCCGGAACGGGCACGAAATGGCCAAGGACATACGGTGTCGGATCAAGGGTAGCCGGTGCAAGGCCGGCAACCTGGCGCTGAACGACCGCACCAGACTTGTTCGTGCGCCCGTAGATAACGTAGGTGTGGCCATAGCTCAGCGCGTAGCGGGAGCGAAATTCGATGAAATATCCCTGCTCTCTCGCTTGAGATTCGAGTTTCGCCGGCCCATTCAGGCTGCTGGAAACGTAGCGGGGTTCGGGATTTTTGTCTTGTGTCTGGCATGCAGCTGCTGCCAGTGCGACCAAGATCACAAGGGATATGCGGCCTCGTGCAAGCGTCATCACACCACTTAGATTGTCTTCCGAGTCTGACAATCCAGACCTCGGGCCGGCTCTCTGGAGTTCTTGACGCGTACTATGCCGTCAGTCTCACAGCCGGTCTAGCCTGAATAACGCGCCGTGGGAGGGCGGTCGTTGAGCTCTCCCACGGCGCAAAGTCACTGTTACTTGTATACCGGCGCCGGTTCTACCGTATCGACGGCAGCAGGCGGCGGGGCCTTACCCTTACCCTTGCCGATCGTATCACACGCGGTGAGGCCGGCAACAGAAAGCAACGCAATCATCACAACTAGAATTCGGCTCATCAAGTAGTCCTTTCCTCAATAGTCGGAATGGGTTATCGAAGGCAACACTCCAAGTAATAGTGGCGATTTGCGCCGGGGCCTAGTGCAGAAAGGACACAGTTGATAACCGCTTTATGGTTACCGGGTTATCAACCGCGTCGGAACACACGGGGCTTAGTCATTTATACCGAAATGTAACGGAAAACGCCATCAAATGATCAGCACGGTCGCACCCACCGGGGTGCGGCTGTAGAGATCGACGATGTCGTCGTTCGTCAAACGAATGCAACCGCTCGATACGGCCTGGCCGATCGTCCAGGGCTCATTCGTCCCGTGCAGCCGGAACATGGTGTCGTTTCCGCCCTGATAGAGATAGAGCGCGGCGGCCCCAAGCGGGTTATGCAGCCCTCCGCTCACCCCGCCGGCATATTGCGCCAGATGCGGCTTGCGGCGAATCATGTTTGCAGTCGGCGTCCAGGAGGGCCACTCCGCCTTGCGGCCGATTTTCGCCCGGCCTTTGAGGGTGCGCCCTTCCTCGCCTACGCCGATCCCGTAGCGAACCGCCGAACCGCCTCCCTGAACATAATAGAGATAACGTTCTTCCGTATTGACGACGATCGTTCCAGGCGATTCGCCGCCATAATAGGCGACCTCCTGCCTGCGGTATCGTGGGTCTATACGGGTCCTGGCTGATTGCGGGCTGTCCGCCGAGCGCAACGAACTGCAGCCAGAGGCGAAGAGAGCCAGGCTACCCAGCACGAGTACCCGGCGCGTAATGCGATCCTTCTCCATTCTCACCTGCTGAGTAAATTGTGAGTCCCTACGATTTCGTGTTTAACACCCAAGCGCGTGTCGGCCAAGCCTTGCAACGGATACGACCGCAAGGATGAAACCTCTTGCGACCGGAACCGGCGTCTGATCGACTGGTTCGGGGAAGCAGCGGAGACAAGGAGCGGCACGATGAAACTCGGCCTGGAAGGAAAAATCGCAATCGTGACCGGCGCGGGTTCCGGCATCGGCGCCGCCGTCTCCAGGCAACTTGGCGGCGAGGGTGCGGAAGTGATAGTCGCCGACCGCGACGCCGATGCGGCGCGCAGCGTCGCGGCCGAGATTCGCTCTGCCGGGGGCAGGGCGCGAGACTTCACCGTCGACGTCACCGACGCGGGGGCGGTAGAGCAAATGGTCGCCTTCACCGTGCGGGAATGCGGCGGATTGCATCTTGCGGTCAACAATGCAGGCATAGAGGGCCCGCGCCAAGCGACCGCGGACTACCCGCTCGAAGATTGGCGCAGGCTGATCGAAGTCAACCTGAACGGCGTCTTCTACTGCATGAAATACGAGATCGCCGCCATGCTCGGAAAGGGCGGCGGCGCTATCGTCAACATGTCCTCGATTCTCGGTGCGGTTGCATTGCCTACCGCGTCCGCCTACACCGCCGCCAAGCACGGGGTGGTGGGGCTCACCAAGGCGGCCGGGATCGAATATGCAAGAATGGGGATTCGCATCAACGCGGTCGGCCCCGGCTGGATCGAAACGCCGCTTCTGTCGGGACATTCGGAATTGGCGAAGACACGACGCCTGGAAGCGCTGCAGCCGCTCGGCCGGCGGGGAAAACCGGAGGAAGTCGCGGCTCTCGTCTGTTTCCTGCTGTCGGAACAGGCGAGCTTCATCACCGGCAGCTATCATCCGGTCGACGGGGCTTTTACGGCGCATTAAGGCCTGTTGAGCTGCGGGATTAGAAACACCGCCAGCACAAAGCAAAGCAGGCCAAGGGACAATGGCAGCCCCTGATGTCCGATCAGTTGCATCGCCAGTCCTGTCGCGGGCGAGCCGACGATGCCGCCGATGCCCCATACGAAGGCGAAGGCCGCGTTGCCGGCGATCAAGGATTGACCCGTGAATCGCTCGCCGAGTTGGATCAGCGACATGGTGTAGATGCCGAACGAGGCCCCGCCCCAGACGAAAAAGAGCGGCCAGATGAGCCATGATTCGAAGATCGCCGGCAGCAGCAGGCAGCCACCCAGTGAAGCCAAGGCGCAGAGCATCATGGTCCGCAGCGACCCGAACCGTTCGGCCACCCGTCCCAGCAATATCTGCAGCACGGCGTTGCCTGCGATGAAACAGGTGATGAGCGAGGCGATACGCCCTTCTGTGCTGTCAAGCGCCGCGCCATAGACCGCGAACAGGGAAAGCAGGGTCTGCTCCAAGGCGGCTGCGGCGAAAACCGCGAACAAGAGGAGCGGCGCCAGTGCGAAAAAGCCGCCGACCGATGTCGCCTCGCCTTCATGTGGCATCTTCGGCAGGTGCGGCACGACCGCAAGCACGATCAGCCCGCAGAGAAGGAAGGCCACGATGCCGACCATGAAGGGCGGCCAGCCTTGCGTGCCGACCAGACCGAGCGAGAGCGGGCCGATGGCGAAGCCGCCCGAGACGATCGACGAATAGAGGCCCATGATTCGGCCCCTCCGCCGCGCGGGCGTGATCGAGAGCAGCCAGGTCTCGCTGATCACGTACAGCGGATTGGCGAAGAACCCGAGCAGGAAACGCAGCGGCATCCAGGCCCAGACCTCCTGCGTCCAGCCGATCGCGATCAGCGTGAGCGCGGCCAGGCCCGAACACAGGATCGCAAGCCGCGCCCCGCCCACGCGCCGCGCCAGTGCCGGAATGAAGAGGGCGGATACGATGAAACCCAGCGGGGTCATCGCCGCCGACAAGCCGATCAGGCCAGGCGTCGTCCCCTGCCGCTCCAGGATGAAGCTGAGCAGGGGATAGGTCAGCCCCTGTGCCACGGCGAACACCGTGACGGTCGCGATGATGCCGGCCATAGCGGCCCACGGGATCTGGTCCTGTCGCGATAAAGTCGTGCTTTCAGCGGTCATGCAGACTTGCCTTATACTTGCCAGAAGGGCTTGGCGATCTCCGCCTCGGCCTCAAGCCTCGTCAGACCGATATCGCTGATCAAATGGGGATCGTCCTTCAACTTTTGCTCAAGTTCGCAGCGAAAGCGCTTCCGCTCGTCCCAGGTCGCGATAATGCTTCGAAGGGTGGCGGGGCGGTAGGGACGACGCGGCGTTTCCGTCACAACGGAGGGGATATCGTTCATGGTAACCTCCACACGGTTTGAGGGGCAGAGCCCTCGACCCGAAAGAGGATGAATTCTGCGTGATGCGAACAGCGTGGTAATTAAGCTCTTCCAAAAAGTTCTCAAAAATTTCCAAACGGACTATAGATGCGCCCTATGCAGGGATCGCGCTTCGTCTTTGGTCCGTTCGTCCTTGATCCGGGTGCGGGAACGCTCGTTCGGAACGATGAGCCCGTTGCCGTCGGCTATCGCGGGCTGAAGCTGCTTGAGGCGCTCGTCGGACGGCCTGGTGAGATCCTGGGAAAAGCCGAGCTGATGGATGCGGCGTGGTCGGGCAGGGCGGTGGAGGAAGGCAACCTCACCGTCCAGATCGCGCAACTGCGGAAGATGCTTGGTGCGCCCCCCGACGGCGGCGAATGGATCGCCACGATTCCGCGGGTCGGCTACCGCTTCACGGGGCCTGTCGAAAAGGCCGGTGGCGCGAAGCGAAATCCACTGCCGCTGCCGGACGAACCGTCCATAGCCGTGTTGCCTTTCGTTAATTTCAGCAGCGATCCGGAGCAGGAATCCTTTGCGGACGGGTTGACCGAAGACCTGATCACCGACCTGTCCAGGATCTACGGCCTGTTCGTCATCGCGCGCAATTCGACCTTTGCCTTTAAAGGAAAGGCGAGGGACGTGCGCGAGATCGCTGAGGACCTTGGCGTGCGCTATCTGCTGGAGGGTAGCGCACGACGCGCTGCGGGGCGGGTGCGCATCAACGCGCAGCTGGTCGATGCGGTGAGTGGCAATCATCTATGGGCGGAACGCTTCGATCGCAGCCTCGAAGATATCTTTGCCGTTCAGGACGAGGTCACCGGCAAGATCGTGGAGGCGTTGCTCGGCCGGCTGCGCCCACAGGCGCCGCGCAACCGCCCCAAAAATCTCGAGGCCTACGATCTCTGCGTGCGGGCGCGCAAGCTGATCGATGATTCGCCTCAGACGGCGCGGGAAGCGCATCTGATGCTCACGCGCGCGGTTTCGCTCGATCCGGAATACGCCGAGGCCTATCGCTGGCTCGCCATGAACCACTGGATGAGATGGGTGCATTGGGGCGAACCGGTCGAACCCAACCGTAGCGTTGCTTTGGAGCTGGCGCGCAAAGCCGTGGCGATCGATCCCAACGATGCCGGTTGCCGCTGGGTGCTGGCCAACCTGCTTGCCTATGAGCGCAGCTTCGCCGAGGCGGATGCGGAATTCGCCAAGGCGATCGAGCTCGATCCGAACGAGGCCGATACCTGGGCGACGTTATCCGACATCGCGGTCCTGGCCGGGCGGGTGGAGGAGGGCGTTGAGCACATCCGCAAGGCGTTCCGGCTGAACCCGTTTCCGGCAAGCTGGTACTATCTGACGCTCGGCCAGGCGCAATATGCCGCCGGCGAATACGAAGCCGCCGTCGAGACACTGCGCCGGGACGAGACTTATCGCACCAGCTCGCGACGTTTCCTGGCGGCAAGCCTTGCCCAACTGGGCCGGCTCGACGAGGCGCGCGCGGAGGTCGAACTGTTCCTCGTCGGCAACCCGCATTTTACAACCCGCCACTGGGCGGATACGGAGCCGTTCCGCGACGCTGCGACGCTTGCGCATTTTGTCGACGGCTACCGTAAGGCGGGCCTTCCGGAGTGACGCGAATCGATCGTTCGTTCGTGCGGCCTATTCCTCGAAGCGACTCGTTTCGTCACGGTCCCGCTCGTATCGTCTCTTGAGGGGAAACTGCGGCAGCCAGGATTCGCGGCGGACGGTCCAGCTTTCGTAGGTCGGCATCAATTGATCAGGGGCGTCCAAGGATCCGAGGTTCACTTCGATTTCGTCTCCGCTGCGTGCGAAGACGGTCGAGCCGCAGCGGGGGCAGAAATGCCGACCGGCGTAATCGCGCGTCTCGCCATCGATCGTCACAGAGTTCTCAGGGAAAATGGCGGACGCATGGAAAAGGGCCCCGTGATGCTTGCGGCAGTCGAGACAATGGCAGAGGCCTACCCGGTATGGTCGGCCCGTCGCCACAAATCGCACGTTGCCGCACAGGCAACCGCCTGGGAATCGATCCATACTGCGTCTCCTTCAAATCAAGCGGTCCAGCGTTGACGTTGACCAGCGCCACGAGCGACGCGGCTTGTCGCAGTTCTATCTGGCCCATGTAGAATGTGACGGGCTGGTCCGGCTTGCAAGGTCAGGTGGGTCGGGTGAGGGGCCATCCAATGCTTAGCATTTTGGAGTTTCAATCACCTCGCTCTTGGGAGATGGTTCCGGATGAATTCATACCACCGGATACGCCAGGAGCGCGCAATGCTTCCAGAAATTGAGCTCGTTGCCGACGTCGATGTAGTGGCCATGTCACCACTGGTTCGCGGCATGGTCATGGCCGTATCCTATGCCGACACCGAAGGAGGCATCGGCCTGACTGCGTCTGGTGCGATGAACCGCAAATTCGTGCACTGGGCCGCCGTTCACTTCGATTGGCCCGACTACACGTCGGAGGATCTGTACAGCATCAGCAAGGTTCTGAACGAAGCTGATATGCCGCCGCTTTGGGTGGTCCGCGACATGCTCAAGCATCTGAGGCTTGTGCGG
Organism: Sinorhizobium meliloti; assembly: GCF_017876815.1. Lineage (NCBI taxonomy): Bacteria > Pseudomonadati > Pseudomonadota > Alphaproteobacteria > Hyphomicrobiales > Rhizobiaceae > Ensifer > Ensifer meliloti. Next base: position 3,455,959 of record NZ_JAGIOS010000001.1, on the reverse strand, counting down.
CGAAACAAAGACCGACTGCTTCCCACCAAACGCGGTCGGGACTTTCTCGCAAGACCCCACACCTTCTTCGATCAGATCGCGACAGACTATCTTTATGCCTATATCGACTACGGGCAGGCACAGGACGATGTGCGGGAGCGGATGCGGTGGTGGCACGTCTTTCTCAATCTTATCAATATCAAGGCGAGAAAGGGCTGTTCGCTGGATGACCTGGTGAACGAGTTATACCCGAGCGAGTCGGACTCAGTGACGCAAGCTTCAATGGTCAGAGCGGAGTTCCGCCACGACATCATGCGGCCCCTGTGCTGGCTGGGATTGCTGCGGGAAGAGCGCGAAGGGCTAAGATTTCTGCAGGACGGTACCTATTACAAAACACCTCTATGGGCGGCCTGCTTAGAGTTGGAATCCGACACCCAAGCCGAGATTACCGTCTCTTGAGACATTCAACGCAAGCCATTGTTTTCATTGCGATGTCACACTCGAAGATAGAATGTACGGGGGTACACGAGCTGTTAAAGCAACATAGAGAATAGACATTCCAGCCGAATAGGAATGCGACAACGGTGTCACGACGGGCGCCATGGTCTAGCTCCCAAAACTCCCCGGCTGGTCGGGGTTGCAAGGGAAGGGAGGGGGCGGGTGAGGAAGTGCCCTTTCGGCTTCAGCTTCCTCGATCGCAAGCGACCGTGCAGCACTTCCGGTTTGCAGACATTGCGGTCATAGCCGGGCTGTGGTCTTTTTCCTAGGCAGGAAGACAACGCGCCGAGGGTTAGCTTATGCAAGCAGCTGCTATATGGTTTCAGATGTCCGCTACGCCACTTACGCTCTTGCAGGTGAACGAATATCTGCAAGAGATGGGTGCAGAGGTAAAAGAAACAGAGTGGCGCTTAGGGGACGTTGTGGTCCCGCAGTTGCAGGTAACCAGCCCCGTCATGTTCCTTGTGCAGTTGGAAGACGAAGAGTGGGTGATTGAAGAAGCAGAGGAATTTTCACATCTTGCGCCTTTGGAGGTAAGAGCCAAGCTTTCCATCTGCGATGCACGTTTAGCATTCGGGGACGCTGACGACGAGTCGGCGACAACTACCGATCAGGGGATATTCGTATTGGCGGGATGGACAGGGTTTGATCCAGCAAATCCACAAGTCAGGATACTGCTAGAAGGCCTCGCCCGCATAGTCGACGGGATTGTCAACGACAAGACCAGCGGGACTTACTGGGTCCCGTCCTGACCGACTGCCAAGAGCCTCAAAAAAGCTCCAGCGCACAATCTTCCTTGCCATAGATGAAGCGATAGATCGTCTCGGTGCAGACGCGGACGGCGCTCACACCGTCGGCAAGCAGACGGCCGGCGATCTGCTCCGGCGACCAAAGTGCCTTCAGCTGCTCGATGACCAGTTCGCGCAATTGCGGGTGGCGGCTGAGCTTGCGCAGCCGTCGCCGACGCTCCTTGGAAATGTCGTTGGCGATACCGCTGTAATAGCCGCTGTATTCCGGAAACTCGGCATCATGAAAGGTATTGCGCTTCAGTTCACGATAGATCGTCGATCGATGCCGACCGAGTTGACGGGCGATCTCACCGACAGGAACTTTGCGTTCCACGAGCTGATGCAAACGTCGGCGATCGGAAAGGGTGAGCTGCGAATAGCAGAGCGGCATCCAAAAATCTCCAAGGCGAAGCCTTTGTTTTTATTGGCATGTCGCACTTGGAAATAGAATGTACCCCGGCTACACAAGCGGATCACATAAGATAGATTATGGAACTAAGGCCTGTCGAGATTCGGGATACCCGCCGCGGCTTGTTTGATCTCCTCATCCCTTGTGCTTGTCACAGGGATCCAGCCAGACCAAGTCCTTGGGCTGAAAGAACTCTTCCCGCACCGCAGACGCGGCGCTGCTCTCATCTCTGTGACAAGCACAGAGATGAGGACGAGGAGAAACGTCATCATCCATCTCGCAGCAACCGGCGTCATAAGATGAATCTCGACATGACTTAGAACCGATGTAAGCCGCATCGGATCAGTGCCTTAGAGAAAATCGCTGATATGAGACTTTATGCGTCATCCACCGTCGGCCGGTCGATATCGAACTCCAGGCGCATCATGTCGTAAGCCGGCTCGACGTGATCCGGCGTCTCGCCGCATACGGTTTCGTAATCCATCGGCACATGCATATGCGTGAGTACGGCGCGCTTCGGCTGCAGACGGTTGATCCACACGAGCGACTGCACCAGGGACAAGTGACTCGGGTGAAACTTGTACTGCAGCGTGTCGATGACGAGCAGATCGAGCCCGCCGAGCTTCGAGACCGTTTCCACCGGAAAGTCGCTGACGTCGCTGCAATAGGCAAAACCGCCGATGCGGAAGCCGAGCGAATGGACGTTGCCGTGAAACTGCATCAGCGGCTCGAACGAGATCGGCCCGCCGGCTCCATGGATGGTCAACGGCGGCAGGTCGTCGGGAATCACATAGGGCTCGACGATCGGCGGATAGCCGCTGCCTGGCGGCGACTCCAGACAATAGCGGAAGCCGTCGCGAATACGGGCCATCGTGAACGCATCGGCCCAGATCGGCACGCGCCTGCGATTTTCGATGACGAAACCGCGCAGATCGTCGATCCCGTGCAGATGGTCCGCATGGGCATGGGTGTAGAGCACGGCATCGATGTGGCGTACATTCGCCGCGATCATCTGGGCGCGGAAATCCGGGCCGGTGTCGATCACGACGGTCGTCTTGCCGCCGTCCGGCGCAAACTGTTCTACGAGCAGGGCCGCCCGCATGCGACGGTTGCGGGGGTTCGACGGATCGCAGGCGCCCCAATCACCGGTGATGCGCGGCACGCCCGGCGACGAGCCGCAGCCCAGAATGGTGAAGGCCCGCCGAAACGCCATTTCAAAGCCTCGGCATCTTCGAGAAGATCCTGAAGGCGTTTTCGGTCGTGATTTCGGCAATCTCCTCCCTGGAGACCCCGATGGCTTGCGCCAGCACCTCGGCCGTGTGCGCCACGTAGGCCGGTTCGTTGCGCTTGCCTCGGAACGGCTTCGGCGCCAAATAGGGCGCGTCCGTCTCGACGATCATCCGATCGCGCGGGACCGTCCTGGCGATGTCCCTCAGTTCCTCGGATTTAGGGAAAGTCAGGATCCCCGAAAAGGACACATAGCCGCCGAGCTCGACGCCGATCCGGGCGAGATCCGGGCCGGACGAGAAGCAATGGAGAAGGAAGGGGAAGGCGCCCTTCCCCGATTCCTCGGTTAGAATGGCAGCCATATCGTCGTCGGCCGACCTGCTATGTATGACGAGCGGCAGTCCGGTTGTTCGCGCTGCCGCGATATGCCGCCTCAGGCCCACCGCCTGCGCGTCGCGCGGCGCGTTGTCGTAAAAATAATCCAGCCCCGCCTCGCCGATCGCGACGACCTTGGGATGGGCGGAGAGCCGAACGAGATCGTCGGCCGTCACGTCCAGTTCCTCATCGGCATTATGCGGATGCGTGCCGACGGAACAGAAGACGTTCGGATATCTCTCGGCGATCGCGAGGATCGTGTCGAATCGTTTCACCCGGGTCGAAATCGTGACCATCTGCCCCACGCCGGCGTCGCGCGCGCGCTCGATGATGGCGTCGCGCTCGGCCTCGAAATCCGGAAAATCCAGGTGGCAATGGGTGTCGATCAGCATGGTTTCGTCTTCACTCAGGCTTCCGGCGCGACATAGCGCGGGAAGACCGGCTTGGGTGCTTCGAGCGGCGTTCCGGAGACGAGGCGCCCGGCTTCGCCGAGATGCGCAAAATCGCGGCGGTCGGTCGGGACGGCGACGAGATCCAGGAGTTTTCCGGCCGATTCCGGCATGAAGGGCTGCAGAAGGATCGCGACCTGGCGAACGACCTCCGCCGTGACGTAGAGCACGGTTGCCATGCGGCTCGGATCGGTCTTCTTCAGCGCCCAGGGTTCCTGGCCTGCGAAGTAGCGGTCGGTCTCGGACACGACAGCGATGATCGCCGCAAGTGCGCGATGGATGAGCTGTTTGCCCATTTCTTCGCGTGCGGTGCCGATCAGCGAGTCGGCGGCGGCGAGCATCGCCTTGTCCTCGTCCGTCAGCGGACCACAGAGCGGGACCTGGCCGTCGCAATTCTTGACGATCATCGACAGGGAACGGCTGGCGAGATTGCCGATGCCGTTGGCGAGGTCGGAATTGATGCGGGTCGCGATCCCCTCCTCGCTGTAGCTGCCATCCTGGCCGAACGAGACTTCGCGAAGGAAGAAATAGCGGATCTGATCGAGACCGAAGTGCTCGACCAGATTGAACGGATCGACCACGTTGCCGAGCGACTTCGACATCTTCTCGCCCTTGTTGAGCAGAAAGCCGTGAGCGAAGACGCGCTTGGGAAGCGGAAGACCGGCCGACATCAGGAATGCCGGCCAATAGACGGCGTGGAAACGGATGATGTCCTTGCCGATGACGTGGATGTTCGCCGGCCAGAACTTCGCCCGCGGACCCGTCGGGTCGGTCAGACAGCCGGTGGCCGTGACGTAGTTGGTCAGTGCGTCGACCCATACATACATGACATGAGAGGGATCGTTCGGAACTTTGATCCCCCAGTCGAATGTGGTGCGCGAGACGGAGAGGTCCTTCAGGCCCGACTTGACGAAGGAGATGACCTCGTTGCGCCGTTCCGCCGGGCCGATGAAGTCCGGATTTTCCTCATAGTGCTTCAGGAGCTTGTCCTGGTAGGCGGAGAGCCGGAAGAAATAGCTCTCTTCCTCCACCCATTCCACGGGCGTTCCCTGCGGTCCGTAACGTACGCCGTCGCCGCGCAGCTCCGTCTCGTTCTCCTGGTAGTAGGCCTCGTCTCGAACGGAATACCAACCGGCGTAGGAATCCTTGTAGAGGTCGCCCGCCTCGCCCATGCGCATCCAGATCGCCTGCGATGCCTCGTGGTGGCGCTGTTCGGTCGTGCGGATGAAATCGTCGTTGGAGGCGTTGAGCAGCCGCGCCATGTTCTGGAACTCGGCCGAATTGCGGGCGGCAAGCTCCTGCGGCGAAATTCCTTCCTTCTTTGCCGTCTGCTGCATCTTCTGCCCATGTTCGTCCGTCCCGGTCAGGAAGAAGACCTCGCGCCCGTCGAGCCGCTGGAAGCGTGCCATTGCATCCGTCGCGATCAGTTCATAGGCATGACCGATATGCGGCTTGCCGTTCGGATAGGAAATCGCGGTGGTGATGTAGAACGGGGACGTATCTCTCATAGCGGGCTTCGATATCCTCGGGATCGGAACTAAGGGTGCTATTAGCGCATAGGCTTCAGGTAGGAAACTGCCGGGGAAAGAAAAAGCCCTCCGTCGCGCGACCTCGCCGGGAATCGGTCCCGGTTGACAGGAGCGGAAAACGGGAACAAAACGAAAACAACCAGATCATTTCACACTACGCGTTCCGGGACGGAAGACCGTGTCCTGGAAGTGCTCCAGGGAGGCGTGCGTGCTCAGCGAACTCAAACGAAAATTCGAGGAAGCGTCCGCGATCTATGCGGCCAGGCATGCGATCAGACGTGACCCGGATTGGTATATCTTGAAACTACAGGAAGAGGTGGGGGAACTGACGCAGGCATGGAACAATGCAACCGGCCGCGGGCGCAATCGGGAGGTCCCGCCGGACGCCCTGCAGCAGTCGCTTGCAGACGAAACGGCAGATATTCTCGGTCATGTCCTGCTCTTCGCCCACCACAACGATATCGATCTCGCTGCGGCGATAGAGCGAAAATGGAAATTCGCGCCTAGTCGTGATGACTAGGCCCGTACCGACCTAAAATCATGAAAGTGATCGTTTCATTAAGTCGAGGCGCGGGATGCGCGGAAAACCGCGCACACTCTTCCTCATTCCCTATAGAGCATCTTTGAGATCGTCGAGCAAGGAAAGGATGGTCTGCTTGCGATCGAGATTGTAGGCATTGCTCACCGCCAGGCGTTCGCCAACGCTGCTGGAGAGTCTCGCGAACCGTTCGGCCCTGCCCACGTCCCCCGCGATCGCCGCTTCGCGCGCCAGTTGCATGATGCGTCCCGACAGCAGCGACGAGAAGAAATCGAAAATCGTCTCGCTGTCCTTTCCCGAAAGGACGTCAGCGAGCTTGTGCATGTTCTTGCGGGCGGCCGGTCCCTGCCCTGCCAGGATGTCGTCGAAAGCCCCCGCGATGTCCAGTCCGCCATAGTTGATCAGCTTCAGCGCCTCCGAAACGCTGCCGCTCGCCGCGGCGAGGACCCGTTCGGCGTCAGGACCGGCGAGATCGAGCCCGAGATGCGCAAGTGCCTGGCGCAGGGCTTGTGTATCCAGAGGCTTCAGCCGCAAAGGCAGGCAACGCGAACGGATGGTCGGCAGGAGTTTTCCCGGCGCATGGGTGAGCACCAGGAACAGCGAACGGCGCGGCGGCTCCTCCAACATCTTCAAAATGGCATTGGCGGCGTTGCGGTTGAGATCGTCGGCCGGATCGATGATGACGATGCGCCAGTTTCCGGTGCCCGACGTCTGGCCGAAGAACTTGCCGGCGCGGCGAACCTCGTCGACCGTGATCGCGCCCTTCGCCCTGCCCGTCTTTTCGTCCACTGGGCGCGCGAGATGCAGGAGGTTGTGCGATGCGCCCGAAGCAAGCTGTCTCGTGACCATCGAGGCTGGATCAGGGTCGGCAAGCCTTTCGGGGGCGTCTGCCGGATCCGGATGGCTCAGAATATGATTGGCGAAGCGAAAGGCGAGAGTTGCCTTGCCTATCCCTTCCGGCCCTTCGATCAGGACCGCGTGATGCCCCTTTCCGGACCTGTAGCTCTGCGCGAGAAAGGCTTCCGCCTCCTGATGACCGAAGAGCTTGCTGTTCGTCGCGGGAGCAAGCGCCCCCTCCAGCACACGTGGCTGCTCCGCGGTCATGACGTCGCTTCCGCATTGGAGGGTTGCGGCTTGCCCTCGAGAGGCAATAGCGCCTCGACGAGACTCAATACTTCGGCAGCGATCGCGGTCGGCGGACGGTTGGCATCGACGACGCGGCAACGCTCCGGATCGGCCGCAGCAATATCGAGAAAGGCTTCGCGCCGCTTTTCATGCGTCTCCAGCTGTTCCTTTTCAAATCGGTCGGGACTGTCGTTTGCGGCGCGGCGGCGGGCGCGCTCCAGCCCGACCGAAGCGGGAAGGTCGAAGATGATGGTGCAGTCGGGAATGACACCGTTCACCGCAACGCGTTCCAGGGTCTCGACGAAAGCCGGTTCCAGATTGCCCGTCACGCCCTGATAGACACGCGAGGAATCCATGAACCGATCGCAAAGGACGATCGTTCCCTGCTCAAGCGCCGGCCGGATCACCTCCTCGACATGATCGCTGCGGGCGGCCGCAAAGAGGATCGCCTCCATGCGGACTCCGAAGGACTCGGCCGCGCCGGAAAGAAGCACGTGGCGAACGGCTTCGGCGCCCACGGAGCCTCCCGGCTCGCGCGTGGTGAGCACGCGGTAGCCGCGCGCGCTCAGCGCTTCCGCAAGAAGGCGCATCTGGGTCGACTTTCCGGCCCCCTCTCCCCCCTCGAATGTTATGAAAAAACCCTTGGCCAGCGACACTTCAATTCCCGGATCGGCGTGCATTATCGTCCCTGTTTAGCCGATCGGTCCGGCGGAAGGAACCGTCGCGACGCGCATTTGTCACAGCCAGAAGAACAGCAGTTCCTGCAGCGCGTCGATCGCCCGGCTCGTGAGCGTCCCGGGCTCGACCGCCCTCGCCGTCTTCACGGGAACTTCCCGCAGCAGCTTGTCCCCGTTCCAGAGCTTGACGACGCCGACCTGCTGACCGGCAGCGACGGGTGCGTTGAGCGGCCATTTGTAGACGATGCGTGCCGTCAGCCGTTCAGGATTTTTGACCGGCAGCAGAACGTCGACCGGGCTGCCCGCCACGAGCGCCACTCGGGAATCCGCACCGCCGTAGACGCTCGCCTCTCCGATGGTTTCACCATCGGCGAAGATGCGCCGTTTCTCGAAAGCGGTCATCGCCCAATCCAGGACCCTGCGGCTCTCCTCGATCCTCTCCTTTTCACTCTCGAGGCCCCCCATCGCGAGATAGACGCGGCGGTCGCCGCGTTGCATCGAGACGGCGAGCGAGAAGCCGAAACCCTCCGCAAAGCCGGTCGCCAACCCATCGACGCCGACATTCGCGGCGATCAGAGGGTTCTTGTTGCGCTGAAGGATCTTGTTCCACTCGAATTCCGGCTGCGAATAGAGCCGGTAGTAATCCGGGTGCGCCTCGTATAGGTGCCGCGTAAGGGCGACGAGTTCGCGCATCGTGACCTTGTTTTCGGGATGCGGCAGCCCCGTGGCATTCTTGAAGGTGGCGACCGGCAGCCCGAGATCGCGTGCCCGCTTGGTCATCAGTTCGGCAAAAGCAGCCTCGCTGCCAGCCATTCCCTCAGCCAGGACAATGCATGCGTCGTTCGCGAGCTGCACCGTTGCGCCCTGGATGAGGTCCGCAACGCGGATCCTGGATTTGATCGCGGCGAACATCGTTGACGTGCCGGAGGGGGCCCCGCCTGTACGCCACGCGTGTTCAGAAACCTCGAAACTCGTCTCGGGCGTCAGTTCGCCCTTGTCCAGGGCCTCGAAAACCACCTCCATCGCCATGAGCTTGGCGAGCGAGGCAGGCGGGACGGGTGCATCCTCGTCGCGTGAAAACAGCACCGTGCCCGTCTCGGCATCGACGAGATATATCTGCTTCGCTTTGGTGTCGAAGGCGGGCGTCTGGGCGACCGCTTGCCCCGAAACGACGGCCGCGAGGAAACCTACGACCGCAAGCCACTTCATGCGCATGAGAAACTCCGGTTCTTCATGGGCATATCAGCGCGAAAAGCCCTCTTCAACCGGCGTCAGCGCGAGTCGGCGTTTCGGTGCTGGCGCTTCGCATAGGCGAGGATGGAATCGGGTGTCAGCGGATTGCGATCGACCATGATCGCCTCGAAGGGCGAAGGCTTGTCGCTGACGCGGACTTCGACATATGCCGCGGCATAGGCCATGCTGCCGTCCGGCAGCGGGATCAATTGCGGGCGCGACGTCGGCATGGGCCCTATCTGCGGCAGAACGACGAATTCGCCGAAGGCGCTTGTTGCCGCCGGGGCCTGCGCCGGTTTGGCGAGCGCGTTCACCGGCACGCCGGCATCGAGCATCGATTTATTCGGAACCGGGACGGCGCGGAGATTCGGAACCATGTCGCGCAGCGGCTCGTTGGAAGCCACCATCACGCCTGAGGCGATCTGCCCTTCCGGCATCACGCTCGGGCCACGGTCGCCCTTCCTGACGTACGAAGCCATGAGGGAGGGCATGTCATTGCCTTCGAGCGGCGCACGGCCGACATATTGAACGCGGACATTGGCGCTGCCCTTGCGCTTGATGTCCAGCAGATCGGCGGTCTTCGAAGAGACGTCGATGATCCGGCCGTATTCATAGGGGCCGCGATCGTTGACACGCACGATGACAGACGTGCCGTTCTCCAGGTTGGTCACGCGCGCATAGCTCGGCAGCGGAAAGGTCGGGTGAGCGGCCGAAAGGTGATGCTTGTCGTAGACCTCGCCATTTGCCGTCAGACGGCCATGGAAGGCCGACCCGTACCAGGAGGCCATCCCGCTCTTGTTGTAGCCGAAATCCTCCTTCGGCTGATACCACCTGCCCTTGACCTGATAGGGCTTGCCTACCTGGTAGCGGCCGCCGCCCTTCGGAATGTTGTTTCCGGTAGCGACCCTGGGACTGGCTTTGACGCCATAAACGGACTCCGCGAAGTATTCCTTGCTCCGCGACTTGGTCTTCTTGACGCTCGATGTCGATCCGCAGGCCGCAAGCACCGCGCAAAGCAACGGAACCGCTGCGAGACGGAGCCCCCTCACAAGATATGCCGCACCGTTATTGGATGTCATCTGTCCCACAAGATCATTCGCAAAGCCACACCCGAATTCCGCTCCTGCAGCGCTCACGCTTCCGACCGGACGCGCAAGGATCGGCGCAATCGTGCAGTAATTCCCCCCGCGAGAATTTCGCCGTCCCGAAACGGAACAGTCGAACAATCATGACAACAACAAGGCGAAATTGCGAACCGGAGGACGAAGGGGCGCCAAAAAACGCTCGCTATGGTTTACGGAACGTAAATGAGCCGCTGGACCATAGTCCGAGAGAACCTGCCAAAGGTCCTAAACCCGTTGCCGGGTATCCGTGCCGACACATATCGTAATAAGCACCCGCACGGCCCGTCAGCCGCGGGGTGCGGCGGCCTCAGAGCTGGCCGAAGCTTCCCGTCGGTGCAACTCTGAGGCTCCGTTACCGGTTGGCGTGCTGCCCGTGTTCCGCCCGGCGTCCGAGAGGATCTCGCAATGTACGATAGAGACGATTATGGGCCGCCGGAGCGACGGGCGGCAACCGGCCTGCCCTTGGGCGTAATGCTCCTGTCGGTGCTGGCGATTGCCGTTTATCTGCTTGCCGGAGCGGCGCTTCTGGAGGGTAGAAGTCGGGACGTCGCGGCGTACGACGTCCCCCGGGCAGGCGACGGAAGTCTGACTGCAGCGCCTGACACCGGACAGCGCCCGTGACGATGGCCCACAACCGTGTCATGGGCGTATGCGGCCAAGTGCACCCTCGGAAGGACGCTCATGAACACCGAGAAGATGAGAATGCTCATAGAGGATTGTCGCAGGGACCTGTTCGCCTATTTGGCGCCCGGCAGCGGCATCAGCGACCGCGAGATGATCATCGCCCTGCTCCATCGCCTCGATGGACTGCAGGCCAGAGACGCGCTTGACGAAGACTTCGACTGGCCGCCATTTGCGCCGGAGGAACGACTGGATGAACAATCCGGCCGCGACCGGACCAGCCCCCGCCTCAGGATAATTCTCAACCGTCGCATACAATGATCATCAGGGATCCACGACAGCACCCGATTCTCTGCCGGCGCGGCACGCCTGGAATGCACGCAAATGCTCCGGAGCAAGTTGACGCTGCGATCAAAGCTGCTAAAAAGCCAGCCGTTGGTGAATGGGCAGCAAGCCCGGTAGCGATCGCCGGTCTATCGAGAACTCGGAAACGAATTTCACGAATCTCACAGCATTTTGGCGTGCGCAAAAACCAAAAATGTCAGCCGCGAAGAATCGCGTATGGCACCGGCATGGACAGGTGGCCGAGTGGTTTAAGGCTCTGGTCTTGAAAACCAGCGTACGGGAAACCGTACCGTGGGTTCGAATCCCACCCTGTCCGCCATCAATGTGACGCTCACTCGCCGACGTGGCATTGTTGGCGGGCGTGCCGGACTGTCGTTCAAAAGCTCCGCCCTATCCGCCTTCAATGTTCGCTATGCCTGCAAACACCTCAGCATTGCCCGCCGTCGGGCGCTGAAGCTGGGCGACGTCATTCCGCAGTTGCTGTTTGCATCCACGCACTTGAATTCGCACATTGGAGTTTTCGGCTCAGACAAAAAATCCCCGAATGGGGGTGCCGCTATGCAGTGGCGGAGTCGATCAACTTTACACCGCCCCCCATGTCTTCCGCGCGGCAATCACAAGCGACTGGCGTCTACGGAAGCGGATTTCTCGGCGGCTACCCGCCCTCGCGCTATGCGAACCAGCTGCCGCATTGCCCCATGGTCCAACTGCCAGACGGTTCGCGCTCGTACTAGTCTTTGGTTGATCCGTCCCAGTGGCGTCTTCCGAAGTCGACCGAGGTTGAAATCATGACCAGAAAACGTGCGAACTTGATCGTCGCTGCAATGCTTTGTTCGGCGACGGTCGTCACCTCCTCTGTCAATGCGCAGGATCAGGCCGCACCACCGCTTGTGACGCAGATCGGCAACGGCAACTGGCTTCCGCAGGAGGAAGCGGAGTCGCTGCGCGACGAACTCTACTATCAACGCGCGATCCATGCCTACATAACCATGCTTCCGGCGCTGAACGTGATCGGTATGCGCGACGGTTCGGAGGCGACATTCGGTAAAGGCTACAACATCCTGCCAATCTGGAAGGACCGGATGGACTCGCGCACGTGGGTGCCGACACCGAACGCCGACGTAATCTACTCGATGAGCTATCTCGACCTGAAGGAAACCGGCCCGCTCGTCGTCGCCGCGCCACCCAACGTCATCGGCATGTTTACCGATTTCTTCCAGCGTACGATCACGGATGTCGGACTGATTGGACCGGATCGCGCGCGCGGCGGCCTCTACCTCCTGCTGCCGCCTGATTATGACGGCGAGGTTCCGCAGGGCTACTTCGCGCTCAAAGCGAAGACCTACAATGTCTTTCTGTTCTTCCGGACGATCATGGCGAAGGGCGAAAACGGACCGGACCCCAAGCCCGCCGTGGCGCTCGCGGAGCAGACGCGCGTCTATCCGCTTTGGACGCCCGAGAAAGACGTCAAGCCGATGCAGTTTCCTAACGGCAGCGGCAAGCGCATCAACATGATGTATCCGGTCGATAACGCCTACTGGACCAAGTTGAAGGAGTTCGTCGACCACGAGCCGGTCTCGGCGATCGATTCCGAACTGCGCGGTGTGCTGGCATCGATCGGCATCATCAAGGGCCAGCCCTTCGAGCCGACCGGGAAGCAGCAGGAACTCTTGAAAAAGGCGGTCGAGACAGCGCCCAAGATGATCTTGGCGCAGCGCCAGCTCGGCCGACCGGACGGACGCAATCGCTACTACACCGACAGGCAGTATGAAAATGTCTGGGCCAGCGGCACATCCGAATGGCTCCAGGACAGTTATCTCGATGTCGACCAGCGGGCTGGCTATTTCCAGGTTGCCTATTCATCGGCTCCGGCAATGGTCATGCGGACGCTGGGGGCAGGTTCCAAATACCCGGTTGCATACCGAGATGCCGCGGGCGAGTTCCTCAGCGGCTCCAGCACCTACAGGCTGCATTTGCCACCCAATCCGCCGGCTGCCCTGTTCTGGGCGGTTACCGCCTACAACATCACCGACGGCACGATGGTGGAAGCGCCGCAGCTGATGCCGTCCATCAACGGCTTCAACAAGGTCGCGACGAACCAGGACGGCTCGGTGGACCTGTGGTTCGGACCGGAAAAACCTGCCGACGCGCAGGACTCGAACTGGATCCAGACCGTCGGCGGCCGGAATTTCCTGATAGCGCTGCGTCTCTACGGAACCGGCGTCGAGTTCTTCGATCAGACCTGGAAGCCGGATGATGTGGTCATGGTGAAGTGAGGTCGGGGCGCGTCCCCAACGAAACGCGCCTATGTCCAAGTGCCCAACCGGAGCGATTCAACAGAGGAATATGCTATGAAAACGAGTTTCAATGATCAACTCGACATCACCCGGCGCGACTTGATGAAGGGCGGCATGGGTGCGGCATCGCTGGCAGCGGTGAGCGCCGGAGCGGCGGTTCCCGCCGCCGTGACGGCGGCCTCGGTCGCCGTCACGGCCAATGCGGCGCAGGCACAGCAGCACGCCGCATCCGCAACTGTTACGCAACCCGCCACGGGTATCGTGATGTCTCCCGACTATGCAAGAACGGTTGCGCAGATGGCCTACGTCTGGGGCTGGCCGATGGTTAACATGATCAACCGCAGGGCGGCGATCACTCAGGCACCGGAACCGGGCCACCTCAACGGCGTCCTGCCCGCCGCACCGCGGGGCCAGATCGCGATGCTCAACGACTACATTGAGCCGTCGGAAACTTTTGTCACGTGCCCGAACCAGGATGTCGTCTACGGCTTGGGCTTCTTCGCGCTTGATGAAGAGCCGGTCGTGATTCAGGTGCCAGATTTCGGCGACCGTTTCTGGGTCTATGCTTTGTACGACGCACGCACCGACCAGTTCGGTCATCTAGGCAAACCATATGGCTCGAAGCCCGGATTCTACCTGCTCGCCGGTCCGAGGTGGAGCGGCCTGAAACCGGACGGGACCACAGATGTTTTGCGCTGCCCTACCTCGCTCGCCAACGCCATTCCCAGGGTCTTCCAGGACGACACGCCCGAGGACAGGAAAGCGATTCAAGAGGTCATCAACCAGGTCGTCGCTTATCCGCTGAAGGATTTCGACGGAGAGATGAAGACGATCGAATGGGCAAAGGTCCCGGACATTCCCGGACCGGCATCGTCTGGCGAGGAAACCAAATGGGTGGTCCCGGATAAGTTCTTCGATCAGTTCGGCGAGGTTCTCGACACTGTCGATCCGTTGCCGGGCGAGGAGGCTCTCTATGGCCAATTCCGCCTGCTGCTCGATGCAGCGTCCAAGGACCCCGAACTGAAAAAGGTGCTGGTTGCGACCGCGGTCGAGACCGAAGACAAGGTCATCCAGCCGTTCTTCCAGTGGAAGCACAACGGACGTCCGGCCGGGAACGGATGGAACCGTTCTACCAACAATGCGCAGTTCGGCGTCGACTATTTCAACCGGACCGGAACGGCAAAATCGAACATGTTCGACAACCGGCCGAACGAGACGCAATATTTCTACACCGACCACGACGGCGCGGGCGGAGAACTCAGCGGCAGCGGCAGCGGCAGCTATGCGATCACCTTCCCAGCCGGGCAGGAGCCGCCGGTCAACGGGTTCTGGTCATTGACCCTGTACAACGACAAGCATCTCTTCCACGCGAACGACCTCAAACGCTACTCACTCGGCACCAAGAACAAGAACCTAAAGCGCAACTCCGACGGTTCGCTTACCCTCTACGCAGGCGCGAAGTCGCCCGGGGGCGACAAGGAAAACAACTGGCTGCCCGCGCCGGACGGGAAGTTCTCGCTCTACATCCGCGCCTATTGGGGCAAAGAGGCAATTCTCGATGGCTCTTGGCAGCCGCCCGCGATCGAGGTGGCTCAATAGCCAGTGCTGAAAGCCGATAGCGGCGTTGTGTGTTCGTGACCTTGCACTCCGCCCTATCTGCCGGCCGGCGGGCACCGACGCGGCTTGCAGTCGTCAGCCTCATCTCTGTATTGCGATGCATTCGGCAAGTGGAATGCACTGGCGCGGTCGGCCGAAAACTCTTATACAATCGTTGACCAGTGGGGTCGTAGCTCAGTTGGGAGAGCGCCGCAATCGCACTGCGGAGGTCGAGGGTTCGACTCCCTTCGGCTCCACCATCCACCAGTCCTCCCTGCCGGCTCGCTGCTTGCCAAAAAAGCTGATTTGAGAGAAAGTTTTAGTCTGACCCGTTCGAGGTCTGGGCAACTCCCGCGAGTGGAGAAAAACATGCCTGTTAAATCTTTGTTGGCAGCCGTAATTTTTTCCCTCTTCGCCCTTTCGGGGTGCGCCAGCACAGGCTCGACCAACACGACCTACACCCAGTGGTACGGGCCTTATCCCGAGCCTGAATTCGACGTTCTTACGCCGGGCGGACTGCGCCTTGCCTATTAGCATTGCATAGGCGACCGACTGCGCCGCCCGCCGTAAGCCCAAAACATGCGAGAGCGTATCGGCCCCTGCCCCGAATTCCGAGCGATCGCCATCGACACGCCGGATCGCGGGGCGGATCGGCATTCAACAGCAAGCGAAATTCACGGAATTTTAGGCACTTGCGGAACACATATGGAACAGATAGGTTCTGTTCTTGATTTGTTTCGCGATTCTGGAGTGACGCCATGCTGACCCGCAAGCAACAGGAATTGCTTCTGTTCATTCACGAACGAATGAAGGAATCCGGGGTCCCGCCGTCCTTCGACGAGATGAAGGACGCCTTGGACCTTGCGTCCAAATCGGGCATCCACCGTTTGATCACCGCACTCGAAGAGCGTGGGTTCATTCGCCGGCTACCTAATCGCGCCCGGGCCCTCGAAGTCATCAAGCTGCCGGAGGCATATGCAGGCGCTTCGCAGGTCCGCCGCGGCTTTTCGCCGAGCGTGATCGAAGGCAGTCTGGGCAAGCCTGCTGCGCCGCCCCCCGCACCGAAACCGGCGCCGCCGGCCGAGGCCGCATCGGTCGCCGTTCCGGTCATGGGCCGCATTGCCGCCGGTGTGCCGATTTCGGCAATCCAGAACAATATGCACGATATATCCGTACCGGTTGAAATGATCGGCAGCGGCGAGCACTACGCTCTCGAGATCAAGGGCGATTCGATGATCGAGGCCGGCATCCTCGATGGCGATACGGTGATCATCCGGAACGGAAGCACCGCCAGCCCCGGGGATATCGTCGTCGCGCTGATCGACGACGAGGAAGCGACCCTGAAGCGATTCCGTCGCAAGGGCGCCTCTATTGCGCTGGAGGCCGCCAATCCGGCTTACGAAACACGCATATTCGGTCCGGACCGGGTCAAGATCCAAGGCAGGCTCGTCGGCCTCATCCGGCGCTATCATTAGAGCTTCCTGACCAGGTGCGCAGCCGCTTCCTACGAAAGTACGCAATTTCAAAGCGCTGACGTGGGAGTATTGCGCCTTGGGACGCTATGACCACGCCCGGTCATAGAACGGAAGACACATTTATACAGAATAAAAAAGTCCCTATTCCAAATGTACCCTCTTGCGGATTGCGGTCAATCATTCTAAATCCGCGCCACGATTTGAAAACGCAAATCGTAGAGGCCTCGTGGCGGAGTGGTGACGCAGAGGACTGCAAATCCTTGTACGCCGGTTCAATTCCGGCCGAGGCCTCCAAAAGCCACACCTGATCAGCTTTGTTACCGACAAACTTCCCCTCGTCAGACGAGGGCGAAATCCGCATTCGCAAAGACGAAGTTGGCAGCGCTGAGGTCGGCAGCGTGGATGCCGATCAGAGTGACCTGATCGACCGTGCCATTCAGCTGCAGGACAGCGTTCCCGTCAGCATCGTCGCCGATGTTGGACAGAAAATCGGCGAAGTCGTCGTAGCCATAGCCGGCGATTTGGATGATGTCCTTGTCCAATTCGAAGTCGAAGATCTCATCCCGCCCACTGTTCCGCGCAAACAGGAACTGATCGGCACCGGTCTCGACCGCGAAGGCTGCGGTAAGTCGGCCATCGCCCCAGAGCTGATCGTTACCGGCGCCGCCAATCAAGAGGTCGTCCCCACCCGCGGTGTCCACGCCGACCTCTGCATCGCCATACAGGACATCATCGCCTTTGCCTCCGTCGAGCAGGTCGTTGCCGCCACTGCCGCCACGTGAGAAAAGAACATCTCCAACAAGAAAGTCGTTGCCAGAACCACCATAGAGGTGGTCGTCGCCGCCGATGCCGGATTCCACGACGCCCTGGTCGAGGCCATCTCCGTAGAGTTTGTCATGGCCCTCTCCGCCCTGGAGCCGATCGTTCCCGCCAACGAAAAAATCGCCGAGGGAGAAAGCGTCGCCCGAGAGAATATCGTCTCCGGCGCCGCCGTCGAGCCAGTCGTCGCCACCACGTCCTCTGAGGCAATTGTAGCCATCGCCGTAGAGTGTATCGTTGCCTTTGCCGCCCGAGAGACGATCGTTCCCTCCGGCGACGATCGCGGAGTCACTCACATCGATCGAGAAGGCATCGCCGTACAGCGTGTCGTCGCCGGCGCCGCCGTCGAGCTGGTCGTCGCCACCACGCCCCTGATCGGAGATCGCCCAAGCGTCGCCGAAGAGCGTGTCGTCGCCTCCGTGCCCGTCAAGGCTGTCGCGGCCACCCTGCCCCGAAGACAGGAAGCCGCCGATTTCGAAGACTCCCAGGCTATTGTCGGTCGTGAATGGGTCTCCGAAGACAATGTCCGGATCGTTCGTGCCGAAGATGTGGTTGTCGAGCCCGAGCCAAGGGGCGATGCCACCGATCAGATGCGCCATTTTTCTCTCCACAGTGCTGCAAAGCAGGTGATGCTCGTCTTGGGGACCCGGACGGCCTTGGGGGCGTCGACCTCGTCCGGCCTCGTCGGAGTGACGAGCGGGCTAACGCTTTGAAAATACGCCCTTCCGCACGGAAATCCGTCCACACTTTTCCTGAAAGTGCTCTAATGTTGCCGAACGCGATGTTCCTGTCCATTGACCACTTCGGATTAACTACAGGTTGTACTTTCCGGTGAAGGCCCGCGTCCGGATTCTGGAAGACGGAAGAGGTTGCCCACGCTCCGGACGACGTCCACGAAGAGAGAAACCCGGAGGATCATGTGGTCTCGTGATCGGCGGTTGTGCTATAGCGTCCCGTCGGCCGGCCTCATCGGGAGGGCGGCACTCGAAGCGCGATGTGATGGATATTCCTTGGGGCTACATTCAGCGCCACTTCGATTGGCTCGGGCATGTGGTCGAGGGCGTCTTTATTGCAGCAGTCGTCGCCCTGCTGTTCATGGTGATTGCGCCGAGAAGGTTGGCGCTGATCATCGGCCTCGCCTTCGCCATCGGACACTTTCACGGCCGCGAAAAACGTGATTTCGAGATCAGCGCAAAGCTGCCGCCGCCTCACCTAGAGGGTTATGAAATGTGGAGGTGGAGTTGGGATCAGGCGACCGACTTCTGGCCGGTCGCTTTGGTCCTCGCCTGCGTCATTGTGGCCCTCCTGCCCAAACGACGCCGAAAGCCGGGCAATTCCGACGACTGACATGCGCTGCATCCGCATGCTGGTGGACTCTTCGCGAGGTCCACCTCTCAGGACTTGCCGGACGAGTTCGGCTTGCTGCGCCATCGGGCCCACCATACGGCCAGCTTGCGCCGCCGTCGGCGCATCGAGGGAATGTCGTGCGAAAGCACGAGCAGGCCCAGAGGAACCATCCAGAAGCCCAAGATCGGTAGAAAACCGAGCATACCGCCGAAGACGAGCAGAACGCCGATGAGGACGCGCAATGCCGGCGAATTGGGCAGGCTCATCCGCCATTTGCCAAGCACGATCTCACGCGTCTTGGGATCGATGCCAAAATGCTTCTTCTTGCCTTCGGTCGCCATCACTCTTCTTTCGTACCAATGACCCCACAGTTGGTGCCTTCTCCACAGGGCGGCAACCGCCTACCGTCATTTTTTTTGAAAAACCGCTTGGCAAATCGGAAAAGCATTTGTATTAGCAGCCTCACTTCTGCGGCGCAGATGATCCCTGGTAGCTCAGCGGTAGAGCACTCGACTGTTAATCGATAGGTCGCCGGTTCGAATCCGGCCCGGGGAGCCAGTTTCCAAAGCCCTGCACCTCACGGTGCGGGGCTTTTTCTTTGAGCCTTTTCAATGCTTTACCTGTATCCGTAAACGCGCGTCGCCCCTTATGGTTCGACGTGGGCTTGCTTTTTTGGTTACATTTTGGCTACGTTTCGGACCACAGAGGCGACAAACGGGGAATTCATGGGATCCGAAGATATTTCGCGGTATGTGGTGAAACACCCCGCAAGCGGCATCTATCGCTATTATCGCCGCGTCCCGACCGAAATTGCTCATCTCGACAAGAGAACGCACGTTAAGCAGTCCCTCAAGACCAAGAGCCTCAAAGAGGCACTGGAGAAGGCTCAGGCGGTCCATGACGCCGCAGAGAGCTTCTGGCGAGCGCTCCTGGCCGGAAATGACAATGAAGCGGCATTCGCCAGATACGAGTGGGCCGTGAAGCTCGCTCAGTCCATGGGCTTCACTTACAGGCCGATTGCCGAAGTCGCCGCCCTGCCGCTCGACGAGCTGGAACGGCGGCTGACCGTGATCGGGGAAAACATGGACCGATCGCAGATCATCGTCGACTCGCTTGCCGGCACGGTCGAGGAGCCGGCTCCGCGCCTCAGCAACATCTGGTCCCTCTACGAGAAACACAATGCGGCCGGTCTCACCGGCATGTCGAAGAATCAGCTTCGGAAGCACAAGGTGTCGCGCGAGCGAGCGATCCGCTACGCGATCGACGTGATGGGCGATCTGGAGCTGCCGGCGATCACCCGCAAGGACGTTTTGCAGTTTCGCGAGTGGTGGACCAACAAGGTGATCAGCGAGCGGCTTGCCGCCGACAGCGCGAACCGTTCCTTCAGCGACATCATGGGCATGCTCACGCCCATCGACAATGCCCTGCATACGAACTATCACGCGGCATGGGAGAAGGCGCGAATCAGAGAGACGAACGCCACGAAAGGCGGAACGCGACCACCCTTCCCCGTCGACTGGATTCGCGAGAAGATTCTTGCGCCAGGCGCGATGGAGATGCTCGACGAGGAGGCCCGCCTGATCGTCTATGCGATGGTGGAGACGGGCGCGCGGCTGGGCGAGATCTGCAATCTTCGACCTCAGGATATTCGCCTGATCGACGAGGTGCCGCACATCGAAATTGCCGAGCGCACCGACCGGCGGCAAAAGACCGATCACTCGATCCGACGCGTGCCGCTGGTCGGCGTTTCGCTATGGGCGATGCGCCAGCGGCCGCAGGGCTTCGGCAAGTACCACGACAAATCCGACTCGGCGTCTGCGCTGATCAACAAAGTGATGCGCAACAACGGCCTGATGCCCACCGAAGATCACACGATCTATTCGCTGCGGCATAGCTTCCAGGATCGGATTGAGAATGCCGGCTGCTCCGATCGCATGCAGGCGGACCTGATGGGGCACGAGTTCGGCCGCCCGAAATATGGCGACGGCGCTGAGATGAAGCGGCGGCAGGAGTTCCTGGAAGGCATCGCCTTCGCGTGGCCGCAGTTGGCTGCAGCGTGAAAATGGCGGTCCCCGGAGGGACTGTAAAGACCGTTCAAAACCAATACGCTAACAAAAAGGTTAGCCAACTATGGCGCGACAATTTGGATGGGAAGGCGCGACGATCAGGATGACGAGATAGGTGGTCGCGATTTGGCGAAGATGGACTGTGAATCGGTTCGTTGCAAGGGGGGAATTTTTTAATTGACGCTGCGCGACACGCGGTCGGCTTTTAGATTGTCGCGGCGCGTCAATCTGGATTGGGGGTGTTTGTCGCGGACCACTGCGATGCTCCCCAAAGAAGGCCGACCTCCGTTTGAAGTGGGAGGCCGACCTTCTTTGGCGTCAATCAGAGGCGTTGGTTGTTTGTCGCGGCGCGTCAATCAGCCAGGGCTGAGGCCAGCGTCGGCGTTGCGCCGTCGCTGTTTTCCGTCAAACGGGATATTGCGGTTTTGCGCCTGTAGCTTTCGACGTTCATTTCGAAGATCGTCGCGTGATGAACCAGTCTGTCGATGGCGGCCAACGTCATGGCTTTGTCGGGAAAGACCTTGTCCCATTCACCGAAGGGCTGATTTGCGGTGATGAGAAGCGAACGGCGCTCGTATCGCGCACTGATCAGCTCAAAGAGCACACTGGTTTCAGCCTGATCCTTGCTCACATACGCCATGTCGTCGAGCACCAGCAGATGGTACTTGTCGAGCTTTGCGATGGCCCCTTCGAGATCAAGATTGCGACGGGCGGCTTGCAGTTTCTGAACAAGGTCGGTGGTCCGGGTGAACAAAACCCGCCAGCCATTCTCGATCAGCCCGGCGCCGATGGCGGCCGCCAGATGCGATTTTCCGCCGCCTGGCCCGCCAAACAGCATCAGATTGGCGCCGTTCTTCAACCAGACATCGCCCGCCACCAATGCCATGACCCGGGCCTTCGAGACCATGGGCACAGCCGTGAAGTCGAAAGTGTCGAGGGTTTTGCCTGGAGGAAGACGCGCTTCGGTGAGGTGGCGCTGCATCCGTCGCGTTTCACGTTCGGCGACCTCGAACTCAGCAAGCGCTGCCAGCAGCCGAGAAGCCGGCCAGCCTTCCGTGTCAGCCCGCTCGGTGAAGGTGTGCCAGGCCCTGGAGATGCCCGGCAACCGCAGATCGGTCAGCATCAGGGACAGGCGCGCGGTATCGACAGGATCGTTGGGTCTCATGCCGTGACCTCCACGCGGGTGCTGATAAGCCTGTCGTAATCGACCAGCTTGCCCAGATTGACGCTGACCTGCGGGACACAGGCCGGGTTCGGCGCGAAGCGGGCGCGCATGCCGTCAAGCGTCGGCAAGGTTCCCGCATCGAGCTCGCCCTGAATGGCGTGAGCGAGCGCGGCCTCGACATTGCGCTCATGGGCCAGGCTCAGCAGTTCCACTGTCAGACGGCAGGCATCGCGCTCCGGCAGCGCCTCCATGGCGACATTGTAGAGATTGCGGTAGGCATCCCTTGGGAAGAGCTGATCGCGATAGCCGAGTCTGGGCAGCGCCCCCGGCTTCTGGCGAAGGGAATGAATGACGTGACGGTAGTTCACGACATGCTGGCTGGAACCGAGCTGGCCTCTGACGCGCGGCAGCTTCATCAGCGACGTGCCGCCGAGGAACAGTTCGATATGGTCCTTGAAGAGCCGTGCGCGCAGCCGATGTCCGATCAGCCGTGAAGGAACGGTGTAGAAGACCCGGCGAAGGGTAAACCCTCCACTGCTGGTGACATAAACGATCTCATCTTCGCCTTCGGGCTGGCGCTTGCGCGGTAGCGCCAGCAGGCTGTCGCGCTCAATGGCGATCTCCCTGGCCCGACGGGCATTGCGCTGACCGACGACCTCATCGATGAAGGCGGCAAAACTGCTGACGTCGGCAAAGTCCCGCGTTCCGCGCAGGAGAAGAGCATCCTCCAATTCCCGCTTCAGATCGCCATGGGATCCTTCGACCGCGCCGTTCTCGTGGGCGACGCCGCGATTGTTGCGGCTGGCCTTCATGCCATAATGGGCGCAAAGCGCTTCATACCGATCTGTCATGTCCTGCGCGGTATCGGCATTGAGATTGCGGAATGCAGCCGAAAGGCTGTCCGTGCGGTGATCGCGCGGTGCGCCGCCGACAGACCAAAGGGCGTTCTGCAAACCACTCGTCAGCGCGGCAAAACTCTCGCCGCCTTCGACAATCTCGGCATGCTCGAAGCCGCTATAGGCCAGCCGGAAGTGATAGAGCAGATACTCGAAGATCACGCCGGTGATCGTGACCTTGAGGCCCGGTGCGTGGGTAAAATCCGACAGCCCCATGCGTCCCGGCTCGTGAACCTGCCGGAACATGACCTCCTGATCTTCGCCATGGCTCGCGCGCCATGCGCGGATGCGGCGCTCAAGTGTGCGGCGAATACCAGAACCGAGTTCGGGGTGGCGCTTGCAAAGCTCACGAAGAATACCGACAGGCCGCAAGCCGGGAGCGCTTTGCAGCATGGGAACAACCTCTTCGGTGAATATCCCTTCCAATGGATCGGGCCGACGTCGTTCGTGTTTGGCCTTCTTCTCGCTTGGCGGACGGGGGTCTGTTTCGATCCGATAACCAGTGGATGGGCTGAAACCTGATTTTGCGGCCGCGACAGGGACACTGTGCTTCTGGCGATTTTGCATATAGAGCCTCGATTGTTGATCCGTGATGTGTCTGCCGGGCATTCATTCTTCCTTTGAGCCGGAAGAAGAAATGCACCCGACACATCGCGATCACCAGACGGCGTGAACCCCTATGTGGGTTCGCGCCGTCGCCAGGAACGTCCCTCCGGTCGGGCTACGCCCTCCCTCCGTGACGCCCCTGGCGACGCTCCCATCCAGATTGACGCTGTTCCCAAGTTGATTGTCGCGCCGCAGCCAACCGCGTTTCGTGAATGTTCTCGATATTTGGCGTACCACCCGAGGTCCGTTCGCCGGTCCACCGCAAGTGAAAAATGGTGCCCCATGCCGGGCCACCTGAATTTAATAAATTCAAATGCTTGCTGAATTTCTGGATACTTGTTCGTCCAGCAATTTCATTATGTTTTTCCGCGAGAGTGTCCAGCAAAAAAATTTCAGGCTGTGCCGCTGGGTGGCGCTCAATGCCGGAGCAAAGGGAGATCCAAATATCAACAGCTTGCCGGCATGTGAGCCACGTGGGTCGAGTGTCGTTTTGCTACAATCCGTCTATGTCTGACTCACTCACACCACGCCGAATGGGTGGCGAATGTTTCCGCCGCTACCTGACGGTGGGGCTCATTCGACGGATGGAAATGAACTTCGGTCTGGAATAGGGGCCATCGCAGGGCAGATTCGAGGGGAGGTAATGCCGTTATCCCCCAACATTTTCTTATCTCACCACGCCCATGGACGGGCTCCCTGCGTCATCACACACGTGCGGCCGCAAGGTGTTAGCGGATGTCGAAACCTTTTCAAGCCATCGCAGCATCTTCTCCTCCGCGCGGCGAACATTGCCCAAGGCAGCAAATTGCGGTAGGCATCCATGAATAGCTGGCGCGGATCCCACCTTTCGAAGCAAGGAAAGCACGTTCTAACATACAGCAAGTCGCTGACCTTCGCGCAATGCTTTCAGGCTATTGTCAGTTCTGGCCGCATACAAGTTCCGTTCGACTTGACGATCGCGAGACGGATGCATGGCGGACAATTCACAAACGAGCACACGGAAATCCTTACATGAGATCCTCACCGAAAGAGACCGCCACCCCGGCCATCCCGATTCATCGAGTGCATCCCCCGTCTTTCTGGAAGGGGATGATCCTTGCTGCGACCGTCCTCGTACCGAGTAGTCAGGTGTCCGCTGAGGACAAGGGGCAAACCGGTCACCACATACAGATGGCAGCCTCAGTTGGTTGGGAAAGCCAGGAGATGGAAGAACTTGCAATCTCAGTTGGTTGGGAGACGAAGAAGATGGAAGAACTTTCGGCGGGAACAAAGTTCATCCACGCTAATAGGGATGGGGTGTGGGGCGGTTCGGGGCAAACCGGGCACACGGGTGAAGCCATTTGGATGACCTCAGAAAACGATGTAAACGCGGCACGCGGCTATGCAGGTAGTTCTGGAAAGTACTTTGTTATCGAGGCGCAAGAGCCCCTCAAATTAGCGGTCATGGACGAGCAAGGTGCTCAAGTGTTCCCTGACGAACTAGGCGCATGGGCTCCCTTGGCGCAGACATACGGCTTGGATGGAGTGAAGACGGAATATGGAAGCTCGTACGAGGTGATTTTATTTGACAGAAGAAAGATTGCACCTGTGGACGAACGTGGTTTCGCCAGCGAATGAAGTTTGCGAGTTCGGTCATGGTCTGTCTCCTGGGTGTGTGCTTCCCGAAGGGAAAGCCCTTTCGGGCGAAGACTCCCCGGACAGAGGGGGGCGGGCGACAGCCCGCACCCACGGCGGCGGGCGGGACTGTCAAGTGGCGTGGTGCGGAAGGTGGGGGGTCTTCTCGGGTCCGCTGGCGGACAGTGCCCGTGGAGGACAGTGTCATTCCGTTGCAGATTTCCCGAGGCAGGCCTATTTAGGTGAATTCACGGCAAAATCGCCGGTCAACACGTGGGTGGCGGTCAATGTCCGTTAACTAAGGGCCACCCAACACTATGTTGAGAGCTAACAACTAACCCAGCATCCTTGAGAGACATGTGCTCCGGGCGGTTGGGGGAAAAATCCGGCGCAAGCCGGTTTTTTTATGTCTTGGGAGCAAGGAGTGCCTGCGTTACGAACAAGAGTCTGCATCGACGGCTACAATCTCGATTATGGTTGCCTTCGCAAGACCGCCTTCAAGCTCGGCGTCCTGACCCTGTTCGAAACGCAAATTCTGCCATCGATCCTCTACCGGCCAGCGCCAGACGCCAATCCTGCAACGATGACGCTCCATCCGGACTTGCTCGATGCGTTGCGCGCGGTTCGCCGTGACGATCCCGGGCTTCGAATGTTTGCCGAATACAACCCACAGAATATGGTCTTTTGGCTTTGACGACAACATTCCTAATCTGGGGGTCGCGCGTTCGAATCGCGCCGGGATCACCAGTCGTTTCAACAGCTTAGCTTGATCTCCGCGCGATATTTCGCGCGCCATTGGTTTACCAGATTTACCAGAATTTCCGCGTTTTCCGATCGTTAGCGGGGATTCGTTGGCGCACGGTTGGCGCATGATTCGCCGTATTCTCAGCCGTGTGGCGCGCATGCCGGCGCCTGCAGCATAATCGTCCGTGGGGATCGGCGTTTCGCCTCAGTCAGGGCTGGACAGGGAACCTTGGCATCCCACGCCCGAAAAGCTAGTCTCCGGCAACAAATGGAGGGGACATGTTCAGCCGGAAAACGCTTCACGACGAGTACGCGAAGACTATAGCCGAAATCGACGAGGGGCAGAGGCGTGAACCACAGCACGACGTGCCCCTTGTCCCACAGAGCAGTTGGGGCACGGTCGATACTGTCGACCAATTTGCTTTCCACGAATTCGCTTGGCTCGGCGCGACACTGGACTGGAGCACAGAGGATGAGTGGAGTTTCGAGGAAACCAGCGACACGATGCGGAGGGCCTCCTATCTTGACAGCCCCAACCACGGCCGCCGGTGGATCGTTTATTACAATAGGCTGCGGCTCGGATGGGTCGAAGTCAGCGCTGCCCCTCTTAAGCTCTTGGGCACTGTCGATGATTACCGGGCCTCGCCGCAGGCAAGAGTGGACATGGAATTGTCGCTGATGCGCTTCATCCCTACCGGCGCAGCCTTCAGCATCCTCTACCAGACCTCTTTCTTCATGCAGTCCACCGAAGGTGGTTACGATGCTGCCAGGGAGCGCGCCAGGGTGGCGGCGGACTCGGCGATGACTTGGTACATGTGGGACGTGATGCGCGCCGGAGACCAGTACGTTCCTGACCTTCAGTTCTCGGCCGAAGGCTCCTATGCCGTTTTCCGCGAGACGGTCGCGCGCTGGAAGGAGACGGGGTTCAGCCCCTTCGAGCGAAAGAGGCATCCTGTTTGATGCCTGAAAGCGCAAGTGCGCCGGGAATGGTGCCCCATGCCGGCGCGACGTAAGCATGCCAGATCAAACACTTGCAAATTTGTGGGACATCGCGGCCACCAGTCGGTTCATTACCTTTTCCGTCGCGCTTGTCTCACGCCTGCGGCACGGCTCGAGTTAGACACGGCGTCAGCATAGTAACGCGCAACTGCGGAACCCCGATCTCACCCTAGGTAAGGGAGAGGCCGAGAGTTCAAATCTCTCTAGCGGCACCAGTTTTCTCCGCGAAGACAGTGATTTAGCCGTGGAAACTCAGTGGCCTATGCTGCTCGAAAGCGCGCAATTGCGCGGAACAAAGAGCGAAATGCACGGGTTTCACGTGCACAATCCGTGCAGTATGTTCCGATTTGTTCTCATTCTAGGCGCGCATACGGGGGATGGGCGCCATCCGAGCTTAGTGGCTTTCGTCTTCAACTCGCCTTTCAAGGCCGAGTAGCGAACTCGTCGATGCGCTATGTGCGACACACACCACTTTTGAATGGACGAGAAGCTTGAGTTAAATGACCGCTTCGCACCCTCAAGACGTTCGCTGAAAGCTGCCGGTCGGCTATGAAGTGACGATGCATAGTGACCGGTCCAAGCGGCTTCGATTTTTCCCGCCATAACCTGGTGCTTCCTTCCGTTCACCAATCGCTCAGGCTTCAGGTGAGGTGAGCGAGGATATCATCGACCACACGTGCGACGGTATTTGCCGTTTCGATGGTGATGCCGGCAGGAAGATACTCCCGAGTACGATGGTAGCGGAGTACCAGTGCCCGCTCGGCCCGTTTAAAGCCAAAGTCATGGGGCCGTTCATCTAATCTTCGGTTCAACATCTCTACGTCGATGTAGAGCACGAATACCTTGTCGAACAGGCGCAGAAATTTTTGGGAATTGCGTGAGCCGCCACAGAAGAATGTGGCAGGGTGGGTGGTGTCGGCAGCAATAGCGCGGACCTTGTCAACGGGCCAGATCCAGTGCGCATATCGCCAAGCGACGCGGTCTGCGCCTTTGGGTGGTCCGGCGAGTGCCTGGCCTGTCTCGGGGTCACCGACATAAGCTAAGACCCGATCACCATGGATGACATGGTTGCCCCGCCGCTCCAGTTCTGTAGCGACAGACGTCTTTCCAGTGCCGGAACCGCCTTCGATCAGATAGTTCTTGATGCCCATAGGCTTTGTTTATCATGGCTTCCAATCGGGTGAGAAGACACTCGACCTGGGAGTGCTCAGGCAAACGCTGACCGATCAGGTCAGCTGTCCGTCCGCTACGCTAGCCACGTCCGGAACACGCACCCAATTCGGCCGTATATCAACGGCGGAGTAAAAACAGGCACGGGGCGGAGCAAAAGTCGGCCACTGTGGCGCGCGCATGAGACCCCCGGGAGGGCGTAGCCCGAGCGGGGTCTCATGCGCGCGCGACGCTTTCTGGAGAGGGGTTTCAGCCAGCCTTGCGGGCGCGGCTTTGAGCGAGACGATAGCTGTCGCCGTTCATCTCGAGGATGTTGACGTGGTGGGTGATGCGATCGAGCAGCGCGCCGGTCAGGCGCTCGGATCCCAGAGTTTCCGTCCATTCGTCGAAAGGCAGATTACTGGTGATCAGGGTGGCACCCCGCTCGTAGCGTTGCGAGATCAGTTCGAACAGTAATTCCGCGCCGGTCTTTGACAGCGGCACAAAGCCCAGCTCGTCGATGATCAGGAGCTTGTAGCTAGAACGACCTCTGAACCAGAGACCGATGTTCAGGGGGTTCAGATGAGCGTTCGCCAGGTATCGCAACGTGTTCCCCGGCCGGAGCCGCGACGGCACAGACGGCAATCCACCGCCTGGGCGCCGCGACCCACCCACGTTCGGACGCAGGGTAGAGAGGCAGTCTAGTGGATCGAAACGGGTGCCAGCGCCCTCGAAAGGCTGGCCTCGCCGCGGCCGTAATCCGCCGGGTTGTAGTTGACGAGCGTGTCGGTCCTGGCTGTATCCAGCAGCTGATTAGTAATCTGTATCGGTGTTGCGGATGTGAACTTGCTGCCAAGGATGGCGGCATAGCCTGCAACCACAGGTGCCGCGAAAGACGTGCCGCGTTGGCCGATCTCTTCACGCTCGACACCCACGGTCAGGAAGTGGTTCTGCACCTCAGGGTTTGAGCCGGCATAATTCGAGTATGGTTCCAGCCGTGCCTTGTTCTCGGGAGTGCCATTGTGCTCCAGCGCACCCACAAAGATTGCCGATGGCGCCCCGATCAGCCCGATGGTTAGCTCATCGAAATCCCCTTCGTGCGGCTGACCTACCTCGAGGCTGTGGTTGTCGGCACTCTTTGTGACGATGGCAGTCCCCGCCCAGCCGGCATCGACGATCGCCTGCTCGCGCGGATGCTGGCTCAGTGGCTCCCACATGCCGTAGCTCGCATTGATGACATTCAGGCCGTCCTGCAGCACGATCGAAGACTCCTCGAGATAATCATACTTGAATATGTTTGCGCCAGGGGCGACCATGCCGGCAATTTGAGCGACCCAATCCCCATGGCGCTGCCTCTGCGTACCGCGACCGAGATCTCCATCAATTGGCTGTCCCGTGAAGTCATCTGAGACATTTATCGATACGCCGGAACCGATAAAGCCTGATGCCCATGCTTGACCAATATCCGGGCTCATCCAGCAAAATGTGCCGTCGGCATTTTGTGGACAGCCCGAGCTACTGCTTTCCGCGGCTGGAGAACCGGTCGTTCCTTTGCCGCTGACAGCGGCACCAAGATCACCCGCGAAACCGGGTGCCGCCAACGCTACAAGACCGGCAACAAAACCTACCGGGAACCATTGCGTTTTGTGCATAAAAAATCTCCTGTCTGATTGTTCTTCATCAACGAAATGTACCGCCTTGCCTTTCACCATCGCTAGAATTCACCCGTGAACCGAAGATCGATTTTCAATCGGCTTGGCTCGAGGTTTATCATGTATTTCAACGTGTCCGAGGGCCGCAATTGCGACGCGGCCAGCCGGCAATTCACACTCTGCTCACCGCTGATGGCACCATAGTCAGCTGTGCAAGGTCGTTCCGTCAGGTTCCCGCCCAAAATTGAACTGACGGTGAGAGAAAGCGTCGTGGATGCTGTCGGTCGCTTTTGCAAAATAAAGCCGAGTTTCACACTCGGCTCGATTCGGACCTTTTCGGCACGCTGACCGGTGCTCGCGCCCCACAGGATACCGAAATCGTCCGACAGCTGCGTCAACATTTCAAATCGCATGTCGATCCAATTGCTATGGTACCACTTGTCAAAAGACACCAGGGTGCCATCCGACAGCTCGTATCCGCCTTGTCCCAGATGATCGGCGGTGGCGGTTAGCTCCGAACCCTGGTAAATGCCGACAAGGCTGGTCTCGTGTCCTTTCGCAGTCATCGCGCTGACGAAGAATGCCATCACGAACAGGACGAAACCCACCGTCGTCTCAATGGGCATCTGCAACGCCCATCGTTTGAGCGGCCAAGCCCTTGCCGCAGACGCATGGCCGCCAGCGCACAACGTGTTCAATCGCAACCAGTCGCCCCCGTCCTTCAATTTTGCCGAGCCATCTCTTCACTCTGTCCGGCAGCCCTCTCATCGCACCGCCGCAAACTTCATGCCAATCTAGAGGACGGCGCCGAGGAAAGGGTTGTACATTTGTTTCAGTCGTTTAGTCATACAACGCCGTGTTGTAAACCCGCCAAAGCCGACACAATGTCGGATATCGTACGCTGAGCGTGAACACACCTTTCCTTGGACACGAAACGCTCCCATTGATGCGCCCTGACCGACTACAACGCCAGTATTGCAACGTGAAGTGGTTGACAGGGCGCAACCCTCGTTCAGGTGTAGCCTGTGCAAGGAACGACTGTATTCCATCGCGGATGTGTCACGGCATCTGCTGCTGCCTCCGTCTGCTTTCCGGTATAATGAATTAGTTGCCGACATTTTGCTCCCGGCCCCAGACAGGACACTCATTATCTGCCGCTGGGCGTCGGCAGTTGGCGCTTCCTACCCGCTCAGATCGATGACGGCAATGCGAGCTCTCCACCTAGACGATTGGCGCATGGCGGCTCACGAGAACTCGAAAAACGTCGGGTCGTCTGCACACGTCAGGGGAGCGGGGTAAATGACCACGCGTCACCAAAAACGGTCGCCAGTTACTAGTGAGTCGTCGCTAGACGGCTAGCTTTGACGACTATTGCTGTGCCTCACCAGACGGGGCTTGCGCTCCGTGGCCGACTGCAGGCCCCTGTGTGCCCTCACGGCCCGAAGGTGCCTGCGGCGGGGCGACCTGTTCGAGGGCAGCGTGGCAGTGGTGGAAATACGAACGTCGTTGTGAACGTTGACTTATTGTACCCATCCTGAAACAAAGCGGCGACCGAGCTTGTCGGCGGGGTCAAGTCAAGCTCAACACCGACGAAAACCCCGAGCTGCCGGCGCAGTATGGCGAGCGCATCGATCCTAGCGCTTGCCATGTTCAAGGGTGGGGGAAGTCGTCTACCTCGGAGCCGGCTCACTCCCCTCCTGGATTTCGAAAATGGTTCGAACACAAAGGAACCACGATGAACACCACCACTCCCAATGAGCACCCCTCGGCTATTGTTAAAGTCGATACTTCCAATTTCTCGGAAGAAGTTCTGCAGTCGGCCGAACCGGTCATCGTCGACTTCTGGAAAAACGGGTGCCAGCCGTGCGATATGATTGCACCCTTCCTCGAACAAATCGCCACCGAGCTTGCTGGCAAGGTCAAGGTCGTCAAGATCAACAAGGCCGAAAACCCCGAGCTCGTGGCGCGGTATGGCGTACGCGGCTACCCAACGCTTGCCCTTTTCAAGGACGGTGAAGTCGCCGTCGCCGCCATCGACTTCGGAACCGGCTCATTCCGCTCCTCGATTTTGAATGCGCTGGCGAGTCTCCGGACCTGAACACAGAAGTAGGAAAGCCCGGCTTGGTCGGGCTTTTCTTTTCGGCTGAACCAGATGGGGCGCCGGCTAATTGCCTTAATCTGCCTGGCGCTTGCCGCCCTCTCGTTCGCCACGCCGGACGGCCCTATTATAGGGGCCCGGCTTGTAATCTCCGCAATGTCCTTCCTTCAGCTCTCACCCCTGCGACCAAGCACCACTTTTGCACGATCTAGCCCCTGGGCGTGCATGCTGTTGTGACATTCATGTTGCGGACCAAAATGGTTCAAAACAAAAAGGGAAACAAGATGATAACCGCCTCTCCACTCAA
Organism: Sinorhizobium meliloti; assembly: GCF_017876815.1. Taxonomy (NCBI): domain Bacteria; kingdom Pseudomonadati; phylum Pseudomonadota; class Alphaproteobacteria; order Hyphomicrobiales; family Rhizobiaceae; genus Ensifer; species Ensifer meliloti. The sequence goes on along the minus strand of NZ_JAGIOS010000001.1, from coordinate 3,424,212 downwards.
TGGGCGAATGCCGCTAACCGCCTTAATGTTCGTTTTTGTTTGCGGACTATCGGTGCCGGCGCGCGCGGCTGAAGTCATTGATCACGACAAGGTGAAAGGGTTTCCCGACAGCACCTCGGGTCTCCTCAAGGCCTTTCAGCCCTCTCTCAAAGTTATCCGAGGCTGCGTCCCTTTCCCGGCCGTGGATGCCGACGGCAACGTCAGCGGCGGTCTGAAGCCATCAGGAAAGGCGAACGGCGGTTGCTCACGCAGCCCTGGACAGATCTATGTCAGAGCTGGGGAGTATAACGGTCAGTGTGCCGTCATGTACTCGTGGTTCTTTCCCAAGGACCAGAACCAGACCTGGCCCCTCAAGGGCGGGTCTCGGTATGATTGGGAGGATGTCATCGTATGGCTGACGCGTTGCGATAGCGAAGCGCAGGTTGAAGCGGTCAGCTATTGGAGCGGTGGTCGTTACAACGTGACGCCACAGCCGCACATGGATGGAACACATCCGCTGGTCAAATACTACCGGCCGGAAGGCGGATACCAATTTTTACTCGCGGACACCCGGTACCGTGGCCGCAAGCAGCCTGCAGTCAGCTGGTCCGACCTGACCGAGGAAGCAAGGGAAACGCTCGACAACTATAACTTCGGCAAAGTGGCTGTGCCATTCAACTCTTACAACTTCGACGCCAATCTGGCGAAGGCCTGGCGACAAGGACATGGAGGCTGATTGGGTAATTCCTGGACCGGAAACGGTGGTGCTCAAAGGCTCCGCCGTGACCGCTCCGCGACCGCACACAATCGGCAGGTGTTGGACAATGTCTACCGCCGTTGGCAAGCGCCCGAGCGCCCGCACAAATGCGACAGAGCTATAACGCGTCAGAATTTCTTAATGCGTCGATCACATCAATCGGCGGCGAGCGGATGACTGCCGCAGCCATATGACGTTGTTCGTCGCGTTTGTCGGCTCCTGGACACAGATTTGTTCGTTGAACTATCTGTCAGTTTCCCGATCTGACTAAGAAACATTTCCATCATTTTATCAGCATTATCATTATTTTAGTAGCCCCTTACGACCGGGAACGGCTATAACCCCGTGCATGCTGTTGGGCATTCAGGTGTCCCGAAAAACCGCATGGTACAAACAACGGAGTAAACAGCTTTGGAGAGCAATAAGATCCTTTCCGTGGAGTCACAGGCTCCTGCACTGAAAGTGCGGGACTGGGTACGTGGCGAGCCCCTCGCGAACTTCCAGCCAGGTAAATTGTACATTCTTGAATTTTGTGGAACCTGGTGCGGACCTTGTGTGGGGGCGATGCTCAACCTGATAGAGCTGCAGGAGACTTACAAGGACAGTGGAGTTGAGGTCGTCGCAGTGGCGGCAGACGAAAGGGCTGCATCCGCCGATGAGGCCCGCACCAAGCTTGACGCGTGGTTAACTGAGAATTTCCCGAAGTTGAACTTTCGGGTCGGGCTCGACGACACAGGCGCAATGGACACGCTTTGGATGAAGCCGAGTTTTTCGATCGGGATTCCGAGGGTGTTCGTGATCGACAGAGACGGCTCCATCGCCTTTATCGGCCATCCGGACAAATTGCACGACGTTCTTCCGCAATTGCTTGACGGCACCTGGCGCACCAGCGCTCAGGCGAAAGCCGCCGAAAGGGAGCGGATCGCCGTAGATGAACCAAAAGCGCGCAAACAAGCATTGATGGAGCCAATCAGAGGCAAAAGAAGGGCGGCGGAGGAAATAGGGGATTGGAAGACGGCCCTTGCGGCGATCGAGGAGGGCATCGCCCTTGATTCGGACAACTACAATTTGCGCGCGTCTCAAGTCCATCTGCTGCTTGATAAAATCTGCGACATGGAAACTGGCCTGGCGGTGCTATGGCAATTCGTTCGCGAAGCCGTCGACAGAGGCGGCGCACATTGGCTGCTTACGGCGATGATGCAAATCTTCCATCAGAGCCTTCCCTCTGGCGAGCGTTTCGCGATGGGCAAGGTACTTTCAAAACACATCCTGGCCCTTGATCTCGCGCAATGCAGTCTCCCCCCGTCCCTGCTTTTTCGGGAGGTGGCTCGCTACTATCATGAAATCGGCAACAAAGACCGCGCCGTCGAGTTGATCGAACTGGCGTTGAAGTCGCTGGACGGACCAGATCCTGATATGCACGGACTGAAAAAAGACTTTAAACCAGATCTGCTGCAGACGCTGGCCAACTACAAGGGCGAAGAGGTTTGTTACGGCGATGTTTGTGTGGTGCCGCGGACCAGTGCCACGCCGAAGGCGGAGCAGGAGAACCCGGCTGAAAGGGGAGCTCTTGAATGACTTCTATTCCATGTGCACCAAAGCTCGGCGTCTTCTCGTAGCGGAGGCGCTATAGCGTTTCCCGGTCTGAGTTCGCGCCCGGGGAGCGGAACAAAAGTCGCCCGCATTTCTGTGGCGCCGAGCAATTTGGCACCAGGTCCCCCAACCTGTTCGTAGTGCCCGCGCAGGTCACCCGGCGCGGGCGTTCTCAGTTTAGGAATGACCTAGGAACAGCGCTTTCAGTTACCGTTTTTGTCCCCTTTTTGTGTCCGACGTCGCGGCTATCTGCGTAAGCCTTGCCACCGTCTTCAAAGACGGTGATTGCCACCAGCGGCGTTGCAACCAAGTGTGCCACCCCGAGAAGCAATACAGCGATAAGCCGTTTCATTGCTTTACCCTCACAACCAGTTACGAGCGCGGCCTTTCGTCGAATCACCTGTCGAATGACATTCATCGTGTCGAGTGGCAATCTGCACCAAGCCGCCCACTTAGATTACGGCAGGGTTAAAAGCTGACAATATAGAGAATCCTATTGGGAAAGCTTTTGCCGCGGCGTCGGCCTTTCCGTTGCCAGCGGGATATCAACGCTTCTTCAATCCAGGGAATGGATCTCGCCCCAACGCCTTGGCAATCTTCCGCCAGTCTTGTCCGCCCATCCCGGGTATTCGCAGCAATTCTGGGGTCGGCTGATTTTGCATATCTCCGACCACCTCATAGCCGGTCTGGTTTAGCTCGCGGAGAAGCGAAGGCCTGAGTTTCAAGTCTGCAAGTTTTGTGTCCATGCGAACAAGGAAAGCAGACCGACGCGCATCGCGCAAGTGCATGCCTATGCAAATCAGCGCCGCAACTGCGCGCCGTCGCGCTGACCAGCCTCGATCCTCTGCAGGATTTCGCGCATTACACGTGTATCGATCGAGAGGCTGTTGAGCGTATTCTCGACGGCCTTCATAGAGGTGGCCGCTTCGGCCGCCTGCTTCTCCACCGCCGAGATCCGGAGCTCGTGATTGTCGATCTGCCGGAGGGAGACTTCGGCCGCTGTCAGGCGCTTGTCGAGGCGATCGATGGAATTTGCCTGCGAATTCTGGTTGGCGTTCACCCTCTCCCAAGTCGCGCCCCACGCAACGAGGCCGCCGGCAAAGCCAAATAGGATCACCAGGGTGTTGAGGTTATATTCAAACCTCCATTTCGGAGTTGCGACCATCTTTTCGGTTTCCTGTGTTTCAGACAATCCCCTGCCCCTCGTATGCAATGCTGGATGGTTACTGCTGCGCCGCGTCGTGGCGGGCACATTCGCTCTGGGTCCAGGCGCGGGCGCCGCATAGCCCCGCGACCGTTTCGTCAATTTTGTCCTGATCGGTCGGCGTCGCGCCTCGAGCGCCGATCAGGGACGTACCGACGACGGCCCTAGCCGCCTGGTTGAGGCGGTCTTTCGACGCACTGACCTGTTGCGTTGACGTACAGCCGGCCGCGCTCAATGCACAGGCGGCGGTTAAAGCGAGCGCGATCAGCTTCATCTCGCAGTTCTCCGATGGCTTTGTTGGTTGCGGAATCCAGTTCGGCGCGTTCGAGCTTCCGGCCCTCTTCCCTCGCTCCGGGGATGATCCAGAGCGCGTTGACCGTCTGCATGCCGATAAAGACGAAGATGTCGCCGGCAACAGCGCCAGCGGCCAGAGAGAGGCGGCTGAACATCAAGCCTCCTCCCAGTCTGGTATGTCGACCGTCTCGCCAGCGAGCGCATGCGTGCAGTCAGAAAGGAACTGGATGCGGCCATCGGCCACGAATGAATGGCAGATCGCCGGCGGAGCCCCGTCCTTGCCGGCGTCGGAACCGTCGTAGGTGACAAGGACGGAAGGGGTGAACGTGGGCGCATCCGGGTTTCCGTTATAGCGCCAGCGCAGCCCGGCGCCCTCGCCGACACCGACCTGATGCGCGCCATCGCAGCCCGGGCACCAGAACATGAGCCGGCCGCCCTCGACGCTGCGGAGCTTCTTCGAGAGAGCAGCCATCACGCCATCCCCTCTACCTGCTTGGCGACCGCCTTCCGATCGGCGTTCTTGCGCCAGTAGAGGAAGCCGGCGATGCCGCCGAAGGCGACGAGGATCAGGAGAAGGTTCTGCCAAGGTATGCCGCCGATCGCCGTGACCAGCGAAGCGCCGCCGCCGATGACAGACGGGGTGATGACCTCTTTCGACTTCCACCAAGGCGCATCGAGGCTGGGCGGCGTGACGGGTACCGGTACCGGCTTCTCCTCGGTCACGGGCGCCGCCTTCACCTCCGGCCGTGCCGCTTCGCCCGGAGTGAGCGCCACGAGCGCTGTATGCATCGCAGCACGGGTTTTCGGACCGACGTCGCCGTCGACCTGCAGGCGCTGGTCAGCCTGGAACTGAAGGACGTTGTCGGCACGATAGCCGAGCAGAACGAGCGAGATCCGGGCGAGCCGGTCAAACCGGTCGGCCAAGCCGTTCTTGCCGCCGTTTATCTTTCTCGTAACGGTCTCACAGTCCCCCTCGTCGGCCCAGCGGTTCAGATCCCGAGTGTCCCAGTAGAACAGAGGCACCAGGCCTTCCCACGGATCGGCATTGACCGCGTCCGGATCCTTTACGAAGTCCGGGCAGTTGAGGCCGGCCGCGCGGCACCAGTTGCGGAACTGGCGATAATTATCCCTGCCGGTCAGTTGCATTCCGGTTCGGCCGCGGTAGAGATGTCCGTCGCCATCCTTCTCCGGCGTGTTGCCAAGATCGGTGCGGGTGTCGTAGCGCTGCTGCGCCGGCGTCGGGCCCCAGATCTCGCGATCATAGCGGAAGTCGCCGCTTTCATGCATGAGCTGGGCGAAATACTGGGAGAGACGGTGCGGCCGATCCATGCCGAAACGCTCCCCGTACCTGTCCAGCGCCACAAGCACGGACGCGAGGTTGCTCTCGTTCACCCTGCCCGTTGCGGCCGCGCGAACGTGCTGAGCGGTGATGGCGCTCATTGAAGTCTCCTGGTTGTCGTTGGGGAATATTCGGCGGCTGGTGTATGGCTGCCGGCAATGTTCAGGCTTAACTTGACGTTGGCCGCTTTGCCCCTCGGAGGCGGCCGAGAGGCTCGTCGCCGGCAGCAGCCCTTGACGGGCCTCGCCAATGATCCCACATCAATGGGAAATTGGGGGCTTGGACTTGGGCTTGGACATAAACGACAGCGAAGCGGAGAGCGCCGGCCCAATCGAGCTGGTTACTGACCTCTCAGAAATCGCGGCACAGTGCGCCGCTTCGAATCTTCTGGACTTTGCGGCGCAGCTTGCCGGCCTCGCCGAGGACCTCAAAGCTCTAGCGGCAAGGCCAATCGAGCCCGTGCCGATATTGACCGAGGCCGACGATCGGCCGGAGCCGGGCGGTGCAGAGCCAGAATAACGGGTCGGTCTGTTCTTAGACGCGAAAGGGCCCCTTCTCTCTCGACGAAAGAAGAGGCCCCGCGTCTGAGCGTTCGAATTCACAGACGCTTCCATTTACGTGTTGAACGCGGTTGATGCAATCGAATATCGCCGCGCCGGGAGGCACGGTTTTATCCATTTGATTTTTCCTTTGGGTTGGGGTTTAAGCCCCGCAAGGCGGGATTGCGGGAAATTCACTCGACCAGCGACGGAAACCGTGCCCATATGGTTGAGCCGGAGCCGTCTTTCGGATCATGAAGAGGCAAGCACAATGTCTTACGAGTGGGACCCCAAGCGAGCTCATCGGAAGAGCGTGATCAGGTTCCTCGCCGCGCTAGCCGTGCCAGCCATATTGCTCAGTTCAGCGATTGCTGTCGCCGAATGGGCGAGAGATCCAGCCGCTACAACTGCGGCCACTGAAACGCCGGCAGTTCGGCCATGAACTCTTCGACACTGGGCTGCAGCCGCTCGCCGGCCAACACCTTCACCAGCTCAGCCGTGGAATAGGTCCACACTGCCGATCGCCAGGCGAAGAGGGCCTCGCCCTCGGCCGCGAACTGCGGGTTCGGATCGCCGCGATAGGTGATGGCGGTCTGGATGCCGTCATATTGCCGCTCGCGTGCCTTGGCATCGAGATGCGCCTGGATGGCGGCCGAGTATTGCGCCTGCAGCGCTGCGCGCGCCTCTGCCGCCTTCTGCTCGGCCGTGACAACTTTCGATAGGTCAACCGTCCACATTGGCAGGCTCCTCTTCAGCAGGATCAGGGATCGACGGCTGCGGATCGGCCGGCAACGCAATTACCCCGTCAGGCGGGTCGATGAGTGGCGGAGGGAACGCAACGGCCTGAGAGGGGCTCGGACCGTGCGGCAGGATGAGCGTCAGGTGAAGCTCGCCGGCGATGCGTTCGACGGGGCCGACAAGCCATTCACAAGGAACCTCGCCGGCCGGTATCGTCGCACCGTCCGGCAAGGTCGAGAAGTCGAATGCCATACCGTTGATCGTGAGGGCGTCACCAGCCTTGGTGACCGTCAGGAGGTCATCGCGGCGCTGGGGAGAGAGATCAACTATCATCAGAACCACCTTCCGAAAGCTGACCATTCATAGGGAACATCGTTTGCGGTCGAGCCTGACACGCCCATCCTGACGGCGGCATTGGCGCCGTTCTTGGAGTAGGCACCAAGCACTGTGAAGCCGCGGAACGTTGGGAAGACTGATACCGAGTAGCTTGTATTGGAGAACGTCGCCGGGAAGCTGATCAGCGCGTTGCCGGTGACGGAGGCTCCAGAGGTAGAGCCAAAGTGGTTGTTGAGGTTGGTCGAAACGTTAATCGTTCCCGTTCCCTAACAGATCTGCGTGCCGTCCGCAAAACGCACGTACTCGCCGTTGGCGTTGCTGCCGGGCTCGATGATTGCTCCTGTCGGAATTCCAGATGCTTGCCCGACAAGGCCGACCACTTCGCGCGGGATGACGTTCCAGGGCTGCCACGTGGCGCCGGTGGCATCGGTTGAGTATCGCCACCAGACTCCCCGCGATGAATGATAGAGGGTTTGATACATGAGATTGTTGGCGTTTCGGCCATGCATAACCAGGATCGCGGTCCATATGTTGGACGCGCCATAAGCTGCCGGGCCGTTAGACCAGGTGCCCGCGATCGAATACACCCCTGGCACCATAATCGTGTTGAAATCGCCATCGGAGAGGCCAACGCCCGCGCCAGTCGGGCTAGGTGGCGTTCCGCCGAAGACCGGGCCGAGCTTGCCGAGCAAGCCGATCATGTCCGCTGCCGAAATGATGTCACGTCCCTTCGCCTTGATGTCGGCCAGGACAGCAGTCGCCGCACCATTGAAGTAGGCGATCTTGTCAGCTGCCGGCGTTAGCCCCGCCAAAGCCGCGAGCACAGCATTGTCGAGCCGCTGAATGTAGGTCGAGAGTGCCTGGGCGTTTACGGTCTGCTGCTGCAGGTAGGCCGTATCGCGAACGATCCAGTACCCCTGCCCGGCCGCCGTGGTGCCCCGCCATGGCTTGGCGAGGGTGAGCTGGGTGTTGCTGTCGACCGAGAGGATCGGGACCAGGTTACCGTTGCTGCTGTCGAGGCCGAAGAGGCCGCCGGCGATCAACGCGGTCGCCCAGGCAGTTCCGGAGCCGGTGACAACGGCACTGCCGGCGGTCACGGAAACCGTGCCCGTTACATAGGGTATGGTCATGTCAGGAGTTCCTAAGCTGGAATGCCGAGAATGTAGTAGCGGATGCCGAGCACGTGATCGGCGCCTTCCGTTCGCCACGTGCCGGGATTGTCCGCATCGTTGTAATAGTCGCCCGGCTGCCCGCGATTGGTAACAAACGTGGCGCTTGTCTGCGTGAGCCGGCAATGGGAACTATCACCGCACTCAAAATTGCTGCTGGTCGAATAGACGCGTTGACGAACGGTCGGAAGCTTGATCGACTCGGTCCAACTACCAACGCTAGTTTCGGACCCCGCCCCGTGTTTGGTCATGTATTTGACCATAGGGAACATGCCGGAAGCGTCAAAATTAATGACCGTTTGGAGCGGGCTTCCTACCGCAACACTGAAATAGCCTTCGGCAATGATTTGCACGCAAGGCCAGCGCGTATCTATGATGATATCCGCCCATGAGGGCGGGTTGGCTGAACCGGGGCGCAAGAACTGCACAACGTCTTGCCCGCCTTCCGTGAATTCCCTTAGCACGCGGTTACTGCCGTTCGTCGGCGGGTCTCCTGCGTCGAGGTAGAGCATGAACCGGGCGCGCATCGTATTGGACGAATTGAAATAAATTCGCGAGCCGCTGAACCAATAATCCGCACCCAGGCCGTTACTCATGTTCGGATTGAAAGGGTAGTAGATCGTTGATCCCTCATAAAAATGAACATCAAGGGCCATGTTTGCCGGCAAGGTGATGCCGGTCTCATAGAAGGATTCACCGGCAGGAATTGCGATGTCCGCAGCGGCAATGACCTTCACAGGCACACGGCGGCTGTCGAACGAAACTTGCCATTCGTTCGCCGTCTCCGCGTTGTAGCCGGGCTTTGCGATTATCATCTTATCGGATCGCAGAATGATGTTCTTCGATCCATTTGGAGCCAAGGGCGGCGCTTCCAGCGACGGGTCTTCATTGCCGGGCAGGTTCCACACGATCAACCGCTTTTCTCGTGACAAGAAGCGGTTGTATGCATCGTCATTCGTTGACGTGGTGATTTTGGCGTAAGTACCATATGGGAAATCACCCCATTGACCGACACTGCCGCTAAAGTTCTTCATCCACGGGGCCTGATACCAGTTCCCCATAAAGAAATAACCGCCTTGGTCGTTATAGTATTTCCCTGAATAGCGGCGCTGAATTCGCTGCTGGTTGAAACGCCCGGTGTTCGTCCGTGTGGCTTTCACGTCAAACAGGGGCATATTGTATTTGCATTTCGGGAACGCGGAATTACGGAACAGCCATGTGGACTCTCCGCCGCCTGATCCTTCCATCTTCTGATAGTTGGACGCATTCGACCCTGCCGGGTAATAATTGTATTGGACACTTCCCCCAGAGCTAATTTGATTGATACGCTCGATATGGGCAATCGACGCGTTCAGAGCGTATTTCGAGTTATAGAGGAACTTCGACCGCTGACTGTCCGGAGTGGTTCGCGGATTGTCGGCGTCATTCTTCATGATCTTGATGCAGCCGGCGCCGGTGCTGTCGACGCCAATCATAGTCCTGGTCATCAGCTGAAGATCTCGATCGTGCCGTTGTTGAGGTCGATTTTCATTTTGCCGTTCAGCGACTGAAGAAGACCGGCATTGACCGTGCCGATGTTGGCAATCGCCAGCTTCAGCTCGCCATTTTCGAAGACGAGCGGATAGTGCCGGCTGTTGCCTGACGTGACGAGGAACTGATCCGCCTGCACGGCCATGCGCGACTTCTGCACACCGCCTTCGGTGTAAAGCTCGACATAGAAGCCCGACACCTTGAAGCTCTGGTTGGTCCCGGCTCGCAACAACACCGAGAAACGGGCATCAACGCCGGTCGGCGCCGCGACCGCCTCGAACTTCACCAGTCCTTGTGCGAACCGGCCGTTGAAATCAGCGCTCACGCCGCTGATGCTGCTCGCAAGCGCCCCGTCGCCGTCTGCGCGAGCGGTCTCCTCGGCGATCAAGCGGGCGAGGTTGCCATCGGCTTCAGCGTCGAGTGTCGTGATCGAGCTTGCGAGGGCGCTGTCTGTCGTTGCGCGCACGGTCTCCTCGGTGATCAGCCGCGCATTTGTGGTGCCGAGGCTAGCCTGCAGGTACGTGAGCAACTGCGCCATCGCCTCGTTCTCGGAGACGCGAACCCGGCGCTCCTCGGTGATCTGCGCCAGCGCGTCACCGATGGTGGCAACGATCTGCTGGCGCTCGATCTGTCCGACAGCACCCTCAAGTGAGAAAGCATCCAGCAGCTCGACCAGGCGCGGCCGGAAGAATTCGTCCATCTCCTGCTGCAGTTCCTTGAAGCGGTTCAGCGCATCGTCCTGCAGCTGTTGCAAGCCAGTGAGCAGCGTCTGCAGACCGGTCGGCTGCGCCGTCGTCATCCAGGGCGTAAAGGTGCGCAGCCGGTCGGGCACGGTCGTGATCGTCGCCCGGGCGTTATAGACCTTGCCGGAAACGACGTTCTTCGTGGTGCGGAAGCTGCCGTCCTCGGGCGAGGTGCACTGATCCTCGAAGATCTCTGTCGTGCCTTCGATCTGATAGACGAAGCGCACGGCGGTGATTGTCGGATCGTCCGGCGGTGTCCAGGTGAACAGCAGCGCCGGCGTGTCATAGCCCTGAGCGCCGTTGATCATGCCGACGGCAACATTGAAATTCTGCACCGTCGAGAGCAGCGACGGGTTGATCGGCGGCGTCGGCGGGATGACGATCGGCCCGGGCTCGATGCCGTCGTCGTCATAGATCGCCGCGCTGGTCTCGGAGAGCACCAGCGTGATGCGCAGCCGATCGTCGGCCCGCCACTCGCTGATCAGCCAGGTCTTGCCGCGCCAGGTGATCCACTCGCCTTCCTGTACCGCCAGACCGAAGCGACGACTGACGGGAACCGTGGCCTTGCCGCCCATGCGGTTCTGCCGGTAGCGGATATTGAGCAGGTACTGCGCAATGTCCGGATCGGTCACCTGCAGGAAATCGATGCTCGTCTGCCGGTTACGACCATCGGCGGCGATGTCCGCATTTACATAGACCGGCTTCAGGCTCTCTGGGTTCCACATCGATTCTATCGAGGTGAACTGGCCGGAAAGGTGATTGTAGCGCTCGAATGCCGACGGCCGGAACTGCACGTCCTTGGCGCGATCGATAGGAATGTCGGCCGCGGTCAGATCCTTGACCGGGATCTGCGGTGCACCGGGGATGACGCCGGAGAGGCCGCGGCGGTTGAGCCCATAGCCGGCCATCGCATCGTCGAACTGCTTCAGCACCTCGGTATGGTCATCGTCGCCGCTGACGAAGAGTGAGCACTCATAGGTCTTCTTCCCGTTCGCCCGCAGCGTGTCGCAGACGTTCATCGCCACGAAATAGGTGGCGAGATCAATCTGGCCGAGGCTCTTGCCCTCGCCGATCAGCGTTCGGCCGGATACGAGCGCGCGCAGCCCCAGCTGATAATTGAGCCGGTGCACGGCCGGGTTCTTCGTGTGCACCCAGGTTGACGGTGTATTGAGCCGCTGCGTCCCGGAGCCGCCGGCCACCGTCGAGTCCTTGCGCGGATCGTATTCGCGCAAGCCGCGCAGCACGAAATCGATGTCCGGCTTGCCTTTGCCGGCGTCGCGGAAGAATTCGAGATGATAGTAGCGCTCGACGACAACATAGCACATGCTCGAAAGCTTGCTGGTCGCCTTCCACTTGTTGCCGAGAGTGGCCGTAACGTCGACGAGGCGCTGATCGACGCCCTGTCCCGGCCGGCCGTCATAGAAGCGGATCGAGATTGCGCTGTTGCCGTCGCCGTCGATGAAGCCCTGCACGCCGTAACGCGCGACCTCGTTGCCGATCGTCGCCTGCGCCACGAGATTATATTTCTCGCCATACATGTAGACGTAAGGCTCGAGCCCGTCGCACCAGCCGTTGGCGAGGATGAAGACCTCCGCGTTGCGCTTGTTGCCCTTGTCCCACTTGGCATAAAAGGCGCGCTGGCCCTTGGTCTTGCCAACGCCATAGAGCGTGCCGACCGGCACGTCGCCGCCGAACTGGATCTCGCCCTGAACGGCCGTGTGCTTCTGCTTGCCCTGTTTCTGCTGGGTGAGCTTGCCCACGGCAAACTTGGCGCCGAAGGCGAGCGCGCCGCCGATCAGGCTGGTGGCAAGCGCAGAGCCGCCGAACAGCGCGCCGGCGATTGCCGTGGCGATTCCTGTAAAGATTGCCATGATGGATTATCCGAGATGAAAGGCGGCAATGACGTCGGCGAGGCGGTGATCGCTGCGGCCGCGTTCGGTCTTGGTGACGAAACGGGCGCCGAGGCAGATGCCTACGTGCTCGGCGCCATCGGTAAGACGCAGGATGACGAGATCGCCGAGGCGCGCTTCCGCGCCGCCCTTCGGCTGCTGGCCGAGCTCGGCCGCGAAGAAGCTCACCAGCGACGTGTGCCCCCGCCGACGCAGCGCCCGCTGCGCACCGGCAAGCGTCCGGTAGGCGCCACGGTAATTGTCGGCGATCGCCGAGCCCGTCAGCGCATCGACAAAGGCGCAGCCGAGCATGAAGCAATCGGCCGATCCATAGGCATAGGGTTTCGCAAGCTCACGCGCGAGCGTGGCTTCGACGATGCGGAAGCGGTTCATGGGGACCTATCAGGATTCGACATTTTCGACTGGGGATGCTTATCTCCCGCAACTTCCAGGAGAGATAAAGCATGGCGAAGAACGAGCAGGCCGTTGGGGCCGGAGTAGCAGCGCAAGCATTGGCGGCTGCTGCGCTGGAAATGCTGCTGTGGTTAGGCCACGACGACGTTATTGAGGAAGTCAAGTCGATTGCGTTGCATACTGTGAACCGGTCCATCGACGAAGCATCGAACATAGACAAGGATCGGGCGAAAGATCACGCCCGCCACGCCTTGTTGGCACTCGTTGAAACCATTAAGTTGAAGCAGGCGACGGACAAAACACGGCAGGATCGATTGTCATAACAAGAGAGCCGTTGACCTCCCGATGGCTGTGGCCAATCGAAGGGCTATCGTGTTCAGTCTTTGGTTGGCGTCTCGGGGACATTCGTGCGGCGCACGCCCTGAGACTTGTAATCTACTGCTATTACGTTTTTCATCGAAGGAACTCCTATCGGCTCACCTGTCCCCATTCCTCGGGGATGGTCGCATTCGTCGCCACGTGCTCCAGGCCCGTGTCGGTCGGATTATTGTCGAACTGCTGCTCGGCCTGCGAGCGCTTGACGCCGGTAGAGCCCCGCGCCGATCGTCCCGGCGGTTGCAGATCGATCATCATCGTCAGCGTTCGTTCGGAGCCGGAGACCGCGCCTTCGTTGTAGCGCACCTGGTCGATCTCGTAGATGGTCGAGACCAGCACCCCGACGACGTTGCTCGTGTTCGGCTCGCCGGCGAGCGAGGTGATGATGACGGGCGCGTTCTGGTAGTTGAACTCCTCGATCCTCGCGACCGCATCCTCAGGATCGGTCACCGGGATATTGGAGAAGACGACGGTCCGCGTGGTGACGGCCACGCCGACGGCGCTCACCAGGTCACCGGGCTGGAGATACCGGTTCGGCAGGTACAGCAAGCCATTGTAGCTGAATTTGCGGCCGCCGCGGTGATAGCCGACCGTTTTGCCGGGCAGATCGAAGCGGATCAGGTCCAGCAGCGCGAACTCGCCGCTCTCGATCAGATCCTCGACCTCGGGAGATAGCACGCTCATGAGAGGAACAGCTCCGTTGCGGTAAACTGGACGTTATAGTTCGGCCAGGTCTTCGGCAGGCTGAAGCTACCCGCATCCATCTCCATGATGCAGGATGGCTTCTCGAAATGGACGGTGCACGGCAGGGTGAACACCTGCAGGTCGAGCCCGAAGCGGATCTTCAGGGTGACGATGCCGGTCGCATCCGCAGTCGCAACCTGGCTTATCCGATGCAGCGATCGCACGAAGGTCGACTTCCGCACCTCGACATAGTCACCGCGCGCCAGTTTAAACCCGGCAGGCAGTCCCGAAACGACGATCGTGTTGCCGTCAGTGATCGACTGCAGCACGGCGTCACCATTGAAAGCACCTCCGCCAGCCTTCACGCCGGAAAGGGGATTGCTGCCCTGATAGGCGATCGGCCGTGGTCGGTGCGCATCGTAGCCGGCGATTACACCGCCGTCGTTCGCATCCATGTTGAAAGCGTCGAACAAGGCCGCCTCGGTCGTTGTCAGCTTCGACGCCGAATAGGAGGCGATCCAGTAAGGCGTCCCGGAATACGCCGTCTCGGTCCGCCTGCCTTCCATGCGGTTCGTGTCGCGGATGCGCACCGGGTCGAACGCGACCTGCCCGTAAACCACGCTCGGAAGCGAAATGACAAACGCCATCAGAAATCTTCCCCGCCATTCTGGCGATAGTTCGCCCGGGCTTCCTCGTTGCTGCGCACGATGCGCACGGTCTGATCACCGGTTTGCTCGAGGACACTGGCCAACAAATCCTTGCTCAGTACGATCTCAACTACGGTGCGACCGCCGCCGCCCTCCCCATCGCTTGACGCGCCGGACAGCTTGCTCGGCGCGATGATCCGGCCGTGGCTCGTCGGGGCAAAGAACTCGTCCTCATATTCGTTCACCCGGTAGATGCGACCTGGCGATACATCGCCGCCGCCGGCGCGCGCGCCGCCATAGCCGAGGAATCCGCCGAGGGTCGTGGTCGGCACGAAGTTGGAGGCGGAACCGCCTCCGCCGCCGAAGATCTCGCTGAAGAGTGAACCGAAAAGCCCCTTCCCGTTCGTCTGGACATTGATGATCTCGGACAGCAGCGCCGCGATCGCCTCCTTCGCATCGAAACTCCCGTCCACGATGCGCATCAGCTGGTCGTCGAGGACCTGTCCCATCCGCTCGGCTGCTTCCTCGCTCCGCTCATACTGCTCGGCCAGCGCCTCCTCGGCTGCGAGCTGGCGGTACTTTTCGTCGATGAGCGCCGATATCTGCTGGCCTTCCTTCGAGGTCGCCTCGACACCTGCCTCGCGGAGCGCAATGGTCCGCTCCCGCTCGATGTCGGTGAGCCCGATGATCGCCAGTTCCTCGCGCAGCGACGCGATGACGTCGTCGATCGCCTTCTTTTCCTTTTCGGCCTCAGAGACTTTCTTGGACCGCCCGCCGCCTTTTTCTTCCGTAGGGATCGGCGTCCAGGACCGCTCTGTTGAGCGGTTCATTGGGCTAAGCCGACCGTTCAGCACGTCAACGATCTTTGCCTCTTCCTCTGCGAGCTTGCGGCTCTCTTCCTTCAGAGCCTCTATCTGACCGGTGTAGCCGGCAAGATTCGCGTTCTTGCTGTTTTCAAATCCAAGTTTCTTGGCGACGTCGGAAAGCTTTTCGTCCTGTCGAGCCTGCTCTTCTTTTTTTCTGAGGATCTCATTCTCGATCGCAAGTCGCCGCTCTCCGATTTCAGCTTGCCTGCCCTGAAGCGTGCTGTTCATCTGGTTTTGGAAATCACGGAAGCCGTCGATGAATTCCATCAAGCTGTCGGCGGCTGAGACTATCGCTCCCTTGAGATTCGTCCCGACGGTCGTCGCGAGCATGTTGAACTTGCGATCGATCTCTTGCGCCCTATCGATCATCTGCTCGTCAAGGACGATGCCAAGATCGTTCGCGGCCCGAATGGTGTCGCGGATGCCGGCCTCGCCCGCCTCTATCAGCTGCACGAACTGCTCGCCGCCTGTCCCACCGAAAATTTCGTCCATGATGCGGATCTGCGCCGCTCTGTCGAGCTCGCCCAAACGGCCGATGATTTCGGTGAAGAGCTCGGCAGGATCCTCGAGCTTCTGCTTCAGATCCTCGGCCGAGTAGCCGAGGCGCTGGAATGCCTCTGCTGCCGAGCCGCCTCCAGTGACGATGAATTCGTCGGCACGGAGGTTCAGTTCCTTGATCCCGTCGGTTAGTGCGTCGACGCCGACACGGTTCTGCTCGGCCACATATTTGAGCTCTTGGAAGCTCTTGACGTCGAGGCCGGCGCGGCGAGCCTCGTCGCCGATCGCAGCAATCGCGCCCGCTGCATCGCGCAATGCGGTAACGCTTGCAGCCGAGACAAGCCCGGTCACGAGGCCGGCCCCGCCCGCGACCAGGTTCTTGATTCGGCCGAAGGAGGTCACGACATCCGTCGCGGTCGACTTCGAAAGCGCCCGCACTCGAGCAAGAGCAGACTCGAAGCCCTTCGGATCACCGGAGATCGTGACGGGAATATCTGGACGGCTCATTGCGAACCTCGAAAACCGAAATTGAGGATTAGCGACGCAGTTACCAGTTGACTCCCACTGGCTTTATGCAACTTTTGCCGCATTGGTATTGGGAGGGAAGCCGTGGCCGCCGGCATATTTTTGTTAGGTATTTTGCAGATTGTCGGTGGCGTACTTGTCGCTTTCGCAGCGAAATCTGCAATGAATGAGATTGTCGGCGCCATTTCCTTCGGCCTCGGCGTCGTCGGCGCGGCGCTCGGCATCAATATTGCCAAGATTGACGACTACGTGAAACCAAGCTGATCAACTGCCGATCGTCCTCGCGTTCGGACTGCCCTTCAGCGATGGACGAACGCCATGCTCTGCGGCAATGCGCCGGACCTCCTCACGCGAAATGAACGGTCCGCCGCGAACATTCCCGGAAAGCCCCTCCACGGTCATCTCGAATTCCGCCGCCGTCGCCTTCCAGAACATTTCCGGCGACCAGCCGAGCATCTTCGGGTTCGTGGCGATCCGGTACAGCGCCTTGAGATGATTCTTGATCAGGAGGGGCTTACGGACTTTCCCAGGACAGCGTCTCCGGCAATCTGCGACGCGGTCCGCTCGTCCCGCCGTATTGTCCCGGCAGCAATGTGAGCCGAGAGCGCCTTTTCGACCGCCTCGCGCCAGGCAAGCTGGTCGGCGGCCGAGATATTACCGTCGTCGAGGATCCTCGCCGAAAGCGCCGATATCTGATCCTCGTCATCCGCGACAATCAGGCAGCGGACGGCGCAGGCAACCGCCTTCGGCTCGAAACCGAGGAGGCGGCCGTAGAGCTCGTCGAGGGTGCGGGCGCCGATCGCATCGGAGAGACGAGCGAGCCCGGAGAAGGTGACGGCGATGCGGAAGTCGATCGCACCGATGCGAACCTCCGCCTCGCCGCGCAATGGATTGGCAGGCAGCATGGAAATCTCCGCTTAGACAGCCGGCACGAAGGTGAGAGCGCCGGTCATGGCGCAACGGATGTCGGCCTGCAGCTCGTTCGTCTTGTCGCCCGAGAAGGTCATTGAGACGAGCATGTCGCCTTCGAAGGTGCCGACGCCGGGCACCGTGACCTGATACTCGGTGATGACCTGGTTGACGGCGTCGGCGGTGACCGCCTTCATCGTGACGGTATCGACGAAGGCGCCCTGCCCGCTGAAACGGATGGACTGGATGCCATACATCAGCGCCAGCGTGAGCTTGCTGCCGGGATCGGTGCAGCTCGGTTTAGTGATGTCGATTTCCTCGTTGTTGATCTCGAGGGATCGCTGTTCGGTGATGCAGGCCAAGGTGAAGGCACCTGCGCCGGTCGAGCGGGCAAGCGTGAGCTGACGGCCGAGAGCCATGGCAAATTCCTCTTCGTGCTGGTGGGAGTGGTGGCGCTACTGCATGCCGCCCAAAAGTGTGCAGCGGTTTTGGGATAACGGCATGCAGAGCGTTTAGAGCGCAGCCTGGTCGGGATTGGCGGCGAGCGTCTTGTAGGCGATCTGGTAGTTGAGCGAACCGGCAAGCAGGGAGATGCCGGTTTGCGGGTTGACGAAATACTGTTCCGACTGCAGCAGCGCCTCAATGGCGAGGCCGCCGAGAGTGATGTCCGAGGCCATCGCAGCCTCGATCAGCACGCAAAGTCGATCGAATTCCTCTTCCGGTTCATCGTCCTGCAAATGCACGACGACCGAGAGCGGCAAGGACCGATCGTAGCCGTCTTCTCCGGCTGGCCCTGACGAGGGCCGGACCGTCAAGGTCTCCGACCTGTCGGCCCAGGTGACCGTGAGGGCCGGCAGCTTCTCCTGCGGGATGGCACCCTTGCGGCCGCGCTTCACCTTGTCAGCACCGGAGAACTCCGAAATGGCCGAGAGGCGCGCGATGACGGCCGCGAAGATCTGACTGCGGAGATGCGGCATATCAGGCGACCGTGCGGCCGAGGTCGCGCAGCACCTGGTTCACGACAACCGCGGAATAACCCGCCTCGAGAATCCGTGCGCGCGCCTTGCCACTATCAAGCAGGCGACCGATGTCGGAGCGGATCGCCGAGCGGAGCCGCGACGGCAATTGCGGCCACGGCCGCTGCGTCATAGCGCCGGCGGTCTGGCGCGCAGCCTTCTTCTTGGCGCCCTCTTCCGTCGAGAACAGCGCCTGGCAGAGGTCCTCCATCGGGTCGACCGCGGCGGCCGGCGCTTCCTGTTCCTGTGTCTTCATGATCAGATGTCTCCGGCAAGCGAGATGCGGAGCATGGCCCGCGCATCATCGTCGATGTTGATGACCTGGTAGGTGACGCCGCCGATCGCGACGCTGTCGCGCTGGCTGGCGAGACCGGGAACCGCGGAGGCGGACACGGCGAGCAGATGGGTGGTGCCTTCGACCGCCTGCTCCTGCTCCTCCGCCAGGTCGGTTTCCCGCCACACTCGCAGGATGACCCGGACGGCAGGCCTCGGGACCCCGTCGACCGTGAACACCGCGTCGGCATTGCCGAAGGCCTTGGCGAACTTCGGCCCCATCCGTTCGAACATGGCGGGACGCGGCGTCATTTTGGAGCCTTGAGCTTTTCGATCTCGGCCTGAAGCTTGGTGACTTCGCCAGCCAGCGTCGCATTGTCGGCCTCAAGCTGCTCGTTCTGCTTGAGCAGCGTGTTGCGGTCGCCGATGGCGCTGTCGCGCTCCGCCGTCATACGGTCATTGTCGGCCGAAAGCTTGTCGTTGTCGGCCGAGAGCTTCTCGATCGCCTCGCGAAGCTTGTCGAGATCGATGGAAGGCACGGGCGCCGCGGACGTGGCGTCGGGACCGGCGGTCCAGGCACCAAAATTTTTGCGGAAGTTTTCCGCTTCCTCGGCCGTGATCCCGCCGGTACCGACCGGAACCGGCTCACCCGGCCTGTAGGATTTCTTGCCGACCTTGACGGTCACATTGAACTGCTCGGTTTTCTTGCTCATCGGAGCGTCCTTTCAAGTCCCGATATCCGCCGGCTGGAAACCGGCGGATATGCGGACGAACACGGGGTTGGGGATTAGCGGACCAGCGCGAACAGGCTGGCGTCGGGCTCCGGAGCGATCGGAAGCGGTGCTGCCTGCGTCTGGACGATGGTTCGCGAGGGGTTCCGTTCCCGCCACATGTCGGGGAAGCGCTCCATAGACAGGAGCGCGTCGTTGTCGAGGATGGCGCCGTAAGCGAAGTGGCCCATGAAGCCGAAGGGATCGAAGATCCCGACGCCCATGGAAGGCCAGAAGTTGTTGCGCACGCCGCCAACCGTGTAGGGCTGCGAATACTGGATGAACGTCAGCTCGCCGATGGTGCCGAGAACCGCGTAATACTTGTTCTCCGCGCCGGTGCTGACCGGCCCCAGCTGCATGATGCCGCCGTCCTGGCGCCGGTTGTCTAGCGCCTCGAGGAAGCGCAGCGACTTCTTCAGGAGACCCGCAGCGCCCGGGCCGAGCAGCACCTCGCGGGCGGTGAAGCCGCTGGTATCGGAAAGCAGCTGCACCCACGCCTCGACATCGTCCATCGGGTCGACGCCGGCTTCGCCCCAGCGCGCTGCGCCGGCGAGCGCGATCGTCAGCGCGGCATTGCGGCCGAAGTTGACCGTCTGCGTCGGATAGTCCTCGCCCTCGACGATCACCTGACCGGTGCGGATAACCTGCGAGCACATGAACTCCTCGCGCCGCGTGATCCGCTGGTCCTGGTCGTCGATGATCGTCGCCAGATTGTAGGCGTAGCGTTGCGCCGGCGAGTTGCGGCCGCCGATCGGCTCGCCCGGCATGCGGATCATGTTGCCGCCGGGGCGAAGCGTATTCTGCGGCTTGACGTAAGCCGGCGTGAAACTGGTCGCCTTGAAGCCGCGGTTGGCCGAGTCCTTGCCGGGAACATCTGGGTGGACGAACGGCGCGAGCTCACGGTCCGGCAGGATCTTGTCGAAGACGATCTGTTCCATGTCGGAAAGGACCGTGGTGGAGAAATAGCGATCGCGCAGGAAAGCTTCCGGGCGATCGCGAGGCGGCAGAACCGCAACGAGTTCCGCGGTGGAGAGGAGAAGTTCTTCCATGTGTGTGGTGTCCTTTCGGTCTCTGGCTTACTTCAGGACGCGCACGTAGAGGGGAGCGCCTGCCTTGCGGAAAGCGGCCTCGACGGTCGCGGCCGTGTGTCCGGCGCCCAGAAAGAGTTTCGTCGAATCGAAGGCGCCGCTCGCGTAAGCCGCGGCGACGACGTCACCGGCGGATGCATCGCAATCGGTCGCCAGCACCAGGCCGGGCGTCTGCGACCCATCAGCAGCGGCCGAAGCGGACAGGGTGTATTTGTCCGATGCGGTGATATTGCCGAGGACAGCACCGCGCTTGAGGTTCTGGCCGCTGACGATGGTGATGTTGCGGGTGATGACCGGAACGTCGGAAACGAGCAGGTCGTTCGGGGCGAAGGTTGCTTCTCCCATGATCAGGAATCCTTCCGGTTACGGCCGTGACGGGCCAGGATGGTGGAGCGGACGGTGGAGATCACCGCCTGTTTCTCGGTGGCCTTGCCGCCGCCCGGCGTGCCGGCGCCGAGAGTCGGGCTCTTTCCGGCCATGCGACCGGCAAGGCGCGAACCGCCGGCGGAAGCGGAGGAGAGAAGCGCACCCGCTTCCTTGGCCGAGTAGAACCTCGAGCCGAAGGCAAGCTCGGCGGCGAGGCCGGGATTGCTCTCGGCCTTCGGGTGCATGAGGATCGAGCGGATGCGACCCTGCTCGGCGCGGCGGACGGTGCTTGCCGACGTCTTGCCGTCGTCGGTCTCTTCTCCCTCGGCCTCGGCGCTGGTGTCCTCCTCCTCGGTCTCGCTCTCCGGATCGGAAGGGGTATCCTCGGCGGAAGTGTCCTCCTCTTCGGTTTCGATCACTTCCTCGTCTTCCGGCCGCTCGTCTTCCAGCCGGGAGCCCTTCTTGCCGCTAATGGCGGCGAGCACGCTCCGCGTGAGCGCGCTGCTACGCGTCAAGTTCGACATTCGTCGTCTCCAGTTGATGTTGGGGTTAGCCGGCTGTCCGGCTCAGTTCAGCTTCGAAGGCCTCGAGAACCTGCGAAGGGCGTGCAACCGCGTCGGCGAGGCCGGCATCAACCGCCTTCTGTCCGCGATAGACCCGCGCCTCAGTGGCGAGAGCGGATTGCTGTGTCAGCCGGCCGGCGCGGTACCGCGCGACGGTGGCTGCAAATTCGACGCGGAGCTCCTCTAGCTCGGCGAGTTCCTGCTGAAGCACATCGTCGGGGATGGCTTCGTACGGATTGAAGTCGGCCTTGTGCTCGCCGGCCTTCAGAATGGTGACCTTGAGGCCTTCCTTCGCGAGCCAGGCGCTCATATCGACATGCATCGAGATGACGCCGATCGAGCCGCAGATACCGGTCTGCGGAATGACCAGCTGCCGGCAAGGTGAGGCCAGCAGATAACCGGCCGAGCACGCATGATCCGTCAGAACGGCGATCGTGGGCTTCACCTGCGAAAGCTCAAAAATCTGCTCGGCGCAATCGAAGGCGCCGGTCACCTCGCCGCCATAGCTGTCGACTTCGAACACGACGGCCTTGATGTCGTCGCGCTCGATGCAATCCCGGACCTGCACTCCGATCGCTTCGTAGCTGGTCATGCCGCAGGACTTGCCGATCCACTTGCCCTTGTTCACGAGCGAGCCCTCGATCTCGATCAACGCAATGCCGGACGCGACGAGATCCGGACCAGGGTAGACACGCTCACCGTCCCAGTCGGTCGCATTGCGGAGCTTCTCGCCGAGAAGTCCCATCTCCTCGCCGCCGCCGACCTGCGCCGGAGCGTCCGGGCTGCCGAGCACGCGCGGGCCGAAAGCCCGCGCAATGATGTCGCCCTTTGACGGATGCAGCATCAGCGGCGCGCCGAACATCCGACTGGCGATTTCGGGATAGTTCCTCATGCCGTTTTCCTTCTGGAGATCCTCGGGATGCCGGCGGGATGCCGTGCCGAAGTCCGGCCGTTGACTTCTTCCTCGGTCTCGTCGCCCGGCTCGGCTGGCGGAGCGGCACTCGCCTGCGATCTGGCCTCGGGCTTGCCCGGATCGGGATCGAGGCCGAGCCGTTCGTAGAAGGCCCGTTCCCGGGCGCGCTGCTGCGCATCCATCTTCCAGTCCCGCCCCTGCTCGGCCGCTTCCTGCTGGAGCGTGGTGAGATTGCCGGCGAGCCGCTCGCTGGCGGCCTGCGCCTCCCGCAGCGGGTCGATCCAGCCTCGGCCGGGACCGATCCAGTCCGCATGGCACCATGCGGCCGGGTTCTGCTCGAAGCGAACGGCGCCCGCCGGAAGCTCGATCAGGCCCTTGTCGAACACCTCCTCGAGCCATGCCCGATAGATCGGCGCCATGAACTGCGAGGCGAAGCCGCCCTTCTTGGCGGTAAAGCCGCGCCAGATTTCCAGGAGTGCGGCGCGTGCCGACGAATAGTTCACCTGGCTCCAGTCCATGGTCAGCTGCTCGTAGGTGACGCCGATGGCGCTCGCGACCTTGCGCAGCGCCGCATTGACGAAGGCCTCGAAGTTGGCGTTCGGGTGCTCCGGCTTGGTCAGCGTCGCCTTTTCGCCGGGCTGCAGCGTGTTGATGCGAACGCCGGGCAAGTCGATCGGTGCAGCGCCGTAATATGCTTTCTGCGCGGCCGACATTTCGCCGAAGAGCTTGGCGATACCGTCGTTGCCGTAATCGGCGCCCATCGCCTCGAGCATCTCTTCCGGATCGAAGGGCGTTTCGATGAAGGCGGCCATGACGGCGTTCAGCATTGCCGCCTGGCTCTCATAATCCTCGTAATCGGTCGACTGCTTGATCGACCGCATCACCGGCGCCCAGTCGGAAACGCCGCGCGTCATGCCGGCGCGCTTCTGCTCGTAGGCGTGAATGACGATCGGGCGCCCCCATTCGGTCTCCCGCTCGACATACTCCCAGTGCCACATGCCGGTATTCCCGGCGAAGAACTCGCCAGGATGCGACTTACGGAAGTGATAGCCGACCGGTGCGCCGTAACCGTCAATGGCGACGCCGTCGCGCAGGAACTCTTCGTCCATGCGACCGTGGGGGTTCGAACACCGTGCCGGATCGACGACATGGATCGCCGTCTGGAACAGCGGCGCATTGTCCTGCCAGACGATGACACCGAAGGCCTCGCCCTCGGGACCGAACCGCTGACGGGCAGCAAGGCCGAGAACGCCGGCCATGGTTTTCGTCCGCTCGGCGTCGCACCATTTGTCGACATCCTGCGTATAATCGCGCCACAGGGCCTCGATCTTGTCGGCGATCTCCTCCGCCTGCTCAAACGTCATGTTGAGCGAGACGTGGTTCGGCCGCGCTGCAAGTGTCCAGCCCGAGCCGATGATATTGTCGACGAGGCGCGAGGTGCCGGCGGCGCCCCAGCCGTCATTGCGGGCGACGTCGTTTAGCCGGTCGACGAGCTCGGAGCGCGACCAGGTCAGCGCCGACTGACCGGACCAGGTGCCCGGCCGCCATTTGGCGAAGGACGGGTGATCGTAGGATGCACCCTGGTAGGCCGAAGACGCCATCAGCCGGTTTTTCGCGACCTGCACGCGCGCAGCGGCACGAACTGCCGGCGAAAGCGGCTTCGCATCGGGGCCGAGGATCGTGACTTCGCCGCTCATCCGAAGATCACTCCACGGCTGCGCGCCCGGGCGAAGCGGCGAAGGCCGAGTTTCGCCTCGAGGTCGCGGACATATTGACGAAGCGCGCCGATGTTGGCCGCGGCATAGGTGACGCTCTCGCCGTTATAGCTGAGCGAGACCTCGGCGCGGCCAAGCTCCATCTGGTGCAAGGCCTCACGTGCGTCGTCGAGCCGTGCCAGAAGCACGGCGCGTTCCTGTTCGGTCAGTGCCATATGGATGTTCCTAGCGGTTTCGCTGCGCTGCCCGGGCGGCGCGCGCGAGGGCGGCCGCTACGAGCGGCGATTGCTGTTCTGCCGTGGCGGTCTGGCCAGCGGCAGGTTCTGTTTTGACGGCGATCTGGTTCAGGTGATCCTCGAGATCACCCTGCTGCGGCGCTTCGAGCCGGCCGAGCCGATCGGCGATCGCGTCCCAGTCCTCGTCGGTCCAATAGGGCACGCCCCAGCGATAGGCACCGGCCAGGCTCTGATTGAGCATGTCGATGATTTCGTTGCGCTTGCCCTCGGCGAGCTTCCAGACGTAGCGGGTGTGACCGCTCCGGGTCTTCTCCGGTACGCGGGCTTCCGATGTCGCCTGCTGGTAGAAATCGTCTCCGAAGCCGCGGGCGAAACGGATGTAGCCCGCCTGTTCCGGATCGTCTTTCTTGTAGTCCCGATAGAGCCGGATCTTGAAGGCGGAAGCGTTGAAGGTGAAGAAGCGGGAGGACCACTTCTGCTTCTTCGGCTTGCCCTTCCGGTCGTACTCTTTCGTCTGCACGATCGGTGGCGCCGCTTCCGTATTGCCGCCGCGCACCATGATGACGCGCGACTTCGGATGCTTGCGAACCCAGTTCCAGACATCGTCGGTGTAGGCGTTACCGTCGATCGCGACGCGGTCAGCGGTGCGCTTGCGGCCGGCATCGTCGAGCCATTCGCGCTGCAGCAGCCGATCGAGGGCGGCGCGAACCTCCGGCTCCGAGATGTGGCCGGAATGTTCCTTCGCGTCCGCCAGGTGGCTGCCGGCGCGATGGTCGACAACGCCGTGGTCGATGACGGCCCGGTACCGATTCCTGCCGTAGCCGACCAGCAGCCACTCGACGCGGTCGCCCTGCACGTCCATGCCCAGCACCAGCGCCAGCGCCTCGGCCGGGATGACACCGCGCTGAAAACCGTGGTCCTCGGCGCGATCCCTGAGCACTTCCCAATCGATCGCCTTGTTGTCTGCCTCGAAGGCGAGCCCGAGCCAGTCATTCCAGAACGTCTGCTCGGCGCCGGAGCCCTTTTCCCGGTTCTCCGGTCCGCCGGCCTGGACCGTCAGCCACTCGCGCGCCAGGTTCTCCCAGCGTTCGAATGGCGAATAGGCCATCCAGATGCGGAAGGACCGATGGCGGCGGCCGCGCTCCGGATATTTGGCAACCCACTTCGCGCCGTTTTCCGGCTTCACCATCCATTCGCGATGGTGCTCGTGGATCTCGCAGCCGCAATGGATGCAAACGAAATGCGCCTGCTCGGGATGCTCGGGATCGATGTGATCCCGCATATTCTCCCAGCGCAGCTCCTGCAACTCGTGACAGTGCGGACACGGGACGTGGTAGGTCTCCTGCGTCCCTTCCTGATAGTTCGACGTGATCTTGCAACCCGGCGAAACCATCGGCGTCGAGATCTTGAAGATCTTGCCGTTGAAGAACGCCTTGCTGCGGCTGTCCGCCTGAACTTCCGGATCGCCGGCCTCGTTCATCTGCCACTTGGCAAGATCGTCCTGGACCTGTTTTCGCGGCGAGATCATCGACAGGCCTGCCGGCGAATTGGCGCCGGCCGCCTGGATGGCGCCGCGCCCGTCGATGCGTTCCTTGTAAAGCACCGAATTGCTCGCATCGCGGCTGTTCTGCGAGAACAGCTTGGCGATCGCGGGCATCTCGCGCACCAGCGGCATCAGCTTGGTCTTCGACCAGCGGGCGGCGTTCTCCTCCGTCGGATGGACATAGAGGAAATCGCCGGGCGCCATGTCGAGCGAGCCGAGCGTGAAGATGTTGGCGCAGATTGTACCGCCGATCTGCGCCGACTTCGCGAGGCTGACGATGTTGCACGGATCTTCCGGCGACAGCGCCCGCAGGATCTCCGAGAAGAACGGCACCAGGTCTTCGTTGTACGGCCCCGGATGGTCCGTGATGCGTTCCGAGAACACGATGTTGCGCTTCGCCCAGTCGAGATAATCGACTGCCGGCGGGGGCTCGCAGATCTCGGCAAGCACGCTGAGAGCGAGCCGCTCAGGATTGAACAGCACGGTCATTGCTGCTCGTCCTCGACATGCTCTTCCAACTCGGCCGCCGCGTCGGCGAAGTCGCGCGCCTTCTTAGCCCGATGGTCCCGAAAGGACTTCAGCAGCACATGGGTCGCATCATGGGTCGACACCGAGAACTGCGCGGCAATCGCCTTCGCCATCTCGGGGATGGCCTGCTCCATGACCTTGAACGCTTCAGCCACGGCCTTGACCATCTCTCGCCGGGCATCGTCGGTCAGCATGTACCGGCCGAGCTCGAGCGCTTCCTCGCGCTCCATGCGCGCGGTGGTGATCTTTTGCTGTTTCAGCTTCTCGGCCGCGACCTCGTCAATGAACGGGTCGGCGATGACGGTCGGCTTCACGGGCGCCTTCGGCTTTTCCGGCCCATCGAACGACAGCTCGGAAGCAACCGGTGCTGGCGCCGATCGCGTCGCCGCGCCGTTCGCTCCGAACCGCTGCGATGGATCGAGGGTCTTGCGCAGCTGCTCGACCGCAACCGATGCGCGGATCTTCGCGTTCCGCCCCTCGCCTTCGAGCGCATCGCCGAAGATCTTCCGCTCGGCGATATACTGCGAGATGCGCCCGGCGCTGACGCCGACATGAGCCGCAAACGCGCTCTTCGTCATGATGTCAGCTGCAAGGCTCATCTTTAGGAACGCTCGTTCTTTAGCCCGGCTCTTTAGTTTAGGCTCTGACTTTAGGCTTCAAAAAATCGCTCAGACTGGACAACCTCCGCCGTGCCAAATACCCGCAGGCGGGCGGATGCCAGGAAGGACCCGCGAAACGTCGGAGGACCTATCGGGCCGTCCGAACCGCCCGCTGGAAGGCGACGGCGAAATGATCGTGGACGTTAGCGACCACGTACCGCTCGACGACTTCACGCAGGCGAAGACGGATGCGATACGAGACCTGAGGCACGAACAGGATCACCGGATGGATGGCGTTCGTTGCCGGATCACGCTGGTAAACGCCCGGGTAGAGGTGCGAAGGCTGCCTCGGCACGAAGAACCGAGCGCTTTTGTAGTTCTTGTTCCGCTTGAGCGACGATGATGTGCGGGTACGGGTCGCACCAGCTCCACGATAGTCGATCTGCAGGTCGGCCATGACGCGGTTGAGAAACCCTTGCGTCATGTTGCCGTAGCGATCGAGCGGCGCCCGCTTTGCTGGCACGGCCACCAGGTTCCGCTGCATCAAACCACGATCGACGAGCTGCCGCTCGAAGGCCTTATGCGTGCGCATGCCACCTTCGATCTGCGGACCGAGAAATGCGGTGGCAGGCAAGCCGCCCTTGGTGCGATCACCGGTCACAACAACCGCTGCCCGCAGGTTCTGCCGCGATGCCCGGTCAAAGACAACGCCACGCTTTGCGTAAGGGGTTGGCCGATCAAAGACCCTATCCATCTCTCGCTGGACTTCCAGGCGACCGCCCTTGGCCGTCTCGTTCAGCGTGAGCATGATGGCATAGGGCAGCTGCTTCCGCTCGATATCCGTCAGGGATCGATTGAACTGCCGAAGATCGACTTTGATCTGAGCATCGATCATCAGCAGCTCCGAAAAAGCGTGTGCATATCCTTGAACGAAAAACGCGACCTTTCGGCCGCCTGTCGTCTGGTCATAGCTTTCGCACTTGCCCTGAATCGGCGCCTCGGCTTCGAGGCTCTCAGGCTGGGGCTGACCGGTGTACCGACCTCGGGCTTTTCGCCCCGCACTCTCGTGCGTTCTCAGAGGCTCACTGCAGGATCATCAGCTCATCCAATGGCACGATGACTCTCACAACTTCTTGAGCAAAGCAAGAGGCACTGTCACCGGCACCTCGCCGCCCATCAAGTCGATAGCGACCACCACGTCGCCACGGCCCTTTCTGCTGCGAGTGACGACGGTTGCCTTTCGATCGCAGAAGGGCCCAGCCGTGATCCATACCGGTTCTCCAGGCCTCACCACCAGGTGAACAGGGCGCTCCCAATCAAAATTACCATTGCGAGCGAGGCCATTGAATCTGTTGACTTCCTTGTCGCTCAAGCGCATGGGGCGCTCGCACCCGCCAAGCACATCGATCACATGCTCGACGCCCAGCAATCCGGCGAGGTACTCGGACAGTGCCATCATCTGCACGAGAACATAACCATGGATAACCGGCATCATCTGCCCCTCGATCACGCGACCGCGACGGCGCAAGTCGGGGCCTTTCCGCATCGGCACGAGCGACCGCACGCCCATGGCATCGAGACTGTTTTCCACAGTCTTCTCGCGGCCCGTCCAGACCCGAAGCGCAAACCACGGCGCTTTGCCGCCATTGATTCGAAGATTCGCCGTGACCAACGCGCCCTCGTCGAGGAGGCCGTCGGTGATTCTCCGCATCCGATCGGCGAAACGATCAGGGCCCTGCAGCGCAATCGGGCTTCCGGTAAACGTGCTACGCTGCATGATCATCGCCTTTGCTCCTGTTCGCGAGATAGTCGGAAATTCGTTCGCGGTAGCGCTCGATTGCTTCGGCCACGAGGAAGTCGAGATCGCCCTCGCCTTCGATCGCCGGGAAATAGACCCACTCAGGCAAGCGCCCTTCCGGAAAGGGCCAGCCGCGCCGCTTGTGCTCACGCTGCCACGCGGCGAGCAGCTCGCCGTCACGCTTCACCGCCTGGAAGCCCTGCCCCGCCTCTTCAAGCGCCAGCGGGCATATCGAACCCTGCGCCGAGCGTGCCCGCTCCTGCATGCTGTTTACCGACGGCCATCCGGCGCGCATGCGCTTCTCGGCCATCACGTCAGCAAGGGACACCTGCCCCGCGTCGATCTGCATCTGTTCGAACTTCGTCGGAGGAGCGACGATCCCAGACGGCGGCAGCAGCAGCTCGGCGAACCGCGTTGCCGACCAGAGCTTGCCGAACGGCGCAGCCATGGCGTTCGCAGGTTTCGCCGCCTCATCCTGCGCAGGAACTTCCATCCAGAGCTTTTCGCCGAAATAGGTCGATGGTGCCGGGGTGTGGGATTTCTTCTGCGCCTTCAGCAGTTGCAGCCAACGGGGGAAGCGCTCGGCCGCTTCCCGGCGCTCGTCAGCCGTCAGCGCGAGCCACGCCCGCTTCGCCGGCTCTTTCGGCATGCCGGCGAAGCCGGGCCAATCCTTCACCAGCGCCCAGAAGGCGGCGTCGATCTTCCTCGGGTCTTCCGGCTCCTGCCCATCTTCCGGAGCCTCGCGCCCGCCCTCTCTCAGAATCTGATAATCAGTATTTGCTGAATCTGAGTTATTACTATGTGCCGATTTTACCGGCGCCGGCGAAACCGGCGCCGGTAATGCCGTCGCCGGTAAATCCGTCTGCGGTAGAATTGCAACACCAGACGCTTCGGCAGCGTTTTCAGCGGCCGTGGCGCAGCGCGGCTCGTCGAAGATCACGAGCACGGAAGCTCCGAATTTGCCATCCTCGCGCTGCTGTTCGCGCTCTGCATAACCAATGTCGACCAACTCGGCGATCATCTTGCGAGCCTTGTCGCGCCCGCAATTGCCCTTTTTGATGATATCGCCGATGACGACGGTCCAGTTGTCTGGCTTGGAGAGCAGGTAGCTCAAGAGCCACCTTGCTTCCATCGACAACCGCGCATCCTCAAAGACATGGTTCGGTATTGCCGCATAGCGCGCATTGCGCACACCGCGCCGGATTGTGGCTTCCTGGCTCATTCCACGCTCCATAAAGCCGCCTTTTGGGCCAACGGTGTGCTCACAAGCTCTCTGCCGGAACCATTCAACTGACGGAACGTTTGGGCAGCATCGCGCAATTGAGGCTCGCCATGAATGTCGGTCCGTGGAGTGAAGCGGTGCTCGTCCGTTTGCCGGACACAGGCTTTATTGAAAGTGTCGCGACGACGCGAAGCGCCGCCACATTGTTGGGTGAGCGATGGCCGGCAGTAAACGGGTTGGCTTACACATTTGCCGTGCAGACGTGCGCCGACGTTTTGATCGGGCAATCCCCCTCTTACCTGGCGCGCCGGGCGTTTGTTGAAGCCGCCAAGGAAATTGGCATTGCTGTCGCGTACTAGTTTCATCAAAGAACCGCCCCCTTTTCCGTGCCCCTACGCGCAATGATCTGAACTCCAATGCGGGCGTGTTCCCGCGTCATGCGGATTGTGTTCGGCGCGAGCCCATCCCGGCCGCGCGTCGCCGAAAGCGCCGCGATCTCGGCTGCGAAGTAGGCAAGGCCCTCGTGAAAACCGGCCGCAGAGAGCAGCCGGTGGATGGTCACCTGATCGCGGATGATCACCGCGAGCGGCACTTCGAGCAGCCAGCGCGCCCGCGCCTTGTGATCCGGCGCATCGGCGAGTTCCTCGATGATGGGAAGCATGGAGGTCATTCAGCTGCCTCCTCTGTCGCGGCTTCAAACCCCCATGCCGTCCAGCCCGGGCGCGGGCTGCGGCAGAACATTTCGAGCCGCGGCATGGCGGGATAGAGCCGCTCGATCTGCTCGGCGAAGTAATCGGGCTTGGCGCTATGCCTGCCCTTCCGCTCGCGATAGACCGTCTCCGGTTGCGAGCCGGGGAGTGGCGAAACCGGGTCGCCGCGCCTACCGATCAGGAGCAGCTCGTGCCGGTCGCGGCCCCAATAGCCGGTTCCGGCCACTTCCTTGTCCCAAATCCAGTGGTGCACATAGGTGAAGCCCCACGCCGCCATGACGCGGAAAGCGTCGGACAGCATCGGGTTCGTCGCCCAAAGAAAGAGGACGGAATCCGCCTTGGCCGGTGCGCCGATCTCGTCGAAGAGCGCGCAGATCGCATCCGTCGGCATGGTCGGATAATGGTTCTCGGCGCTCTTCTCGCGTCCCGTCACTTCCGAGCGCACGCCGAACTGCCACGGCGGATCGGCATAGATGACCGGGAACTTCTGGTCGACCTTGCCAGCAGTCGACGAGCCGGCGTCGGCCACATGCGCCATATGCGTCAGCCGCACGGCGTGACGGATCTCCTGCCGCTTCTGGCGGATTTCCTTGGCGCGCTGGATAATCTCCTTTTCCTCGAGCCGCAGCGCCTCTTCCTGCGCCGCCCGTTCCAGGTGGCTCAGAGCCTCACCGGCATGAACGGAGATCCGCCCGTCGCGGATGGCATCGGACAGCGCCTCGACACCGTGGTCGCGCACCCGCTTTGCGGCCTTAACCGCGCGCTCGGAAATCGAAAGCCGGCGCCCTGCCTCGCGGGCGTGCAAATTTGCATCCCCGGCTGTGCTCTGGTTGATGCCGCGTTCCCAATCGACGATCCGTGCCGCCACCATGGCGCGCTGGCTTTCCGTCAGGTGTCGGCGATGCAGGTTGAGCGAGAGCACGAAGCCGAGCGGGTCCTTGCCCTCGTATTCCTTCGTCCAGGCGTCGATGCCGACCAGATGGCAAGCCGCCTCGCGATTCCGCCCGTCAAGGATCTTTCCGTCGAGCAGCCAGACCGGTTCCTGCTGCCCATTCGCCTCGATATCGTCGGCGAGGCGGCGCAGCTCGTCGTCGGGCAGCATGGGGAAAAGGGCCGCGAGCGGATGATGCTGCAGGCGCGTGAGCGGCGGCAGGTCAGCCGTCGGCGAAGGCTCGATCTCGGCCGGCGCAGGGGGGCGATCGGCGCCCTGCTCGGGTTGAACCCGGGAATCCGGCGCGCCGGGTCCGCCCTCGCCCCCCTGCCCGATCTCCGGCGGCGTCACGCCGGCGAGCTCGCAAAGCCTTGCCGTCGGATACCAGACCGCGCCATCTCTCTTGTCGCGAGAGAGGAGCTGACGGCTGTTCAGATTGCGGCAAACGGCGATTTCGGACTCCTTCGATGCGCGATAGATGCCGTCCCGCAACACTGCGTCGACGATCTCGCGCGCCTTCGGGCCAAGCTTCGGAAGCTGATCGCTCACGGCCTTCTTCCTTCCGATTGTTCGATGATCTTGCAGACTTCGTCTTCGTCGATGCCGAGTTCGGCTGCGATCGAGTGCGTGTCGCGGTTTTCCTGAACCCAGAGCGTCAGGACGCGCTCGACGAGGACCTGGCGGGAGAGCGGCGGGGCCCCCGCCAGCGACGACGGCACGGAGGAGCTTAAGGGCGGGGCAGAAAACCTCATTCCACCCTCGCCAGGCGATCGAGATATTCCGCACCCCTCGCCGTCAGCCGCACGTCGTCGCGGCTCCGGCAAGACCCAGGCGACGAAGCCGGCGGCAAGCGCCTTGACCACGGCATCACGGTCGACGTTGCGGATGAGCGTGTATGCGTCGCCGCTCGCCCGCACCCGCCGCAACAATGCGATGCCGCGCGGCCCGACCGGCCCACTGGCAGTCCAGCGCGTGGGGGAAAGGGTGGCGCGCTCCATCAGTGCACCCCCTTGCGACCAATGTCGCCGAACCCGTTTTCCCGCATGGATATAAGCGCCGCGCGCAGGCCGTGTACCGTTGCCTCGTCGTCGAGCCCGGCCGTGATGGCGGCAGCAGCGCAGGCAACTGTGACAAGGCTGACGGCAGCTTCCGGGTCGTCCGGCAACAGTGCGCAGATCGCCGTCACCGTCTTGATTGAGTTCTTGGGTTTGCCATGCATCAGCGGGCACCCGCCATCATCATGGCGTCGAGGCGGGCCAGATATTGTTGAGCCGCAACGATGCGGTTGCGGATAGCTTGTCGTTCCGCAGCGTCGATGTGATCGTCATCTTCGAGCGCCGCGGCGACGGCACGTACGACATCGTCGAGAACGCCATCCAGGCGCAGGACTGCGCTGGCGGTGACCGCGCCGAAGCTCGAAACGCGCTCGTCTTTCACGATCCGCGACATGGCAGTGAGCAGGAAAGGATGATCGCACCGCCGGTCTAGTTCGACGGCAAGATCGAGGCGGATGAAGCTGTCGCGCCATTCCTCGCCGGTGGAGGCATATTTGCTCAGCGTCGAGGAGGCGACGCCGAGCGCCTCGGCTGCCCGGCTAACTCCGCCGAGCGCCTCGAAAGCCGCAGCCGTAGCGGCCTTGATGATGGATGCATGTTCGTCAGAAATTGCACGCACGAAAACACCCCTGAGTTTGGGTCAAGGAAAAAATCAAACGAAAGGATTCCGTGAAGGCCGCGCGCCGGCGGCTTAGGGTAGCCCATCAGATCAAGGAGGGCCGCATGGATAGGCAGAGGGAAAAACAGAGACAGGGACGCGCCGAAATCGGGCGCGTCCCTGCCAAGTGGCAAGGTCGCCAGTTGGGAGGAGGAGACCGGTGCCTTGCTGGGGGAACATCATTCCGCCGCCTCCCGCGTCTGACGACGCGACATGGCGACTGGGTCTTGCGCCGAAAGGCACAATTCGAGGAATTGGAGTTTTGTGACACGACCGGCGGTACCTTTCTCGACATCTCGCGCAAGATCGACACTCGGATCCCGCTGGCCAGAAAGCGCGCGCGACAGTGTGCTCGGAGAACGGCCGATGCGCACGGCAAAGGCCGATAGCCGCTCGCCCGTCTCGCTGAGGTAAGTTGACAAAGCATCCATACGCTGAAGTTGCCAAATAGGCAAAACGCAGTCAAGGAGTTTTTGCCTATATGGCCATGGAGTTCTTTGTCAAACTTTGGAAATTTGCCATATGGACAAAAGTTACCCAAACCGCATAAACGAACTCCGCAACGAACGCAGCATGACCATCGAAGATTTGGCAGAGAGGACCGGCCTCTCCGTGTCCTATGTGTCGCGGCTCGAAAACGGCGAGCGGAACCTTTCGGTCAAGAACCTCAACTTGTTCGCACACGCATTCGATGTGGCGGCGCAGGACATCCTCGCAAAAGCGCCGGTCAAAGCACCCAATGTAGTTGGGGTAATGGGCCGGATCGGAGCAGGAGCCGAAATTTTGCCGGAGGAAGAGCAGATCCCGCCTGAAGGGCTTTATGAAATCGAAACGCCGTTCCCGCTGCCCCCTGACGCGATAGCTTTCGAGGTGACCGGCGAGTCCATGTGGCCTCGCTACGACGACGGCGATATCATCATCTGCTGGCGCCAAGGTGTAGTCGTGGAGGAGGTCTTGGGCTGGGAAGCGGCCGTCAAGACTGCCACCGGGCAGCGTTACTTGAAGCGCGTGCTGCAGGGTGCAGAACGAGGGACCTTCGATCTAGAGAGTCACAATGCACCGCCGATAAGAGGCGTGCGCCTGGTGTGGGTTGCCGCTATCCAATCCGTGATTCGCAGCGGCCAATGGAAAAAGCTCACGCCTTCAGCTCGACAGCGTATGGTACAGAAAATGACTGCTTCCGGCTAACGGCGGCTTGCCTTCCGCCATTGCCAAGGGGGGGGCGAATGTACCTCGCCAAACACCGGCACGGTTATTCTTTGCTGCTGCTTCCTCTGCGGCATAGGGCCCTTGGGAGTACTGTGGCCAGTCAAGTGCATGACCGTGGCGCACCATCCAAGCGGCAACTTCGGCCCGTCTGCGCGGTAACAAGAGCCTACCAAACGGCGATAGCGGTCGTTTCCTAGTATTCGGCAAGTCGTCGGGCGCGATGAGGCTAGAAAGCCATCCAGAGCATCCGCAGCTATCTTCCCGCAGCGGTAGGACTTGCCCTTCTCGTCTTTGCAAAGCTGGCGAGTCTCGGGCGCATCTACACCATTGAGCCTTACACGGCGCCCCTGAATCTCTATCGTGTCCCCGTCCACGATCGAAGCGCGCCCCGTGATCGAAACCGGATCTGCTATTCCGGCACTGGCCAGAACTAAGATGATCCCCAGTTTCATTTGCCGTTCCGCTCCGGAAGCGCGGCAATTGCCAGCGCTCTTACCGTGCTATCCGGAGCCGCAAGTATGAAAGCGCAGCGATCTTCATCCATGGAAGCCGCTAGCTCATGGACCTTCTTGTCGAGGCCGCCGGCTGCTTCCGTTGAAGCCTTTATTTGCGCCTCATGCCTGGTCCCTTTCGCCTCCTCGACAAGAAAACTCGTAAACCGATGTGCAGCCGCGACGCAAGTCGGAGAAGGACCTGAAGCAGCCAGAACGATGATGGCCAATGTCGCGAGCACGCCGAATCTCCTGAAAGTGGATCCCCGCCCGCTTACCACAACTCTGTATTCCGGACTAACTTCTGCAACAGCCGAACG
Source organism: Sinorhizobium meliloti (assembly GCF_017876815.1). Classification (NCBI taxonomy): domain Bacteria; kingdom Pseudomonadati; phylum Pseudomonadota; class Alphaproteobacteria; order Hyphomicrobiales; family Rhizobiaceae; genus Ensifer; species Ensifer meliloti. The sequence continues at coordinate 3,389,180 of NZ_JAGIOS010000001.1, read as the reverse complement.
GCCTCCCTCATGGAAATTGCCAAATAGGCAAATTCCCTCTTGACCACATTTGCCTATTTGGCAATATTTCGTTTCGTCCCTCGAAGCGCGAATGTCGCCCAGGGGGTTCATCCTCTAACCCGGAGACGAACGTTGCAACCGAACGGCGGAATTCACACCAGAAACACCATTGAGCGCATGGCCGAGGCGATGCGCACCATCGGCGAGGGCTGCACGGATCACGACCTGATCCTGAAAGGCTTCACCGAGCGGCAGATCACGCTCTTTGGCTCCAAAGCCACCGAGCTGGCCACCGTCATGGCCCACGCGGCGTAGCGTCATGACGAAGAGGGCGCGTCGCCGTGGATCCCTGTGGTTCATGCGCGGCGCGCTTGCCGGCCCCCGAAGAACTCTCCGGAGATTTCCGAAATGATAAAGCTTGGATCCTTCGCGAAGGACTGCATCACGAACTTTGCAGGCGTGGTGACTGGCCATGCGGAATACATAACCGGTTGCGACCAATACCTTTTGTCGCCTCGGAACCCCGACAAAGAGCCAAAGTGGTTCGATGGGCAGCGGCTCGCAGTAGATCCGATCATCGCTCCGATCGCCATCGACAATAGTAACGGCGCCGGCGCTGATATTCCCGCACCGGTGAAGTGACGAGCCGTGGAGCGCCGCCCTGAGCTGCCCCCACTTGTGGTCATGCGAGGCGCGCTTGGCGGCCTCGTCTTCACCCTTCCCCTTCACCTTCACCTGATCCTGCTCTGGAGCCTCTGGCCATGACTGAGCGTTTCACCGGACATAACAAGGCGCGGCTCGAAGCCTGCCCCAATCGCTTCTTCCTCGCCTGCGCCATCCTCGCGCTCTCGATCGCGTTCCTGATGTCAGCCGCGCTGGCCGGCACCACGGCTTTCCGAAAGGAATGGCAGTTCGCGTCGGACGCGAAGGTATGATGCCGCAGCTCGCCATCCTCCCTGTCGGCCACGATGCCGCCACGTGCCATGAGCGCGCCAGCTCCGTGTCGATCGCCGCCCTTCGCGGCCATGATCTCACTGTTGCCGAGCGCTCCGCGCTGCTCGACTGCTACGCCACGCCCGATCGCACCTTCCTTGAAATCGCCACGACGCACGGCCTCGAGCGCGAGCGGCTGCAGGATCTCTGGTTCGATCTCTTCCTCACCCCTTCCCGCCGCTGATCCAAGGAAATCGAAATGGCCAACCTTGTCCGAAATCCCGTTCCGCCATCAGGCCTTTCCACCTCGACGGCGCTTCTGAAAGAGCCGGCCGTGCGCGCCGGCTATCTGTCCGGCATGACGGTCCCGCGCCTGGCGCTGGCCTTCGGCGTCGCCGAATATGTCATGGAAGACTATGTCGCCGAGCGGCGCTGGGGCTGGAACGTCGCCGCGCATCGCGGCATCCATGAGGATGGCCGCCGCACCGTCGTCTTCACCCGGGCCTCACGTGAGACCGGCGGTTACGACATTCGTCCGATCTCCGTCCCACGCATCACCATGCACATCAGGGCACTGGAGGCGCGGGCATGAGCGGCGCGCTGGAGCAGATAAACCATATCAAGCGGCTCGCCCCCGACGCGCACATCAACGCCTTCAAAGCGACAGCCGCCAAGCCGCAGCCCGTCAGCCATCGCACCATCCGCACCGCCTTCTTCGATCAGAATGTCGAGGTGCCGCTGCGCCTCTCCGAGACGGATATCGGCGTCGTGCTCGATCGCCACGGCTGCGACATTTTCACCGTCGACGTGAACAACGAACGCCCCGACGAGGAGGCGCTGGCGATCGCGCTCTTCATCGTCGAGTGCGTAAACGAAGCAGCCGGTTTCTGCGGGGAGAAGCTCGATGACTGATCTCCTGCCCTTCCGCATCCATTTCGCAGATCCGGAGATCGCCCCGCTCGATCTCGACGCGAGCGCCGCCGAGAACGCGCGCCAGCTCGCCGCCAACCGTCGCGGCGTCCCCGCCGGCGCCAACCGCAAGGTCAAGATCAATAGGGAGACCCAAAACAGCGAGGCCGCCGAATGACGAAGCCTGTTCGCCTCCAGCTATCTCGGCGCAAGGGCTTCGACCTGCAGGCGCATTCCAAGTCGATCAATGGCCTTGAAGTGGTGCATGTCGGTCGCCCCGGCCCATGGGGAAATCCCCCCGTCGTCGGCAAGCATGGCGACGCCTCCTATTGCGTCGATCTATACAAAGCACTGCTCGCCGGATTGCTACGCGTCCGCGCCGATCCCAATATCCAGGCGCTGGAGCGCACCCGCCGTTTTGTCGCTGAGAATGCCGATGAGCTGCGCGGCAAAAATCTCGCATGTTGGTGCAAGCCAGACGAACCCTGCCATGGAGACGTGCTTCTCCAGGTGGCCAATCGCCCGTGCGACGAGGTCCGCCGATGAGCCACCCGGAACCCTCGCCGCAGCAGAAACGCATGGACGCGATCCGCAACCGGGTCGCGCTCGCGACCCGGGACTGGGGCATTGAGTCGGACGGGGGCCGGCTCTGCCTGACTGCGGCCAGCAGCGAAGGCACTTTCCTCATCGCGACGATAGCCGCCGACGCGCCGATCGGCGACAGGGAGATGGTGCTGAACGCGCCCTTCGATCTGATTTGGCTGCTCGGTACCTATAACACCCTCGCCGGCCGGTATCGCACCCTCGTCGCCGAGCTGCGCCGCCACGCGCCTCCGCAGCACCAGCAGAAGCCGAAAGACTACGCCGCCGAATGCGCGATGAAATGCGCCGAGCCGGCCTTCAAGAAATTTCTCGAGGAGTGCCACGGCCTGGCGCGACCGCTCACCGACGATCGCGCCGCAACGAAGATCCGATCCATCCTCAACATCGACTCGCGCGCCGAGCTGAACGCCGACCCGGCCGCAGCCGCCCGCTGGCAGGATCTGCGCAGCGCCTTCGATGCCTGGAGGCGCCGAGGATGAGCAGTCGTCGTGATCGCATCCGCGCCAAGATCATGTCCCGGGTCCGCATCGATCCGGTAGCAGGCTGCTGGGAGTGGACCGGCCGTGATTCGGGCAAGACCGGTCGAGGCAAGGGCTACCCCCGCATGTCTCTCGACGGCCAGACGGTCGCAGTCCACATCGCCATGTGGACCAACGAGCACGGCTATATCCCCGGCAAGAAAGAACTGGACCACGCCTGCCGCAATCGCCTTTGCGTGCGAGCCGAAACGGATCACGTCGAGATGGTTACCCGCAAGGAAAACGCCAAACGCCGAGAACAGGCGAAGCGCGGCATGATCAGCCACAACTGCGGACCCAAGTTCGAGTGCCAGGAAATGGAGGCGAGTAGCTGATGAAGGCGAACGCTTCCAACCCGAGCGGCGAAATTTCGCTGGGACGCATCGAGAAGATGCTGCTAGTTTGCGCCGAACTCGTCGACCGGCGTGGACCGATCGCGCAACCCCTGCTGGACCGCATGGAGCGGGAATACCTCGCAGCAAAGGAGCGCGGCAAAAACGTCGATCGTATCCGCAAATTGATCGGAGCGAAGTGAGCTACATTTTGGCTACATTTTGGCTACATTTTGGCTACATCGCTAATCTTAGAGCTTTAGAAGGTTCTTCTAACGTCTTGTAAAATATGGCTAGCGCTGCCGCTCTCCTACCGGAGCCAACTCCGGCCCGGGGAGCCAGTTTCGAAAGAGCCATTCGCGGCAAAGCCCGAATGGCTCTTTTCATTTTGTCGGGCTGATTTCTCGTAGGTTTCCTCATGCGTCTTGCATGGCTTTTCCTGGTCCTCGCGATCGCGACCGAGGTCGTCGGCCTGACTGTGATGAAGGCGGCATCCGGCTCCGGCTCCTATTGGGGGCATGTGGTCATGTATGCCTCGATCGCGCTCTCCTACGTCTTCCTGGCACGAGCGGTGAAGACCATTCCGGTTGGCGTCGCCTATGCCGTCTGGGAAGGATCCGGCGTCGCCGTGATAACGCTCGTCTCTGTTTTCGTTTTCGGCCATGCGCTCTCCGGCCGCGAGATGCTGGGCCTCGCGATGGCTGTTGCGGGAATACTTCTCCTCAATGCCGGCAGGAGCGATGCGGAGGAAGCCGCCGCATGAGCGCGTCGGGTCTCTCCTTCGCATTCGCGATCGCCGCCGGCGTGCTCGATGTGGCGGCGAATCTCGCCTCGACGAAGTCGAACGGCTTTGCCCGCCGCGGCTGGGGTGCCCTTTCGATCGTCTTGGTGCTTGCGGCGTTCGCGCTGCTGGCGGAAGCGATCAAGGATATGGACCTGGCGGTCGCCTATGCCCTTCTCGGCGCAACCGGAATCTTCGGTACGGCCATCTGCGGCCGCCTTTTCTTCGGCCAGAGGCTGAAACCGGTCGGCTGGCTTGGACTGTCACTGATTTTCGGCGCGGTGCTGGTGCTTCATACCGCCTGACGCGGCTGTCCGTCGGAGCCTGAGCGCTTGTTCCCTCAGGGCCGAAGCGACGCTGCCTCCCGGCACCTGCCACTGATCATGGGCTTACGAGGCGCATTCCGGCATGATCGGCTGCCAGCTTGTCGAAGGTCAGCGTTTCGGTGCAGCCTGCCAAGAGTCCGCCGTGAGCGATCAGCGCATCGGAGAAGTCCGCCTTTGTCGCTCGGTAGGTGGCAAGCGCCAGATAGCCGGCATCCGCTCGATCAACAACGATCTCACGCGCCCGCAACAAAGTTTCGATAACGCTGGCAACGGCTTCGCGTGACATCCTATATGATCGCGTCAAGACCCGGACGGTTTCGACGAGAACCACCTGTGAGATGTAGCCGGGCGCCTCGGGTGTGAAGCCGTCGATGATCTGTGAAGCCAACGGTGATTGGGTGGTATCGTCCTGCGCCAGGTAACGCACCAGCAGGTTCGTATCGACGCCGATCATTCGCCGGCGGCTCCGGCGATAATCGCTTTCTGCATATCCTCAAGACTGACTGGCCTGTCCGGACGAGGAACAATCCCCTTCAGCGACCTGATCGAATGGGAAGCGGGCACAACCGCATAGTGGCCGTCCTCCATACGGATGAAGTCCACACGATCCCCGGCGGAAAGACCCATATCGATGCGGACCTTGGCCGGGATGGTGATTTGACCTTTCGAAGTGATCGTCGAGGTCGGCACGCCATTCTCCTTACATTTTACAAGGAAAAAAGTAATGCGAACGGCGTATAAGGTCAAGATTGCAGGGTTGGTCGCTTATGCCGGTCTTCGGCCCCAGCCGGGGCTATCGGCGCGGCGGCGTTTCTTCGGCCAAAGGCTGAGGCTGATCGGCTGAGGTGGCTCGCCTTTTGATTTTCGGCGCGGTGCTGGTGCTTCATATCGCCTGACGCGGCTGTCCGTCGGAGCCTGAGCGCTTGTTCTTTGGAACCGCAGCCACGGCTGCCCTTCCCGGTACCAGCCGGTCGAGAAGCGCGAAATAAAGCCCATAGGGCAGGATACGCAGCAATTTGACCAGGTACGTAAATCGTTTCGGGAAGGTGATCTCGAAACGCGAAGACTTCAGGCCGGCGCATATCCGGTCTGCCGCCTCCTGCGTGCTCACCAGCGCGGGTCTTGGGAAACCGCCTTTCGGTGCAGCCTGCGTATCCACGAATCCGGGACAGATGACTTGCAGGCGGATGCCGATGCGATCGAGGTCGAATTTCAGGCTCTCCGCCATGTTGATGAGCGCCGCCTTGCTCGCACCGTAGGCGGCGCTCATCGGCAAGCCGCCATAGCCGGCCACCGACGACATGATCGCGATCTGTCCATGCCCCTTGGTCTTCATATGCTCGACAAGCGGTACGAGACAGTTGACGACGCCGTTGAGATTGACGGCGAAGCTCCTGTCGAAGGGCTCCCGACGCAGGTCGTCGCCACGGACCGGGAGGGCGACGCCGGCGTTGAGGACGGCGAGTGCCACCTGCCCGTGCTCGTATTCGATTTTGGCCAGCAGCCGCTCCATGTCCTTCGGATCGGTGACGTCTCCATCGAGAACGATCATCCGCCCCGGTTCGGCCGCCTGGTGCTGAAGGTCTACCAGCTTCTCGTGACTTCGCGCCGTGACGACCACGGAATAGCCTTCCTCGGCCAATCGGAGCGCCACGGCGCGACCGATGCCGGAACTTGCACCGGTGATCCATGCCAATCCATGTTCGGGGCGGGCGGTGAATACAGCTGTCATCTTTTCCTCGCTCGTCGACGGGGGTTCTCACCGGGGCCACCGCATAAGCGGTCGGTCCCTATACCTCTCCGGACGGCAAGCGCCTGCCCCGCAATCTCCGCTTCCCGCCCGTCGATTGACGGCAGAGACGTTTTTTGCCCGGGACAGGAAAGCTGCGAAACGCTATTCCTTGCCTGTAGGACAGACTGAGCCGAAAACACGCCAATATTTCGGCGATCCTGCCCATGAAACCAAATGTTCATCGGCTTGCCGTCGACCGAGGTTAGTGCTTGGCTAATGCCGGCATCCGTTCCGTCCAGCGCGAGGTTTTCAATATGCCTGTTCTTCCGTCCGTGCTCGAAGCAATCGGCAATACGCCGCTGATCCGGCTCAAGGCCGTGTCCGAAGCGACCGGCTGCAACATTCTCGGCAAAGCGGAGTTCCTCAATCCCGGGCAGTCCGTAAAGGACCGGGCAGCGCTCTGGATCATCCGCCAGGCCGAAAAGTCCGGCCAGTTGCGGCCGGGCGGCGTGATTGTCGAAGGTACGGCCGGCAATACGGGGATCGGCCTTGCCGTTGTCGGCAGCGCACTTGGATACCGCACCGTCATCGTCATTCCCGAAACCCAGAGCCAGGAAAAGAAGGACGCGCTACGCCTGCTTGGGGCCGAACTGGTCGAAGTTCCGGCTGTGCCTTACAGGAATCCCAACAACTACGTGAAGATCTCCGGCCGGTTGGCGGCCCAACTCGCCGAAACCGAGCCGAACGGCGCCATCTGGGCGAACCAGTTCGACAATGTCGCCAACCGGCAAGCGCATGTCGACACGACCGCGCCTGAAATCTGGCGCGACACCGACGGCAAGGTCGACGGCTTCATCTGCGCCGTCGGCTCCGGCGGCACGCTTGCCGGCGTGGCGGAAGGCTTGCGCGCCCGCAATGCGGCGATCAAGATCGGCATCGCCGACCCTGAGGGGGCCGCACTCTACAATTTTTATGCCCATGGCGAGCTCAAGTCGAGCGGCAGCTCGATCACCGAAGGCATCGGTCAAGGCCGAATCACCGCCAACCTCGAAGACTTCACGCCGGACTTCGCCTACCAGATTCCGGATGCTGAAGCGGTGCCCTACGTCTTCGATCTCATCGAAAAGGAAGGTATTTGCGTCGGCGGCTCGACCGGCATCAACATCGCCGGCGCCGTGCGGCTTGCACGGGACCTCGGGCCGGGACACACGATCGTGACGATCCTCTGCGACTATGGTAACCGCTATCAGTCGAAGCTCTTCAATCCGGACTTCCTGACCTCCAAGGGCCTGCCGGTTCCGGACTGGCTGAAGACCGCTTCGAACATAGCAGTGCCATACGAACCCGCTGGATAGGATTGCCATGACCGGAACCGTCACCGCCCTCTTCCGAGACGATTTTTACCTCTCGACCTGCGAAGCACGCGTGACGGCAATCCTGGAAGGCGGCGGCATCGAGCTTGATCAGACCTGCTTTTATGCGACATCCGGCGGGCAGCCGGGTGACACGGGTTTCCTCGAGCGCGAAGACGGCAGCCGCATCGACATCGTCGAAACACGGCATGGCGCGAACAAGGACGTCATCGTTCACATGTCCGCCGATGGCGCGCCCGTGCCGGCGGTCGGCGAGAAGCTGGTGCTGCACATCGACTGGCCGCGCCGCTACAGGCTGATGCGCATGCACACGGCCTGCCATCTGCTGTCGGTCGTCTGCCCCTTCCCGATCACCGGCGCAGCCGTGGGAGAGGAGGAAAGCCGCGTGGACTTCGACATGAGCGAAACGATCGACAAGGACGAGGTCACGGCAGGGCTGATGAAACTCGTCGAAGAGAACCATCCGGTCTACGTGCAGTGGATCACCGACGAGGAGCTGGCCGCCAATCCGGGCATCGTCAAGTCGAAGAATGTCCGCCCGCCGATGGGGCTTGGCCGGGTCAGTCTCGTCTGCATCGGCGAGAATTCATCGATTGACAGCCAGCCCTGCGGCGGAACGCATGTTTCCGAGACGCAGGAAGTGGGTGCGATCCACATTGCCAAGATCGAGAAGAAGGGCAAGGAAAACAGGCGCTTCCGTATACGCTTCGCGACGCCCGAAGACGGGGTTGCGGTTTAGTGCCCGTTGAGATTCGGTGCCGATTGCGCGGCCTAGGAACCGTGCCGGAGGACAGCAATCTCTCCTCGCGTCATCCCTGTGACAAGCACAGGTATGAGGAAATCAAACAAGTCGCGGCGGGTATCCTGAATCTCAACAGGCCTTAGCGCGGGCAGCGAACTGTTCTTTTACATCAGCAAGCCAGTGGAGTGACGACGATGAATGGTGAGAACGAAAACAAGAGCCGCTTTGTCGTTTCTGCGGATTGGCTTGAACAGCGCCTCGATGATCCGTCGGTCAAGATAATCGATGCCGCCTGGTATCTGCCGGCGCAGAACCGCGACGCGAAAGCCGAATACGCCGCCGCGCACATTCCCGGGGCGGTCTTCTTCGACCAGGACGCGATCGCCAATCGGACGAGCGCGCTGCCGCACACCCTGCCCTCTCCCGAGGCATTCTCCGAGGCCGTGGGCGCAATGGGAATCAGCGAGAACGACACGATCGTCGTCTACGACGGCCCGGGGATCTTCACCGCCCCGAGGGTCTGGTGGATGTTCCGAATCATGGGCGCCGAGAACGTCTTCGTTCTCGATGGCGGGATGGACGGCTGGAAAGCGGACGGCCGGCCAACGACGACCGAGGTTGCGAAACCCAGCCCGCAGGCTTTCAACGCAGTCTTCAACCCGAACGCGGTCACCTCGTTCGAGCGCATGAGGGATGTGGTCGAGCACCGGCTCTCCCAGATTGCCGATGCGCGCAGCGCCGGGCGCTTCGCCGGCGAGGAACCGGAGCCGCGGGCGGGCATGCGGTCGGGCCATATGCCAGGTGCAAGGAGCCTGCCCTCGGGCGTATTCTCCGACAAGGGCAGGTTCAAGGATCTCGATGCGCTGCGCCGAACTTTTGCGGATGCCGGCATCGATCTGACGAAGCCGGTCGTCACGAGCTGCGGCTCCGGCATAACCGCCGCCATCATCACGCTTGCGCTTCAATCCTTGGGACATAAGGACAATACGCTTTATGATGGCTCCTGGTCGGAATGGGGTAGCCGGCCGGATACCCCGGTTGCAATTGGTAAAGAGTGAGAGCCATGCCAAGGTCGAAGCCTGCCGCGATCACGGCGCACGTGACCGAACTCGAAATGACATCGCCGCCAAAGCAAAGCCTGCCGATGCCGATCAACATCCACACGGCGATCCTGCGCGTCTCGGACATTCCGCTTGCCTACTACCGCTTTCTCTATCTGCGTGTCGGAAAGCGCTGGCACTGGGCGGAGCGCCTGCGCATGAGCGACGACGATCTGGCGGCTATCCTCCACGACAAGCGAACGACGGTCATGGTGCTTTACGTGGACGGTGCGCCGGCCGGTTTCTTCGAATTCCAGCAACTGGACGATGACGTCATCGACCTCACCCATTTCGGGCTCATGGAGCACGCGCTCGGCCTGGGACTCGGCAAGTGGTTCTTGCTGCAGACCTTGTTTGCGGCCTGGGCCATGAACCCGCGCAAGGTCACGGTCACGACGAACAATCTCGATCATCCCCGGGCGCTGCAGCTTTACCAGCAGTTCGGCTTTTCTCCGGTCGCGACGCGCGAGATGGTGGTCGAGCCGCTGAGCGACGAGGAACTTCTCACCTTCGCGAAGAAGCTCTGAACGCTTTCGGATGTTGGATCTAAGCTCGGCAAGTATCGGGTGTCGTTCCCAGACACAAGTGCGCATCTTTCTCCTGAATTCAGCCAATCGGGAGAAGCGCCATGAAACTCAACTACGTTGCAATGCCCGTCGGAGAGGCGGAGCGGCTAAGGCAAGGCGGGCCGGACGCCTATGGCGACCAGCCCGAACGGCGCATTTCGGACGGCGACGGCGTGCCGTGCCGGCACTGCCTTCGCAATGTCGATGAGGGCCAGCCTTATCTCGTTCTCGCCTACCGGCCGTTTTCGTCGGTTCAGGCCTATGCCGAAACGGGACCGATCTTCATGCACGCTGAAAATTGCGCCATTCACGACGGTGACGCCTTGCCGCCGATACTCGCATCCAGCAAGAGCTATCTTCTGCGCGGCTACGGGGGAGATGAGCGCATCGTCTATGGCACGGGCGGGGCCGTTGATGCCGAGTACCTCGAGCAGCGGGCCATGGAATTGCTGGCACGGCCGGACGTCGCCTTCGTGCATGTTCGCTCGGGAAAATACAACTGCTACCAGTGCCGCATCGAAGCGGCCTGAGCGGGAGCCCGGCGCATGATGGCGCCGGGCGGTTCAGCGTGTCAGGCGACGTGGAGGACGGCCTCGGGAGCGTGGGCGTCGTAGCCGAGTGCTTCGGCCACGGCGGCATTGGTGACGCGGCCTCGGTGGACATTGAGGCCGGCGCGCAGATGCCGGTCTTCGGCAATCGCCTTGAGGCCGCGGTCGGCGAGCTGCAGTCCGTATTGGAGTGTCGCATTGTTGAGCGCGTGCGCCGACGTGATCGGCACCGCCCCCGGCATGTTCGCAACGCAATAATGCACGATGCCTTCGACCTCATAGGTAGGTTCGGAGTGCGTCGTCGCATGCGACGTCTCGAAGCAGCCGCCCTGGTCGATCGCGACATCGACAATGACGGCGCCTTTTTTCATGGCGGACAGCATTTCGCGTGTGACGAGCTTCGGCGCAGCAGCGCCGGGAATGAGTACCGCTCCGATCACCATGTCGGCGGAGAAGACCTCCTCTTCCAAGGCATCGATCGTCGAGTAGCGCGTATGGACACGGCCGTTGAAGATATCGTCGAGTTGGCGCAGACGCGGCAGCGACCGGTCCAGGATAGAAACATCGGCCCCGAGACCGGCAGCCATCTTGGCTGCATGCAGGCCGACGACGCCGCCACCGATGATCGCGACCTTGGCCGGAAGAACCCCCGGTACCCCGCCGAGCAGGATTCCGCGGCCGCCATTTGCCTTCTGGAGCGAGGTAGCGCCAGCCTGGATCGCAAGCCGTCCCGCGACCTCGGACATCGGCGCAAGCAGCGGCAGTCCGCCGCGCTCATCCGTCACGGTCTCATAGGCGACCGCCGTGACGCCGGACTTAAGAAGTCCCTGGGTCTGTTCCGGGTCCGGTGCGAGGTGAAGATAGGTGTAGAGAATCTGGCCTTCGCGCAGTTGCGCCCATTCGGACGGTTGCGGCTCCTTGACCTTGACGATCATGTCCGCTTTTTCGAAGACTTCTCTGGCTGTCGGTACGATCCTTGCACCGGCTGCGCGATAGGAGTCGTCATCGGCCCCGATCCCTGCCCCGGCCTTGGTTTCCACGATGACCTCGTGGCCGTGGGCTACATATTCCCGTACTGATCCGGGCGTAAGGCCGACACGGTATTCATGGTTTTTGATTTCCTTCGGGCAACCGACACGCATCTTTGCGTTCCTCTCCTATCCATGGGCTTTCTGCCGCGTTGATGAGGGGTCCAGCAAAGCAGATGGCATCCAGAATGTCCTTGCAAAGAAGTGCTCATCCATGCATTGATTTCGGTGATTATTGCACAAAATTGCGACTATTCGAAAGAAGATGCGAATGACTGGCTTGGATGCTATCGATCGTTCGATTCTGCGCATTCTGCAGCAGGATGGCCGAATTTCGAACGCGGACCTCGCCGGGAGGGTCGGCCTCTCCCCGTCGGCCTGTTCGCGGCGGGTCGATATTCTCGAAAAGTCCGGGACGATCGCCGGTTACCATGCGCGCATCGCCCACAAGGCGCTCGACTACAGGATCATGGTCATCGTGCATATTTCGCTGTCCGGGCAGTTCGCCAAGACCCTTGCGGAGTTCGAAGCCGCCGTGAAGCTCTGCCCCAATGTGCTCGTGTGTTACCTGATGTCCGGGGAATACGATTACATCCTGCGCGTGGCAGCGAAGGATCTGGAGGATTATGAGCGCATCCATCGCGACTGGCTCTCGGCGTTGCCGCACGTCGTAAAGATCAATTCGAGTTTTTCGCTTCGCGAGGTCATCGATCGCCCCAATGTCGGCATCTGAGACCGTGATGCAGCGAGACGCGGCGGCAATCCCGTCTGCAAAAATCAGCCGCTTTGCGTGGCCGGGCCATTCCGCCATAGTCGCGCTTGTCTGAACGCATCGAACGCGCTTTCGGAGATCACCGATGACTGCTTTGCATCCCATTTCGCGCCGGACCCTCATCGGCGGTCTTGCCGCCACGTCGGCATTTGTCGTGCTGCATCCCTTCTCGACCCGCGCGGCTGCCAACCAGGCGCATCTCAGGATCATGGAAACCACGGACCTGCACGTCCACGTCTTTCCCTACGATTACTATGCCGACAAGCCGAACGACACGCTTGGCCTAGCGCGCACCGCTTCGATCGTCGACGCCATCCGCGCCGAGGCGGCGAACGCGGTCCTCGTCGACAATGGCGATTTTCTTCAGGGCAATCCGATGGGCGATTACATCGCCTACAAGCGCGGCATGAAGGAAGGCGACATGCATCCGGTCATCGCCGCGATGAACGTGCTCGGCTACGACTGCGGCACGCTCGGCAATCACGAGTTCAACTACGGCCTGGATTTCATGTTCAATGTGATCAACGGCGCAAACTTTCCGATCGTCTGCGCCAACCTGACCAAAGGCGCCATGGCCGCCGCCCCGCGCCAGGACGAGCTTTTCCTCAAGCCCTACGTAATCCTCGATCGAAAAGTGAAGGACGGCGCCGGTCAGGAACACCCCATCCGCATCGGCCTCATCGGGTTCGTACCGCCGCAGATCATGACCTGGGACGCCAAGAACCTCGAAGGCAAGGCGAATGCGCGCGACATCGTCAAGGCCGCGGAAGCCTGGGTGCCGCAGATGCGCGAGGAAGGCGCCGACATCGTCATCGCCCTCTCACATTCCGGCATAGGGCAGCAGGCCTATGCCGAAAATCTCGAAAACGCGTCCGTACCCCTGGCGGCAATCGAGGGTATCGACGCCATCGTCACCGGCCACAGCCACCTCGACTTTCCGGGACCCAAGTTCGACGGAATTCCGGGCGTCGACAATGCCAAAGGGTTGATTTCAGGAAAGCCCGGCGTCATGGGCGGCTTCTGGGGATCCCATCTCGGCCTCATCGATCTGCTGCTCGAACGCGACGGCGGCCAGTGGCGTGTGATCGGTTCGACAAGCGAGGCGCGGCCGATCTTTCGCCGGGAAGAAAAGAAGGTGATCGCCGAGGTCGGTGACAAGCCGGAAGTGCTCGCAGCCGCGCAGAAGGACCACGAAGCGACGCTTGCCTATGTGCGCACCCCCGTCGGCAAAACTTCGGCACCGCTATACTCCTATTTCGCGCTGGTTGCGGACGATCCGTCGGTGCAGATCGTGAGCCAGGCCCAGACGTGGTATATCCGCGAAATGCTCAAGGACACCGAGCACAGCGACCTGCCGGTCCTGTCCGCCGCAGCCCCGTTCAAGGCCGGCGGGCGCGGTGGCGCCGAGTACTATACGGATGTTCCAGCGGGCGACATCGCCATCAAGAATGTCGCCGACCTCTACCTCTATCCGAATACGGTGCAGGCGGTCGTCATCACCGGCGAAGAGGTGCGCAACTGGCTCGAAATGTCCGCCGGCATCTTCAACCGGATTGCACCGGGATCGGTCGATGCAAGCCTGATCAATGGCGACTTCCCTTCCTATAATTTCGACGTGATCGACGGGGTCACCTACCAGATCGTTCTTTCGCAGCCTGCGAAATACGACAAGGACGGCAATGTGGCGAACCCGGAGGCCAGCCGCATCCGTGATCTGAAATTCGATGGCAGGCCGATTGATCCCAAGCAGAGATTTGTCGTAGCGACCAACAACTACCGCGCCGGCGGCGGCGGCAATTTTCCGGGCATCGCCGGCGACAAGGTCGTCTTCGTCGCGCCGGACACCAACCGCGACGTCATCGTGCGCTACATCGTCGAACAGGGAACGATCAACCCCTCGGCGGACGCGAACTGGACCTTCGCGCCGCAGAAGGACACGAGCGTGCTGTTCGACAGCGGCCCGAGGGCGCGACAATTCCTGGCAGAGGTCAAGGCGGTGAAAATCGAGAATGCCGGCGACGGCAGCGACGGTTTCGCCCGGTTCAGAATCAAGCTCTGACGCGGGATGCGGGCGGAAAACCGAACATACCTTTCCTCACGCCCCAAGGGCCTGTTGAGATTCATCTGGAGCTTATGACGGTTGCTGCGAGATGAATGATGGCGTTCCTCGCCCTCATCTCTGTGCTTGTCACAGAGATCCAGCAGCGCCGCGTCTGCGGCGCGGGAAGCGTTTTTTCAGCCCAAGGACTTGGTCTGGCTGGATTCCTGTGACGAGCACAGGAATGAGGAGGTCAAACGGGCCTTAGTGCGGAATATGAGGAATCACCCGTAGGATATTGTTTGGACTGGCGATTACCGCCGCCGGATATCAGACAGGCCGCGACTGAGCGTCGTCGGAAAAGAGGGCCGCGCGCTGCTCGTCGATGATCTGGCGCCCCTTGCGCATCGCCGAGTCGATCGCGTCCTGCTCGGAGGTGAAGAGATCTGCCCGGATGAAGCTGCGCACTTTCGTTGCACCGTCCGGCATCGACTTTTCGATGCTGCCGGCAAGCCGGTACTGCGATCCCTCGCGCTGAGGCGTCGCCCGGATCACGCAATCCGCATAGTTCTCGGTCTTGCCTGCCGCAGGCTGTGCCTGCGTTTCAGAGCCGCTGGAGCGACCGAATAATTTCGAGAAAAACGATGCCATGCCTCACAGTTAGCCGTGCTCGCCGGCCCTGTCAAAGCTAAAATTGGTGAGCCCGGCGCCGGCCACTTCCCGCCTTGTCAAATGACGAAGTTGGCCAGCATCTCGTTCTCGGTGATGTCCTGGTAGCGGAGACCCGCCGCATCGAAACGCTGTTTGAGAACGGGGAAATTCTCCGCGTGTTTCGTTTCGATACCGATGAGCACGGAGCCGAAGTTTCGAGCAGACTTTTTCAGGTATTCGAACCGGGCGATGTCGTCCTCCTCTCCCAGGAGACCGAGGAAATCGCGAAGCGCGCCCGGACGCTGCGCCATGCGCAGGATGAAGTATTTCTTGAGCCCCGCATGGCGCATGGCCCGCTCCTTCACGTCCGGCAGGCGCTCGAAGTCGAAATTGCCTCCGGAAACGACCGCTACGACGATCTTGCCTTCGAGACTATCGCGGCCAAGCGCTTCCAGTGCGGTGATTGCAAGCGCGCCGGCGGGTTCGAGAACCACGCCCTCGACATTCAGCATTTCGGTGATCGTCAGGCAGATCGCATTCTCAGGCAGCAGCATCACCTGTTCCGGCGAAAATCTCCGGAGCGCAGCAAAGTTCAGGTCGCCGATCCGTGCGACCGCCGCGCCATCGACGAAATTGTCCACCTGGTCGAGCGTGACGACGCCGCCGAGTTCCAGGCTGCGCCTGAAGCTCGGCGCCCCCTCCGGTTCACAGAACAGAAAACGGTCGGCCGAGAGGCTGTCGCCCAAATACCCGGTCACGCCCGCGGCCAAGCCGCCGCCGCCGACGGGCAGGACGACGAGATCGGCAACGGGGCCGGCCGGCAATTGTTCGGCTATCTCCGCTGCAACCGTGGCCTGGCCTTCGATGATATCGTCATGGTCGAAGGGAGGCACCATGACGCCGCCGATCGCTTCCACATGCTCGCGCGCCGCCTTGTAGCATTGATCGAAAATATCGCCGACGAGGCGGATCGTGATGAACTCGGCCCCGAACATGCGCGTTTTGTCGATCTTCTGCTGGGGCGTCGTCACGGGCATGAAGACGACTCCGGGAACGCCGAAGTGGCGGCAGACGAAAGCAAAGCCCTGAGCGTGATTGCCCGCGGAAGCGCAAACGAAGGTCTTCCCGGCCGCTCCGGAGCCGAGCGACTTGCGGAAGAAATTGAAGGCGCCGCGGATCTTGTAGGAGCGCACCGGCGAAAGGTCCTCGCGCTTCAGGAAGACGGTCGCCCCACAGCGCGCGCTCAGGTGCTCGTTGAGCTGAAGCGGCGTCGGCGGAAAGATCTCGCGCATCGCCGCTGCCGCTTTTTCAACATCCTGCTTCATCACGTGACTTCACCCGTTGAGTTTGCCGATGGCAGTCGCTATTGCACATTGCCGCGCCGGAGACCATCGATTTGACACGAATCGGTCACGCACGGCACTATCGCGGCCGCTTCGATCGCCGGCCCACCGACAAACCGCTTGCAGGAAATCAAGAGCTTGAACGCGAATCTGATCCGGCATGCTGTCCATCTCGCGGCGATCCTGGGGCTCTATCTCTCCGGCGCGATGCTGATTCCGGCCCTGGTCGATCTCTATTATGGTCACCCGGACTGGCAGGTCTTCGCCGTGACCGCCTTCATGTCGGGCGCAATCTCGTCGACGACGTTCATGGCGACCCGCGCAGGCCCCCCGCCCTTCTCGAAGAAATTCGGCTTCCTGGTTGTGAATGTCCTGTGGATCGTGTTTTCGATCGTCGGCGCCATTCCACTCTGGCTGTCCTCGGTAAAGCTGGATTTTGCCCAGGCCCTGTTCGAGTCCGTCTCGGCGGTAACGACGACCGGCTCGACCGTAATCGTCGGGCTCGATGACGCGCCGCCCGGCCTCTTGCTCTGGCGGTCGCTCCTGAGCTGGTTCGGCGGCATCGGCATCGTCGTTCTCGGCCTGTTCATCATCCCCTATCTGCGTGTCGGCGGAATGTCCTTCTTCAAGATGGAATCCTCCGACACCAGCGACAAACCCTTTGCCCGGCTCGCGAGCTTCGGCCGCGCCTTCCTCGTCGTGTACGTGTCGATCACTCTGCTGTGCGCGATCAGCTATGCCATGCTCGGGATGAACAGGTTCGACGCGATCAACCACGCGATGACGACCGTCGCGACGGGCGGCTTTTCTACGCACGACGCGTCATTCGGCTACTTTTCCAGCATTCCCCTGCTCTGGGCCAGCACGTTCTTCATGACGGTCTGCAGCCTGCCCTTCTCCATCCTGATCGTGCTCGTCGTGCGCGGGCGCCTGGACGCCCTTCGCGATCCTCAGATCATCGTATTTCTGGGCTATCTCACCGCATTCTCGGTTGCGGTCGCGGCCTATCACCGGCTCGCCAACGGCGTCGAGTTCCACCTCGCGCTTACCTATGCCTTCTTCAACATCACGTCGATATTGTCGACCACGGGCTATGCGAGCGAAGATTACAGCCTTTGGGGACCGTTCGTGGTCATGGTCGCGTTCATATGCACGTTCATCGGCGGTTGTTCAGGCTCGACAGCGGGCGGCATGAAGGCCTATCGGTTCGTCGTGCTCTTCAACGCCATCCGGTCTGCCCTGAACAAGCTCGTCTACCCGAATGCGATCTACGCGGTCCGGTACGGGAAGAATACGGTCGACGCGGACGTGCAGCGCGCCATTCTGCTGTTCTTCATCACCTATATCCTGCTCTGGGTCTTCGGCAGTCTGGTCATGGGTGCCCTCGGCTATGATCTCGTCACGGCCGTGTCGGCCGTCATCACGTGTCTCTCCAATGTCGGCCCCGGCCTCGGCAGCCTTATCGGCCCTGCGGGCAATTTCTCGACACTCCAGGATCCCGAGCTCTATCTGCTGTCGCTGATGATGCTGCTCGGGCGTCTGGAGGTCCTGACCGTCCTCGTCGTGCTCACTCCGATCTTCTGGAAGCAGTAACAGCCGCCGCTCGGCTGCAGCCTTGCCTTGACTTGGTGTGCCAAATGCCGAAAGCTCAGAGCGATCGGGCATTTGGAAAGCGCGATGCCGAGATACCTGCTCCTGCTGGCGGCACTCACGAACGCCACCGTCATCCTCGCCGACACGCAGGCAGAGGCGGGTCCGCTTGCCGACGCTGCGGCGAAGGCCGAACAGCAGGCGAGCTCCGGCGATGCCGCCGGCGCCCAGGAAACCTTGCGCAAGGCCATGAGCGACTTTTCGCAGACCCTTCCCTTCGCCATCGGCAAGGCGGTCTTCGTCACAGCAGCACCGGCCGGCTTTGCAATGTACGAGCCCCGGCCCGATCCGGTATTCGAAGCCGGCGAAACGCTCATATCCTATGTCGAGCCCGTGGGACTTACCTGGAAGGAGGCAAGCGACGAGGGTAAGCTCGAGACACGCTTCACGGTCGACTTCGACATCCTGAATCCGAAGGGAGAGGTCCTCGCCAGCCAGAAGGCGTTCGGCGATTTCACCTTCAAGGGCTATCAGCGCAACCAGGAAATCTATGCGACGCTGAGGATCGACGTCGCCGGGGCACCATCAGGGAATTATGTGCTGCGCTACCGCTTCAACGACACCAACAGCGGCAGGAGCGCAAGCGTCGATCAACCATTCGAGATCTCCGGCCCTTGAGGGATTGCCGATCTTGCAGCTTTGGTGCGGACGACGGGAATCGAACCCGTACGGTTTCCCGAGGGATTTTAAGTCCCTTGCGTCTACCAGTTTCGCCACGTCCGCCCGCAGCTTAAATCAGGCACATAGGCGATTCAGTCAAGGGGATGTTTTGCCGCCGCCCTGCCTCACGTCAAGCC
Source organism: Sinorhizobium meliloti (assembly GCF_017876815.1). Lineage (NCBI taxonomy): Bacteria > Pseudomonadati > Pseudomonadota > Alphaproteobacteria > Hyphomicrobiales > Rhizobiaceae > Ensifer > Ensifer meliloti. The sequence continues at coordinate 3,370,438 of NZ_JAGIOS010000001.1, read as the reverse complement.
GGACCCTCGTCGGGCGCCGAAAGCGCCGCACCGGGCAGGTAGAGCGAAATCGGTCGGATCTCGTATACGGCGGTCGGGTTGACCCGGCGCAATTCGCGCGCCGTCTCGACGGCGGCTTCAAGGTTCGGGCAGTCGACCACGTAGAGGCCGAGCAACTGCTCCTTGGTCTCGGCAAAGGGACCGTCGATGATCATGCCGGCACCATCGCCCCGCAACGTCACGGCATCCCTGGTCGAGCCAAGCCGTGCGGCCGGTCCCAATCGCTTTTCCCGGACGAGGCGATCATTGACCTGCAGCAGATCGTCCATCAGCTTGGCATCTGCCTCCCTGGTCCAGGATTCGACCACCTCTTCCTCGTGATAGGCCAATATCGCGTAGAACATGGATCCCTCTCCAAAACCCCATACGGTGCCCGGGTCAGGCACAACGACATGCATG